>DATDKT010000137.1:0-7898 GCA_036519775.1 Rubrobacteraceae bacterium
CATCACAGTCAACGACGTTCAGTTCCCGGAGGAGCGTCCGCAACTGGAGCGGCAGCAACAGATGGAGCAGACGGCTCGGGAGCAGGAACGGCGGGCCTAACGGCTTTTACACAATTGCCGGTCCAGGGTCCTTCGGGGCTCCGCTCTTGAATGGACTTAACTGGAATTTTCGAGGCCATTAACCGCAGTTCATCCCGACACTGACAAGGCCGTGAGGAATCGTACCGACCACCTGCCCGGGGTCCTTCTCAAGGCTCCGGCCTCTTGTATCGAAGGGTTGCTCACCTACATTAACCAACGGAAGACAGATAACAGGGCCCATATACCCAATACGGTACCGCAAACCGGGACTACTATACCGATCAGGAGTCTTATAGCGGCGGGCAGACTCGCCCAGACGACTTTGGCCCGTCGCACCGGTCCTCTGAGTTTCATCTCGACCCAATCCAAGAAGCGAGCAAGGATCAGAAGCTCGCCCGCGATGATCACCAGCCCCACTAGGAAAGTGCCCCAGCCGGGGCCCGGCAAGGGCGCCAACAAGAGGCTCGCGACCGCGACCACGATCCCGCCAACGATTACGGAAACCTTCCGAAGAGCGGACCTACCCTGCCCGCTTCGTCGGTGGCGACGGTAGCGGTCCCGGAATCGGTGACCCGTCTTGCTCGCCTCGAACCGCCGCCAACCCTCTCTTATTCTTCCGATCATGCCGCTCGATCCTTTCCCTGACACGGCGCATGCAACAGCGGTATTCCTTCGGCTGGCGCCCCGCTCTAACTTCTACATGATACCCATCGGACGCCTCTCTCCACCGGTCCTATAGGTAGTGAACCTGGGGAAGTGGCTCGTAACGTCGTAGAGATCCGAGCGTCCGATGCCACGCCTCCCCGAAAAACCCGTAAGGCGAGAGGACACAAAGAAGAGCCGGGTACTATTAGAAGCCCCGGCTCCCGTTGGCAGCCTATCCTGCTAGGAATACGGTCTAACTACTACCCCTTCTCCGTCTTGAATAGCCAGACCTGCTGCGCCTCAAACGCGTTGCTTGTTAGGTCCGTCGCGCTGGTCGTAATGGTTCTCCGGTAAGTTGTGTTTCCATCAGGCGGGAGTTATCGCAGACCGCTTCCCGCCAGGCCTCAAGGATCTCGTCGGGGCCGGGTACGTACTTGGCCAGTGCGTTGTCAGCTTATCAAGATGTGACTCCTTCGCCCCCCAAGATGCCCCTCACGTCTTCCTGGGCCCCTTCTAGGATAGCCCCGACCTCCTCCAAGGCCGCCTCCAAACGCCTGCCGACCAGGAGTTGCTCGTCTTCCTCCAGGCCTCCGACGTCGGGTTCCAACCCCTCGGCAATGACATCAAGGGCCTCTCGCTCAGCCTCTATGAGGCGATCTAAGGCTTGCTTGAGGCGCTCCTGTTCCACACCGTTCACGGCGTTCCTCCTCTCATGCTCTGCATGATTCTACCCGCTCGAAGCTTACCTCTCGAGTGCTTTCTGTCAGCAAGACGCGGAACCGCAGGTCGGGCGGTTTAGTATTTAGAGATCGGTAGGCTTGTAACGTTCACAGATCTGTCCGAGCCGGTCCTTAGTGATCCCTCCGAACTCGATCAGTAGGCCAAACCAGTAGTAGGTCGAGCCCACTCTTTAACTTCAAGGCACGCGAGCAGCGAGCGTCGACAGACACCGCTGAGTCCCGGCGCGCTCCCCCGTTCATTAAGCTCTAAAGGCCGAGGGGCAGACGTGGTTCAAGATGCAGTTCGGGCAGTCGGGCTTGCGGGACTTACACACGCGGCGGCCGTGAAAGATTAGGAGGTGCGAGAAGAGGGTTCGCTCCTCTTCGGGCACGATCTCCAGAAGGTCGCGCTCTATCTTTTCAGGATCGTTCTCTTTAGAGAGATCGAGCCGGTTGGAGAGGCGTCGGACGTGGGTGTCCACGACTACGCCCTCGACCACGCCGAACGCGTTGCCCAAGACCACGTTTGCGGTCTTGCGGCCCACGCCGGGTAGGGCTACGAGTTCCCCCATCGTGCGTGGCACCTCTCCTTCGTGCTCCTCGACGAGGGCGCGGCTCATGCTTTTTATGGAGCGGGCCTTGTTGCGAAAGAACCCGACGGCTCGTATCTCCTCCTCCAGACGATTCAGGTCGGCCTCAGCGTAATCCTCGGCGGTGCGGTAGTTCAGGAAGAGCCCCTTCGTAACCTCGTTGACCCGGACATCGGTGCTCTGGGCGGAGAGCATCGTTGCCACCAGGAGCTGAAGGGGGTCCTCCCAGACCAGCTCGGTCCTGGCATCTGGGTACGCCTCCTTGAGACAAGGTATCACCTCGCCTATCGGGGCGGGGGAACGTTCGGGATGTGGGGCGGCAGGCTCTAGCATAGCGCCGGAGGATTATACCCTGCCCAGACGAGCGTTCAGCGGGCCTCTCGGGCAGGACAACCGGGACATTCGCCTATAGGCCCATGGGACCTATTTCCTATTAAACCTGCGCCGGACCGGGAGTATCGTGGTCGTTATAGAAACAGAGCGCACGGAAGGTTCGGAGGAGCATATGGAACAGAAGATAGAGCGGACGGAGATCTCAGAGAAAACCAACGCGGGATCGGAGGTTCTGGGCCTGTACCTGGCTCACGCCCGCCAGCACAGGATCTTGAGCCGCTGTGAAGAGGCGGCGCTCGCAGCGCGCATCCGGGAAGGCGACGAGGCGGCGTGGGAGGAGCTCGTCGGGTGCAACCTGAGGCTCGTTATCTCTATCGCCCGCGGATACATGGGCCGGGGGCTCGAGTTCACCGACCTCATCCAGGAGGGGAACCTGGGACTCATGCGGGCGGCACGAGGCTTCGACGCAAACTTCGGCACCAAGTTCTCGACGTACGCCACGTGGTGGATCAAGCAATCCATAAGCCGGGCTATCGCCAACAAGGCATCCTCTATCCGGGTCCCCATCCACGCGGCCGAACAAGAGAGGATCTTGAACGGCGCCCGCAACCACTTGCAGACCACGAGCGGCCGCGAGCCCTCGATCCAAGAGCTCTCCGAGCTCTTGGACAAGAGCCCCGGCGAAGTCCACGGCGCCCTCACCGCCCGCAAGACCGTGGTCTCCTACGACGTGCCCATCGGCCCCGGAGAGGACGGCTCTTTCTCGGACCTCCTCGCCGACGAGTCGGCCTCCGAGACGGAGGACCTGTTCATGGAGGACGCACTCAAAGACTCCGTTTGGGGCCTCCTCGAAACCCTTCCCGAGCGTGAACGCTACGTGGTCAAACGCCGCTACGGTCTCGACGGCGACGGGTGCGCCACGCTCGCGGAGATCGGGGCGGGGATAGGAGTAACCCGCGAACGGGTTCGCCAGATACAGAGGTCCGCCCTCAGCAGGCTCCGCTCACGCGCCCTCGACACCCAGCTCGAGTCCTTCCTCGAGCTGTCCCCCGCCTAAAGGCAACGGAGGGTCATCCCCCAACCGGTGGCCCTCTACTATCGCGAACCGTTAAACTGCCCCAGACAACGGTTCCGGAATGCCACAGAGGGGAGCAGCGCGCATGGCCGTATCGATCGCCTTCGACTACACGAACCTGACCGACGTGGAAGGGGGCATCGGCGAAGCAGAGCTGCACGACCTGCGCCCCCGCCTCGAAGAGGCCGTGGATGGCTTTCTCCAAGACCCACTCGGCTTTATGCACCTCCCCCGCACTACCGAGCTCTCTGAACCCTCGAAGGCTCTGGCTGAAGAGGTACACGCATCGGGCGCGACGGACTTTATCCACGTCGGCATCGGCGGCTCGGCTCTAGGTCCCATCGCCCTCCACCACGCTTTGAGCCACCCGTACTACAACCAGCTCGAAGAGCGCTCCGGTACCCCCCGCCTACACTTCGCGGAGAACACCGACCCGGCCACCCTTAGCGCTATCCTCGACATCGCGGACCTGCACAGTACTTGGGTTAACGTCGTCACCAAGAGCGGCTCCACCGCCGAGACAATGGCGAACTTTTTAGTTATTCGCGGCGCCCTGGTGGAGGCTTTGGGCGAAGACGGCTACGGGGAACGCGTCGTCTTCACCACCGACCCCGAAGAGGGCTACCTCAACCAGATCGCGGCCCGCGAAGGTACGACGACCCTTCCCATACCGCCCGACGTCGGCGGCCGCTTCTCCGTCCTCACGCCGGTCGGCCTCTTCCCCGCTGCTGTCACCGGCCTCGACGTCGACTCCCTGCTGCGCGGTGCCGCCCGGTGCGCCGACGAGGTAGAGGAGGGGGGCCTGGACCACCCTACCGTACAGGGCGCCGCCTACCACTACCTCATGGACACGACGAAGGGGCGTAACGTGCGGGTAATGATGCCCTACGCCGACTCTCTGGAGCGGCTCGCCGCCTGGTTCGTGCAGCTCTGGGCGGAATCCTTAGGCAAGGAGGGCAAGGGCTCCACGCCACACGGGGCGGTGGGGACGACCGACCAGCACTCGCAGGTGCAGCTCTACATGGAGGGGCCGCAGGACAAGGTCATCGAGATCGTCGAGGTCGAAGAGCACCCGCGAGACCTCCTCATCCCCACAGCCTACGAGGACCTCAAAGGCGTCGGCTACCTCGGCGGTCACACCATGGCCGGTCTCTTGAACGTCGAGTGCGACGCCACGCGCAAAGCCCTGACCGAGGCCGGACGACCGAACTGCACCATAAGGCTCGGGAGGGTGGACGAGGAGCACCTCGGATACCTCTTCCAGGCTCTACAGGTGCAGACGGCCATCGCAGGCTCGCTCTACGAGGTGAACGCCTTCGACCAGCCGGGCGTGGAAGCCGGAAAGCAGATCACCTACTCCAGAATGGGTCGTCCGGGGTACTGAGAACCGTTTTCGTTCGTTTCCCTGCCTGACGGGATGTGTTTTCTAGCCCAGACGAGCAGGTCTGGAGGCGCTATCCGTGCGACAGCAAGCGACGGCGGACCGGAGGACAAGAGTGACGATGGAGATTCAAGAAGAACGCATCCGACCCTTGAACGAGAAGGACGTCAGGGAGGGCGACTACGTCCTGTACTGGATGCAGGAGGCGCAAAGGGCAGAGTACAACCACGCTCTAGAGTACGCCGTGCAGCGTGCGAACGATCTCGAACAGAGACTCCTCGTCGTCTTCGGGCTCATGGATGTGAGCCCTCCAATTGACAACGACCCAGACTCCTCTCCTCGCCCCAGGACACTTCGAGGGTGCCGTCCTTGCGGACGACCACGGATAGCCCCAAGACCTCGTACAGCGCGCCCGGAACCGTTCTCCCCGCTTGCGCTCTTGCTCGCGCCTAAGATCCTCCGTCTCGGCGTCCGTGCGCTCCCGGATTGCCTCGGTCCGTCGGAGGGCTGGAGCGCAAGGCCAAGCCCGAAGAGTACGTCGTGAAAGTGGAGCGCCTTACGAAGGAGAAGATAGGGCCGAAGCACGCTAAAATGAGTCTCTCGGGACGTCTGGAGTGCGCAGCGAGTATAATTCGGGGCGCTGTAGGCGAAAAAGGGACAGATCTTTCATGAAGTGGTTGAAGGTGTACGGGTTGCCGAAGTTGCCACTGTTTCTGGCGCGATGGGCTATGAAGCTCGGGCTTCCAGGCCCAACCTGGTACAAGTGGAAGGCCGCCGCCTCGGGTACCGGGGTGATTCTGGACGAGATGATCCGGGCGGCAGACGATCTCGGATACGACGGCCAGAAGATCGGCAAGCTCGCCATGAGCCGCATCGGCGAGAAGCAGGGCACGGATCTGCGCGAGCAACTAGGTGTAAAGACGATGAAGGACACCGTGGACGTCGTCATGCTCGCCAACCGCTTCTTCGACATCGAGATCACGCTGACCGAGACCAAAGACGGCGAGTACGTGATAAACGCCGACCGCTGCCCGTGGTTTGGCGGCATGGGCCAGGAAGGTGTCCTCGGCTGGGACGTTAAGCCCTGCGCCGCCTTCTCGACCTACGAAAAAGCGATGGTCAGCGCCATAAACCCGAACGTCAAGCTCTCCTATACCGAGAAGCGCACCACCGGCGGCCACACCTGCCGCGGCGTCTACCAGTACCGCGACAAGGAGCTCGGCGACGACGTAGCGGTCCAGGCCGAACCCATGCAACTCGGTAAGAAACCCAAGAAGGTAGAGGCTTCAGCGGAGTAGCCAAGGTGGATCGCGTCGAGATAGATACAGGGCGCGGCAAAGAGCGGGTGCCACCGGGGCAGTATCTCGTCGGTGACCGCTGGCCTATCCTGACCTACGGACCAACACCGACAGCGGATCTGAGCACCTGGGACTTCACTGTCTCGGGCCTAGTCGAGAACCCTTTGAGGTTCACCTGGGAGGAGTGGAACGAGCTGCCGAACGTCGAGGTCAGGGCGGACATGCACTGCGTTACCTCCTGGAGCAAGCTCGACAACGTCTGGATGGGCGTGTGGGTGAAGACCCTTCTGGAGATGGCGAAGCCCAAGCCGGAGGCGAAGTTCTTCAGCGCCATCTGCGACGGCGGGTACACGACGAACGCGCCGGTGGAGGAGCTCTACGAGAAGGACGCCCTCTTTGCTACACACCACAACGGCGAACCGTTGGAGCCGGGACACGGCTATCCTTTGCGGCTGGTCGTTCCGCGTCTATATGCCTGGAAGAGTGCTAAGTGGATCCGAGGCATAGAGCTCCTCGCCGAGGATAAGCCGGGCTTCTGGGAGGAGAACGGCTACCACATCTACGGCGACCCGTGGAGGGAGCAACGCTACAGCTTTAGTTTCTAGCGGTTAGCTCTTAAAGCGTCGAAGAAGCTCAGGGTTTTTTCGAGACCGGTGGCGAGGTCCGTTTTCGGATGCCAGCCTAAAGCACGACCGGCGGCGCTCGGGTCTACAGAGCTGCGGAGTTGTTCGCCGGGTTTGGCAGGGCCGTGCATGGGCGGGAGGTCTTTCTCGGAGATCCCGCGCAGGACCTCGTATAGCTCGTTGACGCTCGTTTCGATACCGGTTCCGACGTTGTAGCTGCCAGCGGGCGCTTCGCCTTTCTCTAGGGCGAGGACGTTGGCCCAGGCCACGTCTTCGACGTAGACGTAGTCGCGGGTCTGCTCCCCGGTCCCATTGATCGTTGACTCGCAACCATCCACGAGGTTCCCGCAGAAGATCGCCACGACCCCGGCCTCGCCGTGCGGGTCTTGGCGGGGCCCGTAGACGTTAGCGTAGCGCAAAGCCAGGTAGGAGAGCCCGTACTGGATGTGATAGTAGTGCAGATAACGCTCACTGGCGAGCTTGGAGACGCCGTAGGGTGAGACCGGGTAGAGAGGATGTTCCTCGGGGGCCGGGAACTCGCGCTGCTCGCCGTAGATGGCGCCGCCCGTCGAGGCGAAGACGACCTTCTTTGTAGCGTATTTCACACAGTTCTCCAGCAGCCTCAGCGTTCCCAGCACGTTCACGTCCGCGTCGAAGGCCGGCTCCCGGACCGAGCGCCTGACGTCCATCTGGGCCGCCTGGTGGCACAGCGCCTCCGGCTCGAACTCCTCGAAGGCTTTGATGCACCCGCCGCGGATGTCTAGCTCGTAGAATAGGGCACCTTCGGGGACGTTCTCCCTCTTGCCGCTCGAGAGGTCATCCACGACGGCGACCTCGTGGCCGCGGGCGAGAAGCTGGTCCGCGACGTGTGACCCTATAAAGCCGGCTCCGCCACTCAGGAGGACTCTCATCAGGTGGTGCGGCCTCTCTCTCGTTGGAGCTCTCCTTCGGCGCGTTCGGCATGCCGCTGGGCGAACCACTCGATCGTGCGCGAGAGACCCTCCTCGGCGGGGACGCCAGGCTCCCAACCCAGAGCTTCGCGAGCACGGGAGATGTCCGGGCAGCGCTGCTTGGGGTCATCTTGGGGGAGGGGTTCGTAGACGAGTTCGCTCTGGCTCTCGCCCTGGCTGCTAGCGGAGAGCTTCAGGATCAG
>DATDKT010000138.1:0-3595 GCA_036519775.1 Rubrobacteraceae bacterium
GATAGATCCATACCACAGATCGCCAAGGAGTTAGGGGTCTCGTAAAACCCCTTGAGAAATGTAGCTATTCGAATGCCGCCATGCCGTACTTGGCGTTTACCTTTGCGCGCCACTCTAGGAGGTCGCGCCGTCGCTGCTCTACCTCTTCCGAGGACTGTTGCCCGATGAGGTTTCGGCGTTCGACGGGGTCTTCAGAGAGGTCGAAGAGCTCGTCGGGTTGGTCGTCGAAGTGGTAGATATACTTCTCCGTCCCCTTCAAGCTCGCCAGACACCCGCTCTCGTTCCAGCAACTGAACATGAAGGTGCGGTTCTTGCTCAAGGGCCGGAGGAACGAGCCGCCCGAGTAGTCACCGCCGTCGATCTCGTAGCCCAGTAGGTCGGCTACGGTCGGTAGGATGTCCAGCTGATTCACCGGTCCGCTAAGGGTCGCGCCGTCCTGGAACTGCCTGGGGTCGTGGACGAGCATCGGTATCCTGAGCCCCTCCTGGTAGGGTACGCTGTTGTGCTGGAAGCGGTCGTGCTCGCCGAAGCCCTCTCCGTGGTCGCCGAGGATGACGAAGACCGTGTCCTCGTACAGCCCGAGCTTCTTGTACTGCTCAAAGAGGTTCTTGAGGAAGAAGTCTTGGTTACGGACGCTGTTCAGGTAGCGGTTGACCAAATCGTTGTCGGTAAACTCCTTGCGTCCATAACGCTCCTGCGGGGCGAGGTAGTCATGGTGGGGGGCCGAGGTTAAGTAGGTGGCCAGGAAGGGCTCGTCCTTGTGCTCTTTCAACCACTCCTCGCTCGGCTCGAGCATAATGTCGTCCTCATAGCCGAAGTAGTTCGTCTGTTCGAACCCCTCCTTGTCCATATCCTCGGTAGAGTAGAACTCCTCGTATCCCAAGTTCTTTATGATGTCGGGGCTCCGCTCGAAGGTGGGCTCATGAGACATGAAGAACACGGATCTGTACCCCTGCTCCTCCAGCAGCTCAGTCAGGCACGTGGAGTGGACGCTGTCGCTGACAGCTCCCAGCATCATGGTCCCCCAACGGTCCAGCGGGGGCTCGACGCCACAGGTGGTCGCCGTAATGGCGTTGTGGGTGTGGGGGACAACCGTGTAGGCCTGCTCCACCAGGAGACTGCTCTTCGCCAGCTCGTCCATGAAGGGCGTCGTTTCGAGACCCTCGTTGTAGGGGGTGGTGGCCTTCGCGCGGGTGGATTCGAGGAAGATCATGACGACATTACGCTTCTCGGACCCTGTGGACGCGAGGCTCGCCTCCTCCGGCAGGGGTGGGGCCTCCTCGGTGGCCGTATCGGTGGCGAGTGCCCGGAGCTCCTCGCTCTCGGCCACCTCGGTCCCGGTTACCGCCAGGTTGACCAGGGAGTCCCGGGCGAAAGACTTGCTCGCACCCGTTGACTCACCTCCCGGCAACAGTGAGAACGAGAACAAAGCGTACACGGCGAGCCCCACACCAAAGACGCGCAACCAGGAGACCTCCTCCGCAGGGGCGCCATCGGCGTCAGGCCAGCCGCGCCACCGAGTTACGAGACGTGTCACCAGGAGGGGACCCAGAAGCGCGTAGGCGAGGATGAACGTGAGCAGAGCCAGGAGACCCGGAGTGAGCTCGCTGGCGATGACGTCCCACGTCCCCTCGGGGGTGTTGTACCAGAGGTAGAGATAGCCAGCGTCGAGCGTCGAACCGGTGACCCTGAAGTACTGGTAGGCGCTCGTAGCGAGCAGCGCGACGAGGACCGTCACCACGTGGAAAAGGCCGACGACTATAAGACGGAAGACGCCCCTCCTCGCCACCGCGAAGAGGCTCACCCAGAGCAACACGTAGGCCGCGCTGAACAGGAGGTCTGACCGCATCAGCCCAAACCCTCCCCCAAGTCCCGGATTCTCGGGCCGCGAAAGAACGAGCGCGCCCTTTAGAGCCAGGTCGTACACGACGAAGGGGACCAGAAGACTGAGCAGATATATCCAGTCGCGAAGGCTTAGAAGAGAGCGAAAGACACCTCGCGTCTCCGAGTTGTCGTTGCCTTGCGCCATAGGACGAGAAGTTTAACAGAGATTTTACGCACCAAAAGGGCAAAAATCGCGAAAACCCAGACGATGACGAGCATCCGCAAAAACCCAATATGTAGAGTGTTTTTCGAACCCTTACCCAACATCTGTTACTCCGGCTGCTCTCGAAGACGAGCCGTTCTCACCCCGCCTTTGCGAGCAGCGCTACCGGTGGCGCTACCGGTCGCCGAGCTTCGCCACACGGCCGCGCAGGGCCTGGACGATACGGTCCTGTGGCCGGTCTCCCTCGCCCTGCCGGTCGAGGTCGTCTACGTTCAGCGGTTCGCCGAAGATCACCGTGATCTTCTTTGGCTGCACCAACGCACTCCCTGGCGGCATCGCCTCGTACGTGCCGCTGATGGAGACCGGCACCACCGGCACCCGGAAGTGGTCGAGGAGCAGCCCGACGCCGGGCTTGAACAGCTGCAGCTCGCCGCTGTGCGAGCGCTGCCCCTCGGCAAACCAGATCAGGCTCTTCCCACGCTCTAGCGCCGCAGCGCCGAAGGCTAGGCTCGAGACGCCGGACCGGTCCGACTCGACTGGCACCGCCTGCGCGAGCCGGCTGACGAAGCGGGTGAGCGGGTTGCCGAAGGCCACGTTCATCGAACCGGCCCAGTGCGTCTGACGCAGCCTGCGGTAGCCCAGAGCCGCCGCGACCGCGAACGGGTCGAGGTAGCTGAGGTGGTTGGGCGTCACGACGAACGGTCTCTCTTTCGGCAGGTTCTCGAGACCCTTAACCCGCAGGCGGAACACACTTTTCATGATCGCCCGGTCGAGGAGGAACAAGCCCCGCGCCAGCGCCGACTCTGCCGGTCCCAGCGGCTCGAGCCACCGCTTCTGCTCATCGCTCAAGACCTCTTCGGGGTGTTCGAGCGGCGAGGCCCCGGACGCGGCTTCCCCGCTTTCGGGCCCTTCGGCGACCGCCCGGAGCAGGTCGCGGACGGTGTCGATGCCGTCTAAGGTCTCCTCGTCCAGCTCTACGCCCGTCCTCTCGCCGATCTCCATCGTCAGGTTCACCCACTCCATCGAGTCCACACCCAGGTCTAGCTGTGGGCTCGTGTCCAGGATCAGGCGCGCGTCAGGGTAGCGGTCAGCGAACAGGTCCCAGATCTGTTTGGCCGCCGGGTCCTCCAGGAGGCTACGGTCCTCCTCGGACATCTCCTCCGGCGAGATGGGACCGGCCCCCTCTTCGCCCTGCCCCTCCTCGCCCTCTTTCGCCTTGTCGTAGCGGTCTTCGAGGAGGTGGCGGCGGAGCTTGCCGAGCTGCGTCTGTTCCAGCGGTTCGCGGGTGATAGCGTAGTCGGAGAGGCGCTGGTAGGAGGGCACTCTCTTCGAGCCTTCTTCGATCGCCTCGCGGATCGCGTTCTCGACGTCGCCGTCTTCGCGCTTGCGAACCTCGCCCAGGTCCGGCACGACCACCGCGACGAGCTTGCCGTCTTTTTGGAGCACCCCGATCTGGTCGATGGCGGGGCTCTCCTCGTAGGATCCCTCGACCTCCTCGGGCTGAACGTTCTTGCCACCCTCGGTGACGATGAGCGTCGAGGCGCGGCC
>DATDKT010000139.1:0-3810 GCA_036519775.1 Rubrobacteraceae bacterium
AGGGGGAGGAGCGTATTACCGCTGAAGAGCTCGGCTCATGCGCAGGCACGATAAACTACGAGATCACCACGGGGATAGACCCCCGCCGCGTCGAGAGGAGCTACGAGGATGTTCGAGGATCTTAACTGGAAGTCAGCCGCCAGGAGGTCGGCGGTAGTGATAGCGATCTACCTCGGCCTGCTCTACCTCCTTAGCGTGGCGTTTCCCGACAGCGGCTTCAACATGGACACCCGGGCTCAGGTCATCAGCCTGTTCGTGAACGCCATCATATTCTTCTTCATCTTCACGTTCGTCTACGCACTCGTGGAGCGCAGTAGAAACAGGCGCATAGCCGAGGCTCGTAAACAGAAGAAGCCAGGAAAGCAGGCCCCGGGCGACCAGGATGTCGACGCCTCTTCGCTCAAAGGGCGTCCCAACCCCAATACGAGCCGCAAGAAGACCCGCCGCCGACGCTAACCGTTGGACCTCCGCGCGGCCTTCGCACCCCCGCTGGACACCGTCGGGCTCCTCGACCTCGTTCCCGAGCTCTCTCTCGCCCGTGAGCTGGAAGGAAGCCCGTACCACCACCTGGACACCCTGGATCACGTCCTCGAGGTCGTCCGGGGCGTCGAGTGCGAGCTGGAGGAGGGCAGGGTTGGCGCCCGCGTGGGGGAAGAGAGCGTACAGGGCCTGCGCCTCGCAGCCCTGCTGCACGATGTGGCCAAGCCCGTTACCCGTGGCGAGCTCGAAGGCAGGGTTCTCTTCGTCTCCCACGATTCGCTTGGCGCGGGGATGGTCCGGCGCATAGGCCGCAGGCTTGGCCTATCGGCCTGGGAGACGGATCTGACGGCGACCCTGACCGCACTGCATCTGAAGATAGGCTTCATGGGTAATCCCCGTACCGACTACCCGCCGGAGAGGCTCGCCCGCGCAGCCGGACCCTTCGGCGAGGAGCTCGCTGTGCTGAGCTGGGCCGACCGCCTCGCCGCCCAGGGCCCGCGCCTCAAGCCCGAGCACCTGCGGCGCCACGAGGATCTATGCACCTGGTTTCTGCGCGTTAGCCGCGAGCTAGGCCCGTACCCCGACCCTGACTATGCGACGTTGCAAGGAGCACTCTCCTGTACGTCGGGCGCCGATGTCGGGTACGCAGCGAGCTATCTAAGGCTTCTCGTGGCCCGTGGGGCGGGAGAGAATAGCGATATCGCGCGACTCGCTGCTCGTCGCCTTCCTATGGAAGACCTTGGTGGCGGTCGTGTAGAATCGCGCTGAGAGCATAGCCACTTGCGGGGCCAGAGGAGGTAGGGGTCTTGAACATCAAGAGGGCCAGGAGGGATCGTTGGATTCGGGGTGTCTGCGGCGGCGTGGCCCACACTTACGGTTGGAACTCCAATATAGTGCGGCTCGTTACGGTGGTTATCGCCGTGATCATCCCCGGTCCGAGCACGCTGCTGGCTTTCGTAATCTACCTGTTGCTGAGCTTCATCCTCCCTGAGAGCGAGGAGTTCTAGGCGCTTGGACTTCGCGGAGGCCCAGAAGGAGGCCCTGGGCTGCACGAAGTGCGGGCTGTGCCACTCCAGGACACAGGTCATCTTCGGCGAAGGGCCGCTGAACGCCGGGTTATTCATAGTGGGTGAGGCGCCCGGCTTCAACGAGGACAAGGGAGGCAAACCCTTTTCGGGAGCCTCGGGGATCCTCCTCGACCGGCTACTCGAGTCTCTCGACCTCGGGCGCGAGAAGGTCTACCTGACCACGCTGGTCAAGTGCCGCCCGCCGGGCTCGCCTCCACGGCCACCGAAGCCTTCTGAGGTAAGTTCCTGCCGGCCTTACCTCGTCTCCCAGCTCGCGGCCGTCGACCCCAAGGTCGTTGTTGCGCTCGGGGATCTGCCCAGCCGGGTTCTCACGGGGAGGAAAGAGTCCGTCTCTCGCATCAGGGGGCGTGCGATCCCGCTCGACGGCCGTTACGTCTTCCCCACGCTCTCCCTCCAGCGCGCCCTCTACACTCCGGCGGACCGGGCGCTCTTCGTCTCGGACTTCTCCCGCCTGCCCGAGCTCCTCGAAGCCGAACGGCCCTCCACCTACGAGACCCTCAACGTCACCCGCTCCCCCGATGCGGAGCGGGAACCAGTCCAGCCGGGGCTCTGGTAGAGTCCCAGGGTTCCCCGTGGAGCTCGAAGGCCTGAAGGAAGCTACGCTCGAGGAGCTGGCATCCAGGGTAGCGCAGGTTCTAGGTCCTGGTGACGTCGTCGTGCTCTCGGGCGAGGTCGGCGCCGGCAAGACCACCTTCGTGCGGGCTGCGGCCCGATCTCTTGGCGTCACGGAAAGGGTGACGAGCCCGACCTACCAGCTCGCCCGCAGCTACGAGGGGCTCAAGGACGGGCGACGTGTAATCGTCAACCACATGGACCTATACCGCCTCGAAGGGATCGAAGAGCGGGACGTACTCGAGCTGGAGGACTACCTGGAACCTGATGCCGTGACGTTTATCGAGTGGGCCGATCCCGCACTCGGTGTTATCGAGAACCCTACCATCGTCTATATCTACCACGAGACCCCGACCACCCGGCGCATCAGCCTCGAAGGACCGGCCGAGGAGCGTCTGACGCCTTGCTGATCCTGGCCCTCGACGCCTCGACCTCCGTAACCACCGTCGCCCTCGCCCGCGGAAACGGCCGCGAGGTGCTTGCCGAAATCTCCGTCACCGCCCGCGGGGCCTCTGAAACACTGCTTCCTGCCATACACGCCGTCCTCTCTCTCGCGGGGGAGGATCTCGGCTCCGTGGAGCGCGTGCTCGCCGGGGTGGGACCAGGAACCTTTACGGGCATCCGCATAGCGGCGGCGACGGCTCGCGCTCTCTCTGCTGGCACCGCCATTCCTCTGTCCAAGAACTCGACCCTGGACGCCCTCGCCGCCCCCGCTCTCTCGTGTTCCGGGGACGTGCTCGCCGTACTCGACGCTAGGAGAGGGCAGGTCTTCGCCCGCAGGTATTCGGAGGCTGGGCCCACGACGGGCATCTACTGCCTCAAGCCTGAGGAGCTGTCGGTGGAGGGAGGACCGTTCGTAGTCGGCGACGGTGCCGTGCGCTACCGTGGCGCACTCTACGGACTCGGGCGCATGCCACCTGAGGACTCCCCGCTCCATAGGGTCACGGCGGTCGGGCACGTTATCTCTGCCGACCTCACCCCCGTGAGCCCCGATGAGCTCGTCCCCATCTACGTCCGCGAACCCGACGCCGAGGTTCGTCGCGACCTCAACCCCTGGAGCCGTCCTTGAGCGAGGCTGGACCGCACCTGCGCCGGATGGAGGCCAGGGATCTCCCCTCCGTTATGGAGATAGACGCTTTGTCCCTCCCCCGTCCCTGGAGCGCCGCGATCTGGCGCGGAGAGCTCGGGAGTCCCTACGGACTCTACCTGGTGCTCGAAGAAAGAGGCGAGGTCTTTGGCCAGATCGGGGTCCGCCACGTCCTCGGCGAGCTGCACATAACCACCGTCGCCGTAAAGCCCGAGTACCGCAGGCGTGGGCACGCCCGCGCCCTGATCGGCGCCGCGCTCGCCTCCTATCCCAATGCCAGCCACGTCCACCTCGAGGTACGCCCCACCAACGTGGAGGCCATTGCGCTCTACGAGTCGCTCGGCTTCAGGGAGACGGGACGCAGGCCTCGCTACTACGGAGACGAGGACGCATTGCTCATGACCCTGAACCTCGATGAGATTCATCACTAGGACGCCTTCGCTCCTCGCGTTCCCTGCGGGCCTCCTCCCTGCGGCGCCGGAGCTCCTCCGGGGGCTCGAAAGGCTTCAGCAGCAACAGCGCAGGGGCGAGGCAGGCCAGAAA
>DATDKT010000140.1:0-3181 GCA_036519775.1 Rubrobacteraceae bacterium
CATTGGAGGCGATATCGAGGTTCTCCACCCGCTCGCGGCTCTTGTCGCTGGTTTCTCGGTAATCGGTGCGGTACTTCCCTAGCAGGGTCGTCGGCTTGAGGCTCTCGGCCTCGGCGGTCGTGAGCTCAGGCTCCTCAGTGACGACCGATACCTTATACTCGCGCTGCCCCTCGGGGAGCCCAGCCTCGATATCGTCGAGCAGCTTTTCCTCTTCCACCTTCTGCCCGGTTCGGCTTTGGGTAACGGAGACCTCGCTACCGTTGACCTCGAACCCGGCTTCGATCGGTTCGACCGTGAGAGCTGAGAACACGCCCGACAAGCCCTTCTGCAGCCGTTCCCGGTCGTAATCCACCACGAGCGGGACGTGCCTCGTGTTCAAAATTGCCTCTGCCCGGTCGCCGATGCGCTCGAAGATGTCACCCTGGCGCCCAACAGCGTAGGCTTCATGCGCGCGCGCCTCGGCGTCAAAGTTTACGCCCAACCTGTCGCTCGGGACGGTAAACTCCTGAGGGCCGGTGAGCTCGATCTCTTCAAGCGAGCCCGCGCGCTCCTCGAGGATCTGTTGGGCCTCTCCGGGGGTCTTGCCGCCGAGAGGTACGCTCCCGACCGACACGCCACGGTAGATCTTGCCATAGTTCATCCAGTAATCAGCCGCCACGAGCACGGTCACGACGGCGCAGACAAGTAATAGTAGAACGATGATTCTCCCCTGCCACCGGCCATCTTTTCGGCGCCGTCTCTCTTCTCGACCGTTGGCTAAGAAGCTCTCGTAAGCGTCTCGCCTGCTTAACATATCTCTAAAATTCTTAAGAGTCACCACCCTACTTCGGGTATGTTCACTTGCGCTGAAGTCTACCTGAACAAACGAGAAGGTTAAAGGACGTTCGCGAGAGCTTATACATCATGGTGTCAGAGGCCACACCTCCGGTTATTGTTGGGCTCTTTCCCGGTTAAAAGCGCTGCTTAGAGCCTCGAACACCTCGCCGCAGTACCGGTGTAATACAGCATAGGACGTGGCTCTTTCCGGCGGCGATACTCTTCCGGGTTTGCTAGACTTTACCCGGTGAGAGGTGCGTCGCCGGGCTCTTCGGAGGCCCCTTCTGAGACGGAGAGCAGCCGGGCTCGGTAACAGGGTGAAAGGGTTTATATGGACGTAGCGGTACGCAAGATGACGCTGGAGCGGCTCGGGCTGGTGCGTTACGGGGCGGTGCACGAGAACCTGCCCCCCGCGCGGCTCGTGGAGGCGGCCGTCCGGCGCCGGGAGGGGAGGCTGGCCGGGAATGGCGCTCTGGTCGCCAAGACCGGCAAACGCACGGGCCGTTCGCCCAAGGACCGCTTTATAGTAGAGGACGACTTGACTCGCGAGCGAGTGGACTGGGGCGCGGTCAACAAGCCTTTCTCGGCGCAGGCCTTCGAGGCTCTCCTCGACAAGGCGATGAGCTACCTCGGCAACCTCGAGGAGTTCTACGTCGTGGACGCCTACGCGGGCGCCGACCCGAGGTACCGGCTGAACCTGCAGGTCGCGGCTGAGTATGCCTGGCACGCCCTCTTCGCTTACCAGCTCTTCAGGCGCCCCAGTCGCAAGGAGCTCGAGGACTTCGAACCCGAGTGGACCGTCATCTCCGTGCCCGAATTCCTCGCTGATCCCGAGGAGGACGGCACCGAGTCCGAGACCTTCGTGGGTGTAGACTTCTCACGCAAGGTCGTCCTCGTGGCCGGTACCAGATACGCTGGGGAGATAAAGAAGAGCATCTTCAGCGTCCTGAACTTCGTGCTGCCGACGGAGTACTCGGTGCTCCCGATGCACTGTTCGGCCAACGTCGGAGATGGGGACGACGTGGCGCTCTTCTTCGGGCTCTCCGGGACCGGCAAGACCACTTTAAGCGCAGATCCCGAGCGTAGGCTCATAGGGGACGACGAGCACGGCTGGTCGAACGAGGGTATCTTCAACTTCGAGGGGGGGTGCTACGCCAAGACCATCGACCTCTCCGAAGAGAAAGAGTTCCAGATCTACCACGCCATCCGCTTCGGGAGCGTGCTGGAGAACGTCACGGTGGACCGCCAGAGCCGCGAGGTGGATTACGAGGACGACTACATCACCGAGAACACCCGCGCCGCCTATCCGTTGGAGTACATAGAGAACTCCGTCCCCGAGGGCACGGCCGGGCATCCGAGCGCGGTCCTCTTCCTCACCGCCGACGCCTTCGGCGTTCTGCCGCCCATAAGCGCCCTTACCCCCGAGCAGGCTGCCTACTACTTCCTCTCCGGCTACACCGCGAAGCTCGCCGGCACTGAGGCCGACATGGAATCGGAGGTCGAGGCGACCTTCTCGACCTGCTTCGGGGCGCCCTTCTTGCCCCTGCCGCCGAACACCTACGCGACGATGCTTGCGGAGAAGATGCGCGAGCACGGCGCGCGCTGCTACCTGGTGAACACCGGCTGGACGGGCGGGCCCTACGGGACGGGGAGCCGCATAGACATCAACGAGACGCGCGCGATGGTGCGGGCGGCCATAACAGGTAAGCTCGATGGTGTCGAGACCTGGGAGGACCCTGTCTTCGGCCTACACGTCCCCGAGGCAGTCCCCGGCGTCTCTTCGGAGATCCTCGACCCCAAAGGAACCTGGAGCGACACAGAGGCCTACGACCGGCGGGCCCGTGAGCTGGCGAACCTCTTCGTGGAGAACTTCAAGAAGTTCGAAGACGAGGTCGACGAGGAGGTCAAGGGGGCGGGGCCGACGGCGAGTTAGCCACGCGGTACGCTCCACCCAGGAGCAGGTCCTACCGCAGCTTCAGCAGATGGACGGGTTCAAGGGGTTTATTGTCCTGGGCGCTCGACAGAGCGCAAGCTGCGCGGGGTGGCCTTCTGGGGTTGTAACCTGTACGGTGGCTGTAGAGACGTAGGTTTGCCAGGAGGATCAGTGGAAGACAAGAGCGTCAAGAAGGTTAGCTCGGGGCACTCGCCGAGGGGTGAGATGGGCCAGAAGTACCTAGCCACCGGCAAGGCAGTCTCGATGCGCCTCTGGGACGGAGAGGAGCCGGACGAGCCCAAGCCCGAGGCCGCGCGCGAGTACGAGACCGTCGGCTACGTGGTCGAGGGCCGCGCCGAACTGCACCTGGAGGGGCAGATGGTTCTCCTGGAGCCCGGCGACTCCTGGCTGGTGCCCAAAGGCGCCACGCAT
>DATDKT010000141.1:0-9687 GCA_036519775.1 Rubrobacteraceae bacterium
AAGTTCTTCCTAAACCATTTGGCGGTATTCTGAGCCAAAAGCCCTCTCGGCGGTTCCACACGCAAGCAGAGCGGCCATAAAAACGCGCCAGAAACTCCCCGGCGTCTGTGTACCGGTGGGGTGGCAGTGAGATCGGTCGGACTCTTCTTCTCGCACCCAGGATCAGGGCGTGCGTCGAGTGGTGTGGCCAGACCGGCACTAGCGTGTCTGTTAGGCGTCCTGTGAAGAGACGAGAATTACAGCCGCACGTGGTATAGAAAGTGCGGCTCTCCACGTACCTCGCAGCTTTCTTACCATTCCTTTCCTCATCTGGACCGGTGGGCATATTTGAACTAAAGTTAATGACCAGGACGAGGGAAGGAAGCAGACCGAAAGGGGAAGCATCATGGCGGCGCACGCTGAACCCGTGGCGGCGAGAAGGGCCGTCGTCGCCGGGACGATAGGGAATTTCATCGAGTGGTATGACTTCTCGGTCTACGGGTTCTTCGCCGCTATTATTGGCAGCCAGTTCTTCCCATCCGATGACCCGACCGCTTCCCTGCTCGCCTCATTTGCCGTCTTCGCTGTCTCCTTCTTCGTGCGACCCGTCGGGGCGTTCGTGTTCGGCCACTTCGGCGACAGCGTGGGGCGCCGGAGCACTCTCGCGGTCGCCGTCATCCTCATGGGGATAGCCACGTGCTTGATCGGGTTGCTGCCGACCTACGCGCAGATCGGGGTCGCGGCGCCCATCCTGCTGGTTGTCGCCAGGCTGCTCCAGGGCCTCTCGGCCGGTGGCGAGTGGAGCGGCTCCGCCGCCTTCATGGTCGAGTACGCGCCGGAGGAAAGAAGGGGTCTCTACGGGAGCTGGCAGCAGTTCAGCATAGTCGCGGGGTTGCTCGTGGGCTCAGCCGCGGGGGGGATCCTGGGTGCGGTCCTCTCCGAGGACGCCCTCAACTCCTACGGGTGGCGCATACCCTTTATCTTGGGGGTGCTGGTGGGGCTGGTTGGCCTGTATTTAAGGTTGAGGCTCGAGGACACGCCGGCGTTCAGGGCCATAGAAGAGAAGGCGGAGGTAGAGAGCGCTCCCATCAAGGAGGCGTTCACCACCCACAACAAGGAGAGCCTCACCGCAATAGGCTTTACCGTGGCCTGGACCGTCTCTTACTACATACTTCTCACGTATATGCCAACCTACGTGTCGAGCACTCTGGGGTACCCGCTCTCGCAGGCGCTGCTCTCCAATGCGATAGGGCTCCTCGTCCTCATGGCCCTGATCCCGTTCACGGGCGCGCTCTCCGACCGCATCGGTCGCAAACGTTTGTTGATCGCCTTCACGGCCCTGATAGCGGTCCTCACCTATCCCTTGTTCCTGCTCATTTCCGAGGGCAGCTTTTTAGCCGTCGTGTTGGGCCAGGTGCTGTTTGGCGTGATCATATCGCTGTTCTCGGGCCCCGGGCCGGCCGCGCTCGTGGAGATGTTCCCCACGAACGTGCGCTACAGCGCCCTGGGGATTAGCTACAACATTGCGGTCGCCGTCTTCGGGGGGACGGCACCCTTTATCGCGACGTTTCTGGTCTCGCGCACGGGCAGCAACATCTCGCCCGGGCTGTACCTGATAGTGGCCGCCGTGATCAGCTTGGTCGTCGTTGCCAGAATCAAAGAGACCTACAGAGACCCCCTGCGCGAGACCTGACGGGGCACGCTGATGACCGGACCACCCCTAAAGCACAAGGTCGCCGTCGTGACTGGCGCCGCCAGCGGTATCGGGCGGGCGCTAGCCCGTGCCCTCTCGGCGACCGGAGCGGGAGTCGTGGCTGTGGACCGCGACGGGTCGGGTTTGGAGGAGACGTGCTCGGAGATTGACGAGGCGTCTTTGCCCCTCGCCGTGGACCTCCTAAGAAATGGGGCTGAGGACGAGATCGTGAAACGAACCGTCGGCGCGTTCGGGTCGCTCGACGTTCTCGTCAACTGTGCCGGTGTCTTTCCGACGGCCCCCGCCCTGGATCTGTCCGTCGAAGAGTGGGACCACGTCTTCGGGATCAACCTGAGGGCGCCGTTCTTGTGCTCCCGCGCCGCGGCCCACTGGATGATAGGGAAGAGGAGGCCGGGGAACATCGTCAACATCGCCTCGGCCGCCGGGACCGTGGCCCGCCCCGGCATCGCCCACTACGCCGCGTCCAAAGCCGGCCTGATCATGCTAACCAAGGTGCTCGCCATCGAGTGGGCCGAGCACGACATCCGCGTGAACGCTGTCGCCCCCGGGCTCGTCGATACCCCAGGGGTGGAGGGCCTGCTGAGCACGGAGGAGGGGAGACGGGAACACCTGCGCAAGCTGGACAAGATACCGATGGCTCGTCCGGGAGAGCCGCATGAGATCGCTGACGCGGTCGTTTTTCTGGCCTCGGAGGGCTCTTCCTTCATAACCGGCCACACGCTATTCGTAGACGGGGGTTACTCGGCCGGGCACACATTCCGGGGTTAGACGATCATGGTCCACGAGCAAAGGAGGCAGCGCCGGTTGAATCGCACCCTCGAATATCTCGAAGAGCACCGTAACGACATGCTCGAAGACCTCCAGCGGTTCGTCGAGATGGAGACGCCCTCGACCAACAAACGCCTCCTCGACGCCTTTGCTGAGTTCCTGCCAGACTACGCTGGCTCCGCGACGGGAGGCAGGGCGGAAATACTGCCTACGGAGGGCTCTGGGAACAACGTGCGCGTACGCTGGGGTAGGGAGGACGGAGAACCGGCCATCCTCTTGCTCGGCCACTACGACACCGTCTGGTCGGAGGGGACGCTGGAGGAGATGCCTTTTGGGGCCACGGACGGGGTAGCCACGGGACCGGGGGTCTTCGACATGAAGTGTGGCCTCGTTCAGGGGTTTTGGGCCGTGAGGGCGCTGCGGGAGGTGGCGGGCGTGAATCGCCCAGTGACCTTTCTCTGCAACTCGGACGAGGAGATCGGCAGCCCGAACTCCCGCGCCCTGATTGAGGAGGAGGCCCGCAGGGCCCACACGGTCCTGGTCCTGGAACCGAGCCTGGACGGCGCGCTCAAGACGGCCCGCAAGGGCGTCGGCCGGTTCCGGATCCGCGTCGCCGGTCGTCCCTCTCACGCGGGACTGGACCCCGAAGGGGGCATCAGCGCTGTGGAGGAGATGGCGCGGCTGATCTTGGAGCTCCACGGCCACACAAACTTCGAGACGGGTACTACGGTCAACGTCGGCGTGGTAAAGGGGGGCACTCGCTACAACGTCGTCGCTGCCGAGGCCTCTGCGGAGGTCGACGTGCGTGCGGTGACCTTGACAGAGGTCGAGCGGATGGAGGAGGTCATCTCCACCCTCAAGCCCCACCACCTGGAGGCGAGGGTGAGCGTCGAAGGCGGCCAGATCTGGCCGCCGATGGAGCGCACAGAGAGGACGCAGGAGCTCTTTGAGCATGCGCGCTGGTTAGCCGAAGAGCTCGGTTTTGACCTTCAGGAAGGTTTGGCGGGGGGCGCGAGCGACGGCTGCCTCTGCGCCGCTGTCGGCGCACCGACGCTCGACGGTCTGGGAGCCGTTGGGGGAGGAGCCCACGCTGCCGACGAGCGCGTCGAGATAGAGAGCATACCCTTGAGGGCGGCCCTGGTCGCCCGATTGATCGAGACGCTCTAATCGAGAGCAGGGAGGCCACCATATGAGGAACCTGAGTGATACAGAGAAGGAGATAGTCGAGGCCGTCTCGCCCGAGCGGCTCATGACAGACATCGAAGCCATCGCCCGGTGGACCAGGCTCTCCGGCACGCAGGAGGAACGCGAGTCCTTCGACTACGTAGAGGGTGTCCTGCACGACTTAGGGCTGCAAACGACCCACCACGCGGGGTGGGCCTACATCAGCCTTCCCGAGGGCGCCGAGCTGAGCGTCGAGGGCGCCGAAGTGCCCGCCATCACCCACTCGATGGTGCCCCAGACCCCGGAGGGCGGACTGGAGCTGCCGCTGGTGTACGTCGGCCAGGGGACCCCTGAGGACTACGCCGCGAAGGATGTCCGAAGCAAGGCCGTCCTCGCTGAGGGGATAGCCATACCAGGCAAGGCGCAGGCGGCGGAGGATGCCGGAGCTGCAGCCTGCATCTTCGCTAACGCTGACGAGCACGTGCACGAGATGATCGTCTCCACCGTCTGGGGTTCCCCGACATCGGAGACGCGTGCCGAACTGCCCCGCATCCCCGTGGCCTCCGTGAACGTGGCCGGCGGCGAGATGTTGCGAGAAGCGCTCGGAGAGAATGATTCTCCCACGGTCCGCCTGCGGACCCGGGTTTGCACGCGCTGGACCGAGATCCCGACGCTGACGGTGCAAGTGGACGGGGCAGAGGAGCCGGAGAGGTTCGTGCTGTTGTCCGGGCACATCGACTCCTGGCACCACGGCGCGATGGACAACGGCAGCGCGAACGCCCTGATGCTAGAGACGCTTAGGGTGCTGCTGTCCCAGAGAGAGACCTTCCGTCGAAGCCTGAGGGTCGCCTTCTGGTCGGGCCATTCCCACGGTCGCTACGCCGGCTCCACCTGGTACGCCGACAACTTCTGGGAGGACCTTCACGATAACTGCGTGTTGCATCTGAACGCCGACTCGACGGGAGGCCGCGGCGCCACGGTCGTTACCGAGGGACAGGCAATGGCAGAGACTAGGGGGGTCGCCGTCGACGTCGTGCGGGCGCTGACCGGGGAGGAGTTTAACGGGTCACGCTTCGGCCGCTCGGGGGATCAGTCCTTTATGTCGCTGGGCGTACCCTCCCTGTTTATGTTCGTCTCCGAGCAGCCGCCGGGTCAGGACGAGTCGGCCGGGGACGTCGCCGAGCTTCTGGGCGGGCCCGGCGCGAAGGGGGGCGGGGTCGGCTGGTGGTGGCACACGACTGAGGACACGGTGGACAAGATCGACCCGGACCTCCTCGTCCGAGACACCCGGATCTTTGCCGCCGCGACGTACCGGTTCCTCTCGGAGGCGGTGCTGCTACTGGACGTCCGAGCCTCGGCGGAGGAGCTGCTGGCGCACTTCGAAGGCTGGCGGGATAGAGCCCAGGGGCGCTTCGACCTCTCCGCCGCCGTCTCGAGAGCCCGAGGGGTGGCGGACCTCGCGGGCGATCTACAGACACGTCTCGAGGCCGCAGGAGACGAGATGGAGGTGGCCAGGGGCTTTAACGAGGCGGTTAGGCGTGCTGAGTCGGGACTGGTGCGCCTGAACTACGTAGAGTCGGACCTCTACGGTCAGGACCCAGCTTTGGGGCAGCCGCCCGTGCCGCTGCTCCTGCCCATAGACGACCTGCTGCTGTCGGAGCCGGGGAGCGACGCGGATCATGAGAATGCCACGCTGCTCGTACGCCGCCGAAACCGCATACTCCACGAGCTGTCCGAGGTCGAGCGCGCCCTGCGAGACGGGCTAGCGCTCTTGAGTAGCGGTCCGGTCGCCTCTCCGAGGGGAGGCGGGGAGAGTATAGGGTGATGAGATGGATGATCTGAGAGACGCATCGATCGCGGTTGTAGGGGCCGGTGCGATAGGGGGGACGGTCGGCGCTTGCCTGGACGACGCTGGGTATGATGTTACCCTCGTCGACCTCGCGTCTGAGCACGTGCAGGCCATTAACGAGCGCGGACTGCGGATCACAGGCGTGCGTGGCGAGCGCACCTTCCGACCACCTGCGATCCTCGCCGACGAGCTAAAGGGCCCGCTCAGGGTGGTCTTTCTCTGCGTCAAGGGACATTTCACCGAGGGTGCGATGAACGGGATCGAGCCGCTCCTGGCGCCGGAGGGTTTCGTCCTCTCGCTGCAGAACGGCCTGAATGAGGCGCTAATCGCCGAGCGTGTAGGCGCAGGGCAGACCGTTGGGGCCTTCGTACACTTCGGGGCGGACCTGATAGAGCCCGGGCTCATACAACTCGGGTACGAGGAGACGATCTACGTGGGCGAGCTGGACGGCAGTACTACCCCCCGTGTTGAGGCGCTTAAAGCGGCGCTCGAACACGCCATGCCGACCCGCGTGACGGACAACATCTGGGGCTTTCTCTGGGGCAAGCTGGTCTTCGGAGCGACGGGGTTCGTGGTCTCCTGCGTGGACGCGCCGGTGGCGGAGGTGATAGACGACCCTTTGGGGAGGAGCCTTTGTCGCGCTGCGTCGGCGGAAGCGTACCTCGTTGCCCGCACCCATGTAGACAGGGTGGAGCCTATCGGCGGGTTCGAGCCGGAGAAGTTCGCTCCAGGGGAAGGCTGGGAGGTGCGCGCCAATGAGACCCTGATGGCGCTCGCGGACGCCTGGCGTGACTCCATAAAGCAGCACATGGGCATCTGGCGCGACCTGAGAGTTAAGAGGCGCAAAACGGAGGTGGACATGCAGGTGGGTCAAATCGTCGCCACGGGGCGGGAGTACGGCGTTCCCGTCCCGGTCAACGCTGCCGTCATGGAGATTGTGCACGAGATCGAGGGCGGCGAGCGGGAGATGGGGTGGGAGAACCTCGAGGAGATCTACCGCCGCTCCGGGCTCGCTTCTCCCGCTGGGTAGTCGCGTCGCCCCGCGTGCACAATGGAGAACCCGACCCGCTTTAGAAGAGCCGGGCTGGAGCTATGGCGTTCACGAGCCCGGTAATAGCTAGATAGCCTACGCGGTTAAGAGGACCCGAGCATGAGGTAAATCCTCTGTCTTTCCCTAAGTACTTTTGATTAGACGGTAGGTAGGGGGTGCGGCAGGACGGGCCTGGGCCATTAGGACCGGGGCTGTCAGGGTTTCCGGGAACACCCCTTCTCGGCATCTCGGTGAAGTCACAAGCCACCTTCTCTCCGGTCGGCTCAACGCCCCCCCTGCTTTATGTCTTACGAAAACAGTGAAGGCGGCAGCCCGGCAAAAAGAAGTGGCCCCGGCGATGCAGGCAAACACCCCGAGGCCAGAAAGAGGGGCCGGACACTCCCCGTGCCCAATCCCTCGGTTAACCCCGGCCTCGCCTCCGGGGGTACTATCTCCATAGTAGCAGCTAAAGTTTAAGGCCCCGTAATAAAATGTTAGGAAGCCGTTAAGCATCCGCAGAGCGGGTTTTGCGAGTCCGTTGTAGGAAGTATGCTGGTGGGGCACCGGCCCGCTTTCACTCGGGCTTTCACAGTCGAGTGTTTCTAGGATCCCGCATTTCGTTCTCCCTAGGCGGGCCGGGGCTCCGCGCTTCGTGAAGGCAAGAGATAGCCCCCGGCAGCGTGTACACAGGGGAGAAGAAGAAAGCTAGAAAAACCCCGTACACGACACGAAGTTGCCGCCGAGGGTAACTGGTATGACCGTGCACAACGGCTAGGGGTTACACCGTTCGCCTACCCTTGGACCGGAGGAATCGCCCTTAGCACCGGTCCTAATGCATAAGATTGCGACCGGCTGTATACGGGTTTCCGAGAAGAGGTCTTCTCGGCGACTGGATGAATAGAGGCAACCCCATCCCCCTCTCTGACCAAAATAAACAGTTCCTCGCATATTGGTTCAGGCAACGAGGTCGCGGGTGATTCGGTCGATCTCCGTGAGGTCTTTGTCGAGCAGCTGCCACTTTGCGGCCTCGACGTTAGCCCCCACCTGCTCGGGGCTCGTCGCACCAGCTATAACTGACGCCACGACCGGCTGGGCCACAAGCCAAGAGATCGCCAGCTCCAAAATCGTGTGCCCTCGATCCTTCGCGAAGGTCTCAAGCTGCTCCACATGGTCAAAGTTGCGCTCATTGGCGAACCGCTTTGCCCTCGAAGCAGACATACTGGCTAACCGGCTGCCTGCGGGCGCCTCCTCACCGCGGGAGTACTTGCCTGTGAGCATTCCGCTCGCCAACGGAAAGTACGGCAGCAGCGCTAACCCGTTTCTCAGGCAAGCGTCGGTGACACCATGTTCAGGGTCTCGATGTAGCAGGCTGTACTCGTTCTGCACGCTAACGAACCGCGCAAGGCCACGCTCGTGCGAGGTTGCTAAGGCTTCCTCGATTTCGGTTTCAGAATAGTTCGAGCAGCCGATCTGGCGTACCTTGCCAACAGAGATCAACCTATCAAGTGTCTCGAGGGTGTCCTCGATCGGGGTGTTTTCGTCGGGCCTATGCAATTGGTAGAGATCTATACGGTCGGTATCTAGCCGCCTCAAGCTATCTTCTACAGCTCTCTCGATCCAGTGAGGATTAGCCCCACTCCGGCTCGGATCACCAGCTATTTCCGCGCCGAACTTCGTGGCGATGATGGCCTCGTCACGACGGGAGCCGAGCGCCTTGCTCAGGTACTCCTCAGAGACCCCGTCCCCGTATACATCGGCAGTGTCAAAGAAGTTGATGCCGGCATCCATTGCGGTGTGCACGACCGCCTCAGTGCCGGTCCTGTCAAGGCGGCGACCGAAGTTGTTGCAGCCGACACCAACGATGCTGACCTCGAGATCGCCGATTCTTCGCGTATCCAAAACAGTGTTTCTCCTTCCTACACTATCCTAGCTGCCGATCTTTAAATGGTACATCCTGGCTTACTCTTTGTAGAAGTCAACGGGCAAACCCTGCAGACCCGGAGTCAGAATCTGGGGCGGCAGTTATCTACTCGTTCTATGTGAGTGTGGCTGAGAACAGGGTGTCTGCCTAGGAGGCTACCCTTTCCATATCAACGTCACTAAGACCCTCCCATAGTTAAGAGTTGTCGTATAAGCTATCTGTTCAGAGTGTGAGTCCACTCTAGCTCCTTGACGGGGACCTTCGAGGTTGCTTATGCGGCCGGCAGTTACAATCCATCGAAGAAAGCCCACAATGAATCATCGAGGCGAGCTTCTTGCAGACCACAGACCAGATCCTCTCGTTGATCGGTCAGTACGGATACCTGGTCGTCTTCTTCGGGGTGATGTTAGAGAGCGTCGGGATCCCACTCCCCGGCGAGACCATCCTTATAGCCGCCGGTTTGCTGGTACATCAGGGGAGCTTGGATCCCGGCGAAACCATCGTCTTTGGTATTTTGGGGACCACCATAGGCAACCAGCTTGGTTACTGGGCCGGTCGTCAGGGGGGACACCCGTTCGTCCTACAGTGGGGCCACTACGTTGGGATCACCCCCGAACGTCTCCTGCGGATGGAGGGGTTCTTCGCTCGACATGGAGGGAAGGCTGTGTTTCTGGCCCGCTTTATTCCGGGGCTCAGGGCCTTCGGGGCACTGGTCGCCGGCATAAGCCGCATGCACTGGTGGACCTTTCTCTTCTACAACGTTCTGGCGGGGGCGGTGTGGGCCACGGCCTCGATCTTGGTCGGGTACCTTTTTAGCAGGAGCCTGGTCCTTGCCGAGGAATGGATGAACTTAGCGTCTGTACTCCTGGTGCTTCTGCTTGTCTTGACGCTGGTCTTCTACTTGGTTTATCGCAGGGCTTTTAAACGATAAACGAACCTTATGTTAGCGAAGCGGGTAAGGAACTACCTTAGATAGGGGCCTCCGCCTCTTTAGAGTCAGTGCCTAAGTAATATACTAACAGTGTCCGAGCAGATAGTGCCCCTGTTTATCTGTTTCCGTCTTTGCCTTGTATAGTGCCTAACGACAGCGTCGCTTAGGTTAACTTAGGCACTAGGCCCCTAGCCATCGACTACTGCAGCAAAAGATCTCTGCTATATGAGGAGCTGCGAGTAATAGTAACTTGTAGCGCGCTATCACCGCCCTCTCCTCACGGCGGCTCTGGTGCCTCACCGCCATTTTGAGCGGACAGCGAAGGTAACCA
>DATDKT010000142.1:0-6519 GCA_036519775.1 Rubrobacteraceae bacterium
GAGTTGCCTCTACGTTGCTTTCGCGCATATTCCGATAATGATCCCTATCGCACCTTCCCGCTCCACATAGTCTCGCAGATCCTGAGCTTGGGGTTGCAGCATCCCAAGAGCGTATGCCATCGTCATGCTCACCTCGCCCTCAATGAACCTTTGCAGATCCATCCTGCTCACTCCTAGCTTCTTAGCAATGCCAACACTTGCCTGACCTGCGAGTAGCTTCTCAAGCTCAGATTGCGCTACTCCCATTGAGTAAGCAACACCAGAAAGGCTCACGTCAACTCCCTTTCTCTCTGTCGCTGCCTGGGGCTAAGGTATATCAGATTCACCCTCAGAAGTTGGCACTCGCTGTTGAGGTTGTGCGGACAGCGCGCGATCATCTCCGTTATTTTAAGCTAACCGTAGTTGACCTACCGGGATATGAAGATGCCCCGCCGATACTCACCCTAAGAAGGGTGGCTGACAAGTTTTGAAATGCACTCTAATCAACTCAACGTTAGGAACACGATTATAGACAACGAGATCGCGCGACCAGGCAGGTACCGCGATCGACTGTGCGTCTCTTTGATCCAACGCTACCCATAACCTTGGCTACACCTCAGCCGCTTTATTTTGGCTTCTGGCGGCCCGTAGGGGTTAGCTGAAGCACTGCTAAACTGCGGGATTACGCCTCTCGGCGACCCCGCGACCGCAGGCCCTGCTGAAGGCGCTTTTCCCCTACGCGGAGGAGGTCTTCTAGCGTGCGGGCGAGAGGTATGATGCTTCGAGGATACTGAACTCTGGAGGAGTCGTGAGATGATCAAGATACCGTCCGAGGAGCAGTTCCGGGGATGCCTCGTGGGGCAGGCCCTCGGAGACGCATTGGGTTTCGTGGTCGAGGGCCGTCCGCCCGAGGTCTGCCGGGAGTACGCGAACGAGGTGCTGGGTCGGGACGGAGGCCTCGAGCGTGGCCGGTTTCCCGTCGGGCAGTATTCGGACGACACTCAGCTCGCCCGCGAACTCTTGCAGAGCTACGCGGCGCGAGGGAGGTTCGACCCCGAGGACTACGCGCGCAGGATCGCCGCCATCTTCTCCGAGGGCAGGATCGTCGGGCGCGGGAGGAGCACCCAAGAGGCCGCCAACAGGCTCGCCCGCGGCGTTCCCTGGGATGAGGCCGGAACGCCGCCGCCCTCCGCCGGCAACGGCAGTGCCATGCGCGCGGGGCCCATCGGCCTTCTCTTCTACGATGATCCCGAGGGCCTGGTACGGGCAGCCATGGAGCAGGGGGTCATCACCCACGCTGACCCGCGCTGTTCGGCCGGCGCGATCGCCATCGCCGGGGCAGTCGCCCTCGCCCTCCGCGTACATCCGGTCGAACCCACTCCCTTCCTCGCGCGGCTCGCCGAGTTGAGCGAAGAGGTTGAGCCACGGTTCGCCGCCTGCCTGAGGCGTCTCACGCGCTGGCTACCCCTGCCACCTAACGAGGCCGCAACCCGCATCTCGCAGGAGGGGCTAGAAGGGGAATCGGCGCACGGGTGGCATGGGATCTCTACGTTCGTCGTCAGCAGCGTGCTCTGGAGCCTGTACTCGTTCTTGAAAAGCCCGGACGATTACCGGGAGATGATCCGCACGGCTATCGCCGTGGGCGGGGACGTGGACACTACCGCGGCGATGGCTGGGGCGATAAGCGGCGCCCGCCTCGGCCTCGCCGCCGTTCCCCAAAGCCTGGCCCACCGCCTCACCGACCGGGGTACCTGGGGCCTCGGGGAGCTTATCGGGCTAGCCGACGAGTGCTACAAGACGAAGCAACGCTGCTTGAGCGGTAAGAACAAGCGGTAGTGAAAAGGTTTCGAGGAGGAGCGCGAGGGCGCGGCGCACTCCCCCGCGTATAGGCGCATATGCCTAAATGGCTGATCTACCTAGGCTTATACATCGCCGGGGCGACAAGCTCCTGGGCGGCGAATGTAATCCTCAGAGGTTTTAGGGGTGTAGAGCATCGATATGGGTGAAGGATTCTTGACTCTCTCCAGTAAAATAACCTGAGAAGGTTAAGGCTACAGTAGGAGCAGGGGAGGCCAGAATAATGTGTGGAAGATACACCTTAGCAACACCGGTAAATAATCTAGTGGAGCACTTCGAAATCGATGAGTACCCCTCTTCGATAACCTCCAGCTACAACATTGCGCCTACCCAAGAGGTAGCTGCAGTAATTGCCGAAGTGGAGAAGAGGAAGCTTGAAATGCTGAGATGGGGTCTGGTTCCTGCATGGGCAGATGATCCAAGTATCGGTAACCGGATGATCAATGCCCGTGCTGAGACTGTTGCGGAAAAGCCCTCCTTCCGTAAAGCCTTTAAGCAACGACGCTGCCTAGTCCTTTCGGATGGGTTTTACGAGTGGCAGCGGACCTCTGATGGCAAGCAACCATACTACATCCACATGAAGGACGGCTCACCCTTTGCTTTCGCTGGGCTTTGGGAGAGTTGGAGAGACGGGGAGGAGATACGTTCCTGCACAATCATCACCACGGATGCCAACGAGCTGGTGGGGGAGATACACAAGCGGATGCCGGTGATCCTGCCTCCTGAGGATTACGATATGTGGCTCGATCCCGATTTCGAGGAGAAGGAGGCTCTCACTTCTCTATTGAGGCCTTATCCTAGCGAAGTTATGGAGGCTTATCCGGTGAGCAGGAGGGTCAACAGTCCCTCCAACAATGCCCCTGACTGTATAGAACCTGCAGCGTAGGGCTAGGCACACCTACTCTCTAGTGACCTACGGCGGCATAGGTATAGGGGTCTGTAAAGTGATCGAGGAGCTTTTCGTACCGACGAACCTCAATATCGGCAGCATCTTAGAAGAACTCTCGTCTGTCGGCGCAACTTCCGTTAGGCTTCTTGACGAGGATTTTAGGGTGGCCCTTCTGAAAGAGGCAGAAGACTACGACTACGAACCGGAAGACGAGATCGTAGGCAGTGGCGATAGAGTAGTAAGACAACAGGTATCATCGTTCGATGATTTTCCGGAAGACAATGGCTATGTTCTTCTCAAGAACTCTTTTCAGGATCTGCTTGAACAACGTGTGGCTCAGTTGGGGACAAATCCCTTCAAAACGGTCTTGGGCTTCAACTCGATGGTGCTCCAGAGGTACGAGGAGGGCTCCATCGGCATCACTCCCCATAGGGACGGTCTGAGTTTCATAAACCTCGTTTGCGTGTTCGTCATCGGTGGCCGGGGAAGCTTCTATGTCTGCTCCGACAGGTCTGGGAAGGATTCCATAGAGGTCGATGCTTCTCCGGGCAACGTCATCTTCATGAGGGCTCCGGGGTTCTTGGGTACTGAGGATGAGAGGCCCTTCCACTACGTCACAGACATACGAGAACCAAGGTACACCTTTGGGCTGAGGCAGAAGAGGCTGTAGGGTACCGTCTTTGAACATGAGATCGGCACTCTATCGTTTCAAGAGTTCAGAGGACACAGCTACTATCCTTACCAAGAACCCTACGACTTTAACGACAGAAGCTCTTAATCAGCTACACCCTTGGTCGTTTAGGCCGTACCCTATACCCCTTGAAGGATAAGGGGCACCCAATATAGCGTGGCCTCTAAGCTACACCTGCACGCTGACCGCGTAGTGCTTACGCACGGGCGTGCTGATAAACAAGGCGTCCAGCTCGTCGAGTTTCCTATGGTAGAAGCCGCTCGCCTCACTTGCGTGCATGTCGTCTTCCGACTCCCACAAAGAGATCGACACGCCCTCGCCGGTATCTGGGTCCGTCAGCATCAGAGCTCCCCTAAAACCCCGCTGCTCCTTGGCAGCCGGCACCACCAATTCTTGATAAATGCGGACCGCCTCCCCCATATTCATTGGCAGGGTCTCCATGCTCACCATCCGCGCATGCACCGTTTGTCTCCTTACCTCTAGTTCGGTGGGAGGCTTAGCCTCCTGCCTAGCGTCTTACTCAGTCTAACGGAGTGCCTACGTCATCATTAACGTCGGATAGACTTTCGGGGCCCCCTCGGTCGGCAGTAGTTCTACCCCTCCCAGGCCACGACCTCAGCCTAACGTACGATCTTGCCGTCTCACAAGTCGAGGTTCTCCGCGGGGAGCACACGCGTCCCGTCCGGATACTCGCCAGGCCACGTTGAATGCTACGCGGTCCTCGCCCACGATCTCGCTCTCGACGCGATGGCTCATGTCTCGGCCAAAGACATCCCTCAGGTACTCGGATATCGCCTCCTTGCCCCGCAGCACGTAAGGCGAGCTCGGCGGGGTGTTGCGGTTGACGATGTGTATCTCGGCGTCGTCGACATAGAGGTCGAGCATCGCGTCGAAGTCGTGCTGCTCCTCGGCGCGGCGCAGGGCCTCGAAGTCGAACCCGGGCGTCTTCTGCTCGGTCATAGGGCTTTGCTCCTTCCTCCCGCCTTACTTGACGGGTCCCTTGTACCCACTGTGACTATATCCGATGATCGGGACGAAGGGAACACTTTTCGACCAGATTTCCGAAGCGGTTGGCTAAGGAGCTTGCGCTAAGGGGGCCCAGCCTTGAGTATCGATCAGGAACGCCTAGGCGTGGCCGCAGTCCGATAAATAGCTTGACAGAGATTTGACAGTTACTGGGGTAAACATCGGCGAACAACCAGAAACACCAGCTCCAGAAATTTGACTCAAAAAGACACCTTTCTGAACAGCGGCGAACAACCACGGAGGTATGGAAACTGACTTTAGTGGATCAGTTAGTCTAGGTACGAATCCTAGTACGGCAGCACTATTAGACCCATGATCCCTCCCAGCAGGCGAAGAGTTCGCGCGCCAGACCGTGAAGCCGTGTGCTTTCGCTCCCACCGTAGCCGTCGGGGACCGGAACCACGCGAGGATTACTTTTCTGGAGACAGGCCTCTCAGCAAGTGGACGGCAAGCAGGGTTAGCCAGCCGAAGCCGACGGCGACCGCGACGCGCTGGAGCAGCCCGGCCAGATCCACCAAACTTGCAGCCTGTCCGAAGCCCGCGCTAGCGAGTACGAACGCGATCACGAAAACGAGACCGCTAATGGCCGAGTAGACCGCCCATCCACGCTCGCCCCGCCCGGCGCACCGGCGGCCGAACACGAAGCAGGCCGCCGCCAGCGCCACGAAGGCGGGGCCGGAAAAGAGGTCGTGGAGGGCGCCGTGCCAACTGTACCCGGACAGCCTGTCGGGAGCCCCGGGAGGGTAGCCGCTCACGGGATCGGTAACAAAGACCCCCGCGCCGAGCAGACCGACCGCCCATACCCCGACCAGCAATGGTCCCAAGGTCGAGCCCTTCCCCGGCTGAAGCGCGCGCCACAGGCCGGCGGCGAAGGCCAGCGTCAGAAGGCCCGTGACGATGAAGTTGGCGCCCTGCACCCAGCCCGAGTCGCTGAGGGCGAGCGAGCTGACCGGGTGACGCAGCGGGTCGTAGTTGGCGTGGGTGGCGTCTTCGACGAGGAACGTCGCGACGAATAGCGGGCCGCCGATGACGCCGCATGCGAGGAGCGTTCTCGTCTTCACGTTCGTCTTCACAGCGCCCTCCCTCCTTCGGCACGACGGCCGACCGCTAGCCGGCCTCCCGCCCGCGCAGCTCGGATATACGCTCCTCCAGCGCCTCCGGCGAGACGCCCATCCGGTCTAGCATCCTGACGGCTGTCCCGTCTTCGTTGTCCAGTATCCCCAGCAAGACGTGCTCGGTGCCGAGGTGGCCGTCTCCCAGCCTTCGCATCTCTTTGCGCGCCCGGGCCAGCGTGTTCTTGGCCCGGGGAGAGAACGGGATCTTGCGGTCCTCGGGCAGGCGCGCGTCGAAGGTGTCCCCCGCCTCCCGCCGCAACTCTTCTAAAGAGACGCCTATGGAAGACAGCGCATCGGAGAGCATCCCTTCGGACTCCTCGCGCGCGTCCTCGAGCGTTACGCCAAGTGAAGAGAGCGCCTCTGCTGCTATCCCCTCGCCGGCGCGGAGGATCCCCAGCAGGAGGTCCTCGTCGCCCAGTGAGTCGTGGCCCAGCATCCTGGCCTCCTCGAAGGCTGCTTCAACGGTTCTACGGGATCGATCCTTGAAACGGGTTAACATTATGCGCCTTTACCCTTTCTCTTCGGTGGTTCTCCGGGGTACCTGTCCCTGATTCTCTTGGCGTGCTTCTTGTGCACCGCCTGCTTGCTGACGCCCAACACCTCGGCGATCCGGGCCCAAGACCATCCCGCGACGAAGGCGTTCTCAACCTGCGCTGCCTCCAAAGCCTCCAGCGTCCGCCTCAAGGCGACGACGGCGTCGAGGCCCTTGCGCGGATCCTCCGGCCCACCAACCCGTGTCCTCGTCTTCTCGTCCATGCGTCAATGATAGTTGACATACTTGGATGTGTCAACCTCTATTGACGATGTTATCAAGGCTGCCACCCCATGCATCTGCTGAAGCCCTACGCCGGAGACCGCTGAGTACATTTCTGCCAAGGATCGTCTCCTCGTACCCTACCGAGCGCTTGCCGCCTACTAGAAGCCCACTACCACCCATACACAAGCTTTAGTAGATTCTGAAA
>DATDKT010000143.1:0-6796 GCA_036519775.1 Rubrobacteraceae bacterium
AAATCGCCTGTGGGTTCCCTCGACCCTGAATCCGAACTTCTCGTACAGTGCGATCGCGGGCGCATTATCGGTGTATACGCGGAGATCCAACCTCGTAAGGCCCAACCAGTTGTCCGCGAGGTCCACGCAAGCTTCCATCAACCGGGTGCCGACGCCCTTGCCCTGCCAGTCATCCCTTACCGCTATACCGAAGTGTCCTGAGTGTCGCGTCCTCGGGTTCATATAGACACTGAGCGCGAGATGGCCGACGACCTCACCCTGTACGCAGGCTACCATAGAGAAGTCATCGTTTCGTTCTCTGGCAAGCTCTTCGCGCCATGCATCCTCCGAAGAGTACGGAACTCCAAGCGTTTCGGCCATAGCCCGTGGGGAGGAGTAGACGTGGTGCACGGCTTTGTAATCTTCCGGTTCACAGCGTCGGACGACCAGGTCACGCAAGCCGACGACTCCTCCTTTCACGCGAGCTTCTCGAGACCCCTATTCTCACACGCAAAGCTGAAGTGCTGAAGTGCTGAAATAAGCTCGCGGCGAATTGTGTAATAAACTCGGGCAGTGGCATCAGGAAACACCAGGCTAGAGGAGAGATCTGTGGATCAGCGAAATCTGGGTAGCGAAGGGCTCGTCGTGTCGGAGCTCGGGCTCGGGTGCATGGGGATGAGCGAGTTCTACGGCACGGGGGACGAGGAGGAGTCCATAGCCACCATCCACCGCGCCCTAGAGCTGGGCATGACCTTCCTCGACACAGCGGACATGTACGGCCCGTTCACCAACGAGAAGCTCGTCGGCAAAGCCATAGCAGGCCGCAGAGACGAGGTCGTCCTCGCCACCAAGTTCGGCAACGTGCGTGGCGAAGACGGGAGCTACCACGGCGTAAGCGGAGAGCCCGACTACGTGAGGAAGGCCTGCGACGCCTCGCTTTCACGCCTCGGGGTCGACCACATCGACCTCTACTACCAGCATCGCGTGGACCCGGAGACGCCCATCGAGGAGACGGTCGGCGCAATGAAGGAGCTAGTGGAGTCCGGCAAGGTCAGGTATCTAGGCCTCTCCGAGGCGGGGGCAGAAACCATCAGGAAGGCCCACGCCGTGCACCCCATCAGCGCCCTCCAGTCGGAGTATTCGCTCTTTACCCGCGAAGTGGAAGACGAGATCCTGCCTACCGTGCGCGAACTGGACATCGGGTTCGTCCCCTACAGCCCGCTCGGGCGGGGCTTCCTCACCGGACGCTGGAGGAGCGTCGAGGACATGCCCGAGAACGACACCCGCAGCGCCCGCTTCCCACGCTTCGCTGAGGAGAACTTCCAGAGAAATCTGGAGCTAGCGGATAGGGTGCGCGAGGTCGCCGATGGCAAGGGGATCACCCCTGGGCAACTGGCCCTCGCGTGGCTGCTCGTCCAGGGGGATGACATCGTCCCCATTCCCGGGACCAAGCGCCGCAAGTACCTCGAAGAGAACGCCGGCGCCGCCGGTGTAACGCTCACCGAAGACGACCTCGCCAGCATCGAGGAGGCCATGCCTCGCGGATCGGCCGCTGGCGAGCGCTACAGCGAAGTGCAGATGCGGACCATAGACCGCTAGGAGGAGTCGATGCCGGATGTCGAGCACATCTCGCGCAAGGGGACGGGTGTGCCCATAAGCTGGTTCCCCATCCCCGAGGAGTCCGAGCTTCCCGATGACTTGCAGGGGCTTTTCAGGAAGGCGCGGGAGATGGTCGGGTTCGTCCCCAACGTCTTCAGAGCTTACAGCTACCGTCCCGAGCGGCTCTCCGCCTGGTTCGCCCACTACCGCCAACTCCACGAGCCGACCCCGAACCTGGACGCGGCGGAGAGGGAGATGATCGCCGTGGCCATCTCGATGGCGAACGGCTGCCTCTACTGCCTGGTCGCCCACGGCGCCGCCCTTCGCCAGGCCCTGGGCGACCCCATCCTTGCCGACCGCATCACCCTAGATCACAGGAGGGCCGGCCTCGACGAGCGCCGTACGGCCATCCTGGACTTCGCCGTCAAGGTCACCGAGCGCCCGTTGGATTGCGATCCGGGAGACCTCGAACGCCTCAAGGGCTACGGGCTGACCGAGGAGGAGGTCTGGGATGTAGTGGAAATCGCAAGTATGTACAACTTCACCAACCGTATGTCGCTGGCGTGCGGCATTATCCCCAACGAGGAATACCACGCGCTGGCGAGATAGAACCTCGGGAGGTACACCTCTGTGCTGCAGGTGATCTCGGTTCTCGGCGCGCTGGCCATCCTCGGCGCCTTCGCGGCCAATTTGTTTGGCTGGATCCAGCCCTTCAACCTCTGGTACTCGGTAGCCAACTTCCTGGGCTCGGCCGTGCTGACGGTGGTGGCCGTCGTAGACCAGCAACTGGGCTTCCTACTTCTGGAAGGCACCTGGGCCCTGGTGAGCCTCTGGGGTATCTTCGCTGCCCCGCGCGGAAGGCAAGCGCCACCAGGGGCGCACTAAAGAGAGACTTGTATACTGCGGACTAAAGGGAAGCGGAGATGAGCGTGGCTGGAGTAAAGTACGTCTCGAAGGTCAAGGTGGAGCCGGTGGAGGGTAAGATCCGTCGCGCGTATCTCCCCGTCCAGGAGGATCCGGTGCTGTTCGGCGTCCACAGCGAGGTCGCCGAACACTACGGCGTCCCCCCGGAGAACGTAGAACCCTACGACACCACGCTCGACTACGTGGTCGCCGCCGCGGGCGGCTGACTGCTCGGCACCTTTTCGGGCGCGCTGGCAGCGCGTCAGGTGTCGTTCGAGAACCTCCACGCCGAGACGGTCGGAGAGATCGAGGTCGAGAGCAAAGTGCTCGTCATCAAGCGCATCAAGCAGACCTTCCACCTTACCGCCGACGAAAGCGACCGCGAGACCATAGAAAGGGTACTCGAAGTCTACGCCGATAGCTGTCCGGTGGCGGCTTCCGTAAAGGGGAGCATCGAGATCTCCAGCGAGTTGGATCTCACGGTCGCGTGATCCCGCAGACCAGCCGCCGGTAAACTTATGGAAGCGTGTTCTGACGGAAGATCAAGCCCAGTAGCTCATCTCCGAAGTCCGAGGCTGTGCTGACGTCGCCGGCTTCGATCTGGACGTTGTTCAGGTACTGGAGACGGAGCACATCTCCTCCTCCGGGGTGGGCTTCGGGGATGATCCCACCGAAGAACACCCCGAGGTTCTGAAGCCCGGCCGCGGCGATCGGTGTCGCGGGCTGGGAGAGAGGAAGATCCACGTAGATGCAATCCACGCGGTGCAGGCTGAGATCTCGCAGGTGCCTGTGGATAAGTTCCTCGAGGTCGGTCCCGGGTTCCTCGACCCGCACGAAGGCGAGGTTGTGGTCCTGACGCACCTCGACGCTCATCCGGGAGGGCTGTAGCGCCGGGTGAGGAACCTCGCCGATAGTCCGTCGCAGCCCGTTGTGCTCGACGACACGCCTGACCGCTTGCAGATAAGGTACAGGGGGGTAGATCTCCCGCTCCGGTTCGTCTCTAACGCGCATGTAGAACAGGGCGACGGACCCGCGGCGACCTGCCCTCTCCTCGCCGATCTGCTTGTACGAGACGGAGGCGGGGATATAGCCGAGCAAGAACCCTGTCTCCCTCGCGCCGAGATGTAGGTTGCCTCTCTGGCTGTACGGATGGATGGCGGTCGCCTCACTGTAGAGCCCATACATGCCGGCATCACCGGCCCACTGTGCCATAAAGGTCTTCATCTTCGGGAACAGATGGTGCCCACGAAACCGCGGGTCCACGACCGCCTGTCCGGCCTCCCCCACAAGCGAGCCGGGACGTTCCACGGTAATGGCCAGATGCCCCACGAACTCGCCTTCGGGCGTTACCGCGACGCAGGAGATCATTAGACCCTTCTCCTGAAGCTCCCTGATCCTGTCGGGATAGTAGATGTAGTCCCAGTCGTAGCTGTAGCCGTAGGAGCGGTAGACGCAGCGCGAAAGCTCGTAAGATTCATCAGGATGCATCATGCGAATCTCCAGGGGGACGTCCTCATGCGCAGCGGCGGCTTCCACGGTTCTACGATGCTCGTCTTCGGGGAGGTGGTCCCTGACATCGGTATGAGGAAGGTGCTTGAGTAACTCGACCCTGTTGCCTCGCCGACCGAGGTTTACAAAGCGGGTCTCGTCGAAGGATCTGTGGAGTGTCTCGAGCACCGTCCGATTCTCACCGTCCTGCAGGCGTTTGTAGTCGAAAGGCAGCCCCTGGTCCTCGACAGCCACGACGACCTGCCCCGGTCTGCGCAGGACATGGACATCGAAGAAACCCTCCTCTTCGGGCCCGAAGGCATGCTCGATGACGTTCAGGCAGACGAGTTCGACGGCCCTGTCCACGTGCTCGGCGTCCCCCAGGCCCAGCCGAAAGGTCATCTGCTTCACGAACTCGATCACCGGCGGCAGAAACCCGGTGTCGGCGGAGATGGTGACGCGGGCGATCGATTCCTTCGGCGTTGCTTTCATCTCGACCATAAGAATTCCTTTTTCAGAACGGCCATTCGCATCAGGAACGTTATTCTCTCAGGTCTCGTTGGCGTCGATCAAACAGGCGGCTCGCACGTACAACGAGCTGACGAGCTGAAGTACTGACTTGCTTACCAGCTTGCATTGGGAAAAGTTAAGTGAGGTCGTTGACAAGCTCTCGGTGGGGGGGTAGAGTGTCGCCAATGTTGTTGTCGCGAAAAGGACTGAAGGATTGATGCACATCCGTCGCACGAACATAGGTATTCCGGTGTTCGGGGGAGAGGTGCGTCCCGAGGTCCGCGAGGTCGCGATGAGAACGTGAGCTTCTAGCTCCACCACACTTCTCAGGAGAGGCCCCCGGACCGAGCGGACCGGGGGCCTCGAGCTTTGCTCCGAGAGCTGGCGACGGTCTCCGGCTCCGATCCCATCACGGACGGTATCAGCCCTTCCAGGGCGCGACGAAGAGACGAGAGAAGGAGACAGAGAGATGTTCAACGACTGGCATTACGTGTTGGCACAGGACCGGGCAGCCCGTGAGCAAGACTTCGCCGAAAGGGTAGCCGAGCGCGGGAGATACGCGCGGTCCCCCGGACGGCCTTCCCTGAGGGCCAGGTTAGCGCGCAGGCTCTTCGAGCTAGCGGTAGCCGCCGAGAGCGAGGAGACCTGGCGCGTCGTCTGGGAGAGGTTGGAGGCCAGGGGGCGCCTGTAGAGCGGGCGCCCCTCAGGGCGGGATTTCTAAGGGAGGTTCTTATGAAGGCTCTGGAGTTAAGAGGAGTAGAGAAGAGTTTCAAGAAGCGGCGTGGGGAGGTGGTACGCGCCCTCGACTCGATCTCGCTCTCGGTCGGGAAAGGGGAGGTCGTCGGCATCCTCGGGCCCAACGGGAGCGGGAAGAGCACGCTGGTGCGTGTTATCTCCACGCTCGTCCTCCCTGACAGCGGAGACGTCGAGGTCTTCGGGATCGACGCCACGCGCCATCCCAAGCAGGTGCAGCGCAGCATGAACCGGGTCAGCGTCGAGGCCAGCTTCTTCAAAAAGCTCTCGGCTATGGAGAATCTGCTCTACGGGGCCAAGCTCTACGGCGTCACCAGCGCCGAGGCGAGGCCCAGGATAAAGGAGATCCTCGACAATATCGGCTTTGTCCGCAAGCGCGCCACCGAGCCGATGGAGCACTTGAGCCGTGGGATGCAGCAGAAGATCGCGCTGGCGCGGGCGCTGCTCACCAGCCCCGTCGTGATGCTCCTCGACGAGCCGACGACCGGCCTCGACCCCAGGAGCAAGAAGGACGTGCAGGGGTTTATCCGCAGGATACGCGACGCCCACGACTCCTCGATCTTGCTCTGCACCCACGACATGGGCGAGGCCGAGGAGCTCTGCGACCGCGTCGGCATCATGATGGACGGAAAGATACTGGCCCTCGAAGAGTCAGAAGAACTCAAACGCCGCTACGCCACGAACGGGCGGGTGCCCACGATGGAGGAGACGTTTATGGCCGCGACGGGTTACTCCGTCGAAGAGGCCAGTGCGGAAGGAGATTAGGATGCACAACATGCTCAAGCCCCGATGGCTGGTCGAGGTAATCGCTGTCTGGGGCTACGTACAACGCAACTACTTCCTCACCAAGCGCTACTTTATGTGGGAGTTGGTGTGGCTGACGTTCACCACCGTCAACGCCATGTCCATCACCTTTATAGGGGCTGGTGTCGAACTGGTCGGCGGGGGTGAAGGGACAGACACCGAGCGTCTGATGACCTTCCTGCTCGTCGGCGCGCTGATCTGGAGCTACCTGTCGATGATCTTCGATGTACTCTCGGAGACGGTGCAGTGGGAGCGGTGGGAGGGAACGATAGAGTACACGTTCATGAGCCCGACGAGCCGGGTCACCCACCTTCTCGGCATGGGCGTCTACGCCGTCGTCTACGGCATCATCCGGACCGCAGTGGTTCTCGGCGTCGCCATGCTGGCCTTCGACCTCGACCTCTCGGACGCCAACTACTGGGCCGCCCTGGTCGTCCTCGCCGTGTGCAGCATCTCGCTCGTTGGCTTCGGGGTAGTAGCCGCCGTCATGCCGCTGCTCTCACCGGAGAAGGGTCAGCAGGTGACGTACATCGTCTCGGCCCTGCTGCTCCTCGTCTCGGGCGTCTACTACCCCGTCAAGGTACTCCCCGAGTGGATGCAGGTGATAGCGCAGTACTCACCGGTTACGTACGCGCTCGAAGGATCCCGCGCGGCGCTCCAGGATGGCGTCGGCCTCTCGCAACTGTGGGGCAGCATCTGGCCGCTCCTGATAATGGGCGCGGTCTTCGTGCCGATGGGACTCTTCGTCTTCCACCTCGGT
>DATDKT010000144.1:0-3354 GCA_036519775.1 Rubrobacteraceae bacterium
ACGGTATGGGAGAGCAGGGTCGGCTACTCGCGGGCGGTCCGGCGCGGTCGCTTCGTGTACGTCTCGGGGACCACCGCCACGGACGGGAGCGGGGGGTACGTCGGGATTGGGGACCCCTATGCGCAGACCGTTCAGGCCATAAACAACATCAAGGTGGCGCTCCAGGCTGTCGGCGCAGATCTCTCCGACGTGGTGAGGACCAGGATCTACGTCGTCAACATCGAGGACTGGGAGAAGATCGGCTCTGCCCACGGCGAGTGCTTTGGGAAGGTCCGCCCCGCCACCAGCATGGTCGAGGTCAGCCGCCTCATAGCGCCCGAGATCCTGGTCGAGATCGAAGCCGACGCCCTGATCGACGAACCGCTCTTATCCGATCTCTGAGGCGCGGCCTGCGGCGTCCTCCAGGGCCTGCAGGGCTGAGGCCTGATCCATCCCCGTGCTCCTTAGCAGGTCGACGGCGGCGGAGCGGACCTGGCCGACGAGGACGCTGATCCCTAGCTCGTGACGCTCCTCCAGGATCTCGGTGGCGGTCCTGGCGGCCTCGAGCGCCCACCGGCGGGCTTCTTCAGGCCCCTCACCATCCTCCAGAAAGGCGGCCAGGGCCCTCACGGACCGCGAGAGGTCGAGCACGGCCTCGGGTAGCTGCGGGGCTATCCTATCTCCTCGCCTGATGGCGTTGTAGACGCCCCGGGCCAGGACGCGGGTGTTTATGACGGCCAGCTCGATCCTTATACCGGCGCTGCCGTAGAACTCGAGTTGCCTCAAGGAGCGGCGGCGGGTGGGGGAGAGCCTGGCCGTCTCGTGGCCCACCTCGAGCGCCTCGTTCAGGGTTCTGACCCTGCCATCTATCTCCCTGGTCCGTTCCAGGACCTGTTCGGCCCGCTCCAGACTGCCGCTTTCGAGCACGGCGGCTATCTCCTCGAGCACCGCGGTCAGCTCATCGAAGACGGGGGCTGCGGCCCTCTCGACCAGGCGTTCGGGGTTGATAGGAAAGAGGTAGTTGATCACGAGCGCAACCCCGCCTCCGATGAGCGCGTCGACGAAGCGGTCAGGCGAGAAGACGTCCTCGGGGGGCTGCAGCACGACAACGAGGACCGCCGAGACGGCAGCCTGGTTGACGAGCATGGTTCCTCCCCCGAAGAAGACCGCAGCCGACATCGCAAGGAGTACGACGACGGCGATCTGGAGCGTCCCATTACCTATGACGAGCACGAGGAGGTCTGCCACCATGAGCCCAACGGCGACCCCGAAGACGAGCTCGACGGCGCGCCTGTTCCTCTGGCCGAGGGTTACGCTGAGGCAGATAACGGCGGCTATTGGGGCGAAGTAGGGCTGCTCGTGTCCGACGAGCACTTCAGCCGCGAAGTAAGCCAGACTCGCGGCCACTGCCGCCTGCACGACAGACCACACGCTGGTCTTGAGACGGTCGTACCCCGCAGAGAGACCGTCACCGACCCTGGAAAACAAACGTCCTTCTCTCACGCCACCCGCACGAACCCCGTGAACTATACACCCTCACGAGGACTGGCTAGGTGTTCGCGGATCGTACGCCTGCGTACACAAGGGTACTTCTCTCGACCATATAATCTCAGGAGATCAAAGACGAGGAGGTCTTCATGGGCCGCAGGCGAATAGAACCAGGTCAGGGACAGGAGTCCGTCTGGGACTACCCGCGTCCGCCGAGGGTCGAGGACGTGGACAAGAAGGTCAAGGTCCTCTTCGGAGGCGTCACGCTCGCCTACACCACGCGGGCCAAGCGCGTCCTTGAGACGAGCCACCCGCCTGTCTACTACATCCCGCCCGAGGACGTGAGGATGGAGCACCTGGAACCCTCGGTTGGGAGATCCCACTGCGAATGGAAGGGGCGGGCAAGTTACTATGACGTGACTACAGAAGAGAGGACGGAGATGCGGGCGGCGTGGTTCTACCCCGACCCGCCGCCGCGTTTCGCCGGCCTCGAAGACTACGTCGCCTTCTATCCTTCCAGGATGGACGGGTGTTGGGTTGGGGGGGAGAAGGTCGAGGCGCAGGAAGGGGAATTCTACGGGGGTTGGCTCACCCCCAATATAGTCGGCCCTTTCAAGGGCGCCCCGGGAACATGGGGCTGGTAGATACACCGTGGATGCATCGAGTCTTCGCAAGGAATACACCAGCGCAGGCCTGGACAAAGCCGACGTAGACCCCGACCCTATAGTCCAGTTCCACGAGTGGTTCGAGAACGCCATCGAGGCGGACCTCCACGAGCCGAACGCCATGATCCTCGCCACCGCTACCGCAGGCGGGAAGCCCTCAGCCCGCACCGTTCTTCTCAAGGGCTACGACGAGCGGGGCTTCGTGTTCTACACCAACTACGAGGGACGCAAGGCCGGTGAGCTCGAGGCGAACCCCACCTGCGCCCTCCTGTTCTACTGGGGCGAGCTGGAGCGGCAGGTCAGGATCGAGGGCCGCGCCAGCCGCCTCTCCGGCGAGGAGTCCGACGCCTACTTCGCGGGTCGTCCGCGCGGAAGCCGTCTCGGGGCGTGGGCTTCCGAGCAGAGCCGCCCCGTCCAGGACAGGAGCATTCTGAAAGAGCGGGTAAGGGCACTCGAGGCTGAGTACGAGGGGCGTGAGATCCCACGCCCTCCGTTCTGGGGCGGCTACAGGGTCGAGCCTCACGCCATCGAGTTCTGGCAGGGACGCGAAAGTAGGCTGCACGACAGGCTCCTCTACCTGCGTAACGAGGGAGGGTGGAAGATTGTGCGCCTGCAACCGTAGGGACGCGGAGGGACCCGCCTTGCTGCTAAGATGCGTATCGTTGCCTCATGAATCTCAGGGAGAGGAGAGCCCTTGAAATTGGTAACGTATTCGGTGAGTGGTGGGGAGCAGCGCGTCGGGTCTCTGGAGGGCGATGAGATAGGGCCCCTTGGCCACGAGGATATGATCGAGTTCATTGAGTACGGCGGGAGCCCGGAGCCAGGAGAAGATACGGTGCCGCTCGGGGACGCCCGCATCCACGCCCCGATAGCGAGACCTCAGAAGGTCATCGGCATAGGCCTCAACTACGAGGACCACGCGGCCGAGACGGGGGCAGATATCCCCGAGAAGCCCATCGTCTTCGCCAAGTACCCGAACGTGGTTATAGGGCCCGGCGAGGCTATCAGGATACCCCCCATAACCGAGCAGGCCGACTACGAGGCCGAGCTCGCCGTCATTATCGGGAGGGGCGCCCGCAATGTCTCCGAGTCCGAGGCCCTCGACTACGTCTTCGGCTACACCAACGCCAACGACGTCTCCTCGCGCGACCTCCAGTTCTCGGAGGGCGGACAGTGGACGCGCAGCAAGTCCATAGATACCTTCTGCCCGTTAGGGCCGTTC
>DATDKT010000145.1:0-12458 GCA_036519775.1 Rubrobacteraceae bacterium
TACCTCGCAGATAAAGCGGTTCAACCTCAGGCGTGGGGACCAGGTAGTCGGCCAGATCCGGCCCGCCCGCGATGGCGAGAAGTACCCAGCGTTGGTCAGGATCGAGTCGGTCAACGGCCACGAGCCCCAGAAAGGTCGCTACCGGACCAACTTCGACGACTTGACACCCCTCTATCCGATGGAGCGCCTCAGGTTGGAGTGGAAGCCGAACGACATAGCCCCGCGCGTAGTGGACCTCGTCGCCCCGATCGGGAAAGGCCAGCGCGGTCTCGTGGTCTCGCCGCCTAAGGCGGGCAAAACCACGATCCTCAAGCAGGTTGCGCAGTCCATCGCGATGAACTACCCGGAGACCAAGCTCTTCGTGCTGCTCGCCGACGAGCGCCCGGAGGAGGTCACCGACTGGGAGCGGAGCGTTGAGGAGGCTACTGTCGTCTCCTCGACCTTCGACCAGCCGGCGGACAACCACATAGCGGTCGCCGAGCTCCTCCTGGAGCGGGTCAAGCGGCTCGTCGAGGAGGGCGAGGACGTGGTGGTCCTCCTAGACTCGATCACGCGCCTCGCGAGGGCCTACAATCTTGCGGCGCCTGCCTCGGGCAGGATACTATCCGGCGGTGTCGATTCGGCGGCACTCTACCCGCCCAAGAAGTTCTTTGGGGCAGCCAGGAACATCGAGAACGGTGGTTCCTTGACCATCATCGCGAGTGCCCTCGTCGAGACGGGGAGTCGGATGGACGAGGTGATCTACGAGGAGTTTAAGGGTACGGGCAACATGGAGCTCCACCTGGAGCGCAAGCTCGCGAACAAGCGGATCTACCCGGCCATCAATATCGAGGACTCGGGTACGCGCAAGGAAGAACTTCTTATGGAGCCGGCCGAAGCTCAGAGGGTGTGGCAGGTCCGCAGCATTTTGGGCGCGCTCGGCACGGACCAAAAGGTGGAACTTCTCATACAGAAGCTCAAGGAGACTCACACCAACGCGGAGTTCTTGCGCGAACTGCAGCGCGTGCGCAGCTAGGACGTTCTAATCCAGGCGGTCGCGGGAGTCTCTTGCGGCCGGCTTTCCCACGCCCTTTACGAGGGTTGTAGAATAAGTTGGTAGCATGGATTTACAACGCATGGAGGACTTTCAGTGAAGACGGACATACATCCCGAGTACACGGCGACGCGCGTACACTGCACCAGTTGTGGCACCGAGTTCGAGACTCGCTCAACGGCGGGAGAGGCGATCTCGGTGGACATCTGCTCGAACTGTCACCCGTTCTACACGGGCAAGCAGCGCATAGTGGATACCGGCGGTAGGGTGCAGCGGTTCAGGAACCGCCAAGCGCGCCAGAATCGATAGAAAGCAGGTAGAACTTTGAGAGTCGGCGGGCAGGCGGTAATGGAGGGCGTCTTGATGCGCTCCCCCAACTTCTGGGGGATGGCGGTCAGGGCGCCCTCGGGGGATTTGAACGTGCAGGCAGAGCCGTTCTACTCGGTCACCCGAAGGAGCAAGCTCTTCAGGCTACCGGTGATCAGAGGCTTCCTCTCACTCGCCGAGACTTTGTGGCTCGGGATGAAGGCCCTGACGATCTCGACCAACATAGCTCTGGGTGAGGAAGAGGACCTCTCCAAAAAAGAGATAGCGGTGACGATGATCTTCGGTCTCGTCCTCGCGGTTTTGCTCTTCCTCGCCGCGCCGGTGTGGGGGGCGAAGGGCGTCGGTTTCCTGATCGGCGACAGTATCGAGAACCCGATCCTCTTCAACCTCGTCGAGGGGGTGATCCGGATCGGCATCTTCATGCTGTACCTCGTCGGGATCACGCTTGTCAGCAAGGACATCAGACGCTTCTTTGCCTACCACGGAGCCGAACACAAGGCCATAAAGGTCTACGAGAGGGGTGAGGATCTCGTGCCCGAGAACGCCCGCAAGCTCGACACGAGCCACGTGCGCTGCGGGACGAGCTTCGTGCTCTACGTCCTGGTCCTGAGCATCCTGGTTTTCTCGTTGCTCGGGGTCGAGGGGTGGGTGTACATGATAGCCAGCCGTATCGTGGTCATCCCGCTCGTTGCCGGTATCGCCTTCGAGTTCATCATGTGGAGCGCCCGCAACCAGAGTAACCCTATAGTCAAGGTTCTAATCTGGCCGGGGTTACAGCTCCAGAAGCTCACCACCAGGGAGCCGACGGACGACCAGGTTGAGGTCGCGATGGCTTCCTTGAAGAAGGTCCTCACGATGGAAGAAGAGGCGCGTATCGACTCTAAGGCTACGGATAAGCTGGTTATTTAAGGAGTATGGATCAGCAGGTAGTAAAACTAGCCGAGGAGACGCTCGCCCGCCACGAGGCGCTTGCGCAGGAGCTCTCGGACCCAAGTATCTACTCCGACCAGCGCCGCTACGCGGAGGTTGCCAAGGAGCACGCTCGTATACGGCGCGGGGCGGAGTGGTCCCGGGAGCTCCTGTACGCTATCGAGGAGGCCGGGGAGGCACGGGAGTTGCTCTCGACGGCTGAAACGGCCGAAGAGCGGGAGTTCTTCACGGAAGAGGCTCAGGAGGCCGAGCAAAAGGTCGAGGAACTAACCGAGAAGATCCGGACCGAGTTCATAGATCGCGACCCGAACGACGACAAGGACGTTATCATCGAGATAAGGGCCGGCGCGGGTGGCGACGAGGCCGCCCTCTTCGCCGGCCAGCTCTACGAGATGTACACCCGCTACGCTGACCGCCTAGGTTTCAGGCACCGCACCCTTCACTCGAACCCCGCCGAGGTCGGAGGGTACAAGGAGGTCATAGTCGAAATCGAGGGCGACAGGGCCTACTCTATGTTCAAGCACGAGGGCGGCGCCCACCGGGTTCAGCGGGTCCCCAAGACCGAGAGCCAGGGCCGCATCCACACCTCGACGGCAACCGTAGCCGTGCTGCCGGAGGCCGAAGAGGTGGAAGTCGAAGTCGCGCAGAATGACCTTGAGATTGACGTTTACCGTTCTAGTGGACCTGGTGGCCAAAGCGTAAACACAACGGATTCTGCTGTCAGAATCACACACAAGCCCACCGGCCTCGTCGTTACGTGCCAGGACGAGAAGAGCCAGCTCCAGAACAAGGAGCAGGCTATGCGGATCTTGAGGAGCCGCCTCCTCGAACGGGAGATGCGCGAGCGCCAGGAGCAGGAAGGCGCAATGCGTCTGGCCCAGGTCGGCTCCGGCGACCGTTCGGCGAAGGTCCGCACCTACAACTTCCCGCAGAGCCGCATCACTGACCACCGAGTCAACCTCACCTCCCACAACCTCGAAGGTGCCTTGAACGGCGACCTCGAGGAGTTCACCCAGGCTCTCGTCGCCAAGGAGCGGGCCGACAAGCTCGCCGCCGAAGCCACCGGAACACCAGGCTAAAGATGCAGACCGGCGCGCGCAGCGCCCGTCAACTCGCTCGGAACGCCGCCGAAAAGCTGGAGGGTGCGGGTGTCCCCGAGCCCGCCACCTCCGCCGAGGTCCTGCTCGCCGAGTTGCTCGGTGTAAGGCGAAGCGAGCTGACTCTGCTCGGGGAGCCGCTCACCGACGAGGAGGTGGCGCTCTACGCAGCCTGGATCTCACGCCGCCTCGAACGCGAGCCCGTCCAGCGTATCCTGGGCTACGCTTACTTCCGCAACCTGCGGCTAGAGCTCGACGAGTACACCCTTATCTCACGCCCCGACACCGAGAGCGTCGTGGACGCCGCGCTCGAGGCCGTGGATCGCCGGAGCGGCTCCTGCCGAGTCCTCGACCTCGGCACTGGCTCTGGCTCGATAGCAATCTCCATCGCCCAGGAGCGTCCCTCCTGTGAGGTTCACGCGACCGATGACTCGGACGGTGCCTTGCGATTAGCCCGTCGCAACGCGGCCCGAGCCGGAGCGATGGTTCGATTCTACGAGACGGACCTGACTTCCGGCCTCGACGCTCTCGAGGATAGTATCGAGGTGCTCGTCTCCAACCTGCCATACGTAAAAAGCGCGGACATCCCGAAGCTCGCCCCCGAGGTACGCGACTGGGACCCGCGCGCCGCGCTCGACGGCGGTCCTGACGGCCTCGACCTCTACCGGCGAATCTTCGCCGAGGTGACCCCACTGCTGGCAAATGGGGCGGACACCGTGCTAGAGGTAGGGGACGGGCAGGCGGAGGAGGTACTGGAACTGGGACGGCGCGCTGGCTTCGAGCCTTTAGGGGCGCGTCCGGATTTGGCCGGGACGCTTCGGGCTGTTCTACTCCGTTGGGACCCGGATTGAGGTACGTCTCTACAGAGGAGGCCGGGAAACTGTTGCGCAGGGGCGAGGTAGGGCTCGTGCCGACGGAGACGGTCGTTGGGCTTATTGCGGGGGAGGCCGGGCTTTCGCGGCTATCCGAGATCAAGGGCCGCGTCCCCGGCAAGCCTATCGCCCTGCTCTGCGGTTCCAGCGAGGATGCTTTTGCGCTGGCCCAAGGAGCGCCGCCGCTCGCTCGCCTCTTGGCCGCACGCTTCTGGCCGGGCCCTCTCACCCTGGTGATGGAGGCCAAAGAGGGAACTGTCGGCGTGCGGGTGCCCGCGCACCCCGTCGCCCTCGCGGTGCTCGATGAGCACGGAGGGCCACTCCACGCGACGAGCGCCAACCCTGCCGGAGAGGCCGCGCCCCGCGCCCTAGAAGACGTAGACTCAGCGATCCTCGCCGTCGTGAACTTCGCCGTCCAGGGTGAGCCGGGCAGCGGCGAGGCCTCCGCCGTCGTTGACCTTTCGGGCGACCAGATCCAACTCCTGCGTCCCACGAAGAGCCTCAGCGATGCGGAACTCTCCCGGCTGGCGAACCCGGTATAGACCGGCGGACGCAACCAGCAACCCGTTCGGGCAGCGTTTATACTCTCTCCAGGTGGACAACCGCCGGCAACGTTTACACGATACGCACGTCGATGAGCTAAACCTAAAGGAAAGGTAGAGTATGATAGGCCCGTATACTGACGTTGACTCTGAGGTTCAGGAGGCGCTCGACGGAGAGCTGGAGCGCCAGCGGACGAACATCGAGCTGATAGCCAGCGAAAACTTCGCGTCACCAGCGGTTTTAGTGGCCCAGGGGTCGGTGCTGACGAACAAGTACGCAGAGGGGTATCCCGGCAAGCGGTACTACGGAGGTTGTGAGCAGGTCGACAAGGTCGAGAACCTGGCTATCGAGCGGGCGAAGGAGCTCTTTGGGGCGGAGCACGTGAACGTGCAGCCACACTCGGGGAGCCAGGCCAACGAGGCGGCTTACGCGGCTCTGATCGAGCCGGGGGACAAGGTTCTCTCGATGGACCTCGCCCACGGCGGGCATCTCACGCACGGGATGAAGATCAACTTCTCGGGCCGGACGTACGACTTCGTCCACTACGGGGTCGGCGAGGACGGGTACATAGACCATGATGAGGTGCGCGAGGTCGCGCTGAGGGAGAGGCCGCGCATGATAATCGCAGGGGCCAGCGCCTACCCGCGTATTATCCACTTCGACCGCTTCCGCGAGATCGCCGATGAAGTTGGGGCCTTCTTCCTCACCGACATGGCTCACATCGCGGGCCTCGTCGCCGCGGACGTCCATCCTTCCCCGATTTCCTACTGTGAGGTTGTTACGACCACAACCCACAAGACGCTTCGCGGCACTCGCGGTGGCATGATCCTCTGCCGCGAGGAGTTCGCCAAAAAGGTCAACAGCCGTGTCTTTCCAGGGATGCAGGGCGGCCCCCTCATGCACGCCATCGCCGGGAAAGCGGTCGCCTTCGGCGAGGCGCTGCGGCCCGAGTTCAAAGACTACGCGCAGAAGATCGTCGAGAACTCGAAAGCGATGGCCGAGGGGCTCCTCGACGAGGGCCTGAACCTCGTCTCCGGTGGGACGAACAACCACCTGATGCTCGTGGATCTCAGGGGCACGGGCACGAGCGGTAAGGAGCTCGAGGAGGCGCTGGATTCCGTGGGGATCACGTGTAACAAGAACATGATCCCCAACGACCCTGAGCCGCCGACGGTGACGAGCGGGGTCCGTCTCGGGACGGCGGCGATGACTACGCGCGGGATGGGCGAAGAGGAGATGCGCGAGATAGCGGAGATGATCGCCAAAGCTGCGCGAGGAGAGACAAAGGGCTTGAAGGACCGGGTCACAGCGCTGACGGAGGCTTATCCACTCTATGCTTGAGGCGAAGAACCTCCACGTCGTGAACGGGCCTCTGGTTCGCCAGAAGCTCAAGGTCTTGCGCGACGAGGAGACTCTCACGCCGGAGTTCAGGCAGGCTATGAAGGAGCTCTCCCTCATCATGGTCGCCGAGGCAGCGAGCGCGATGCCGACGAACGTCGCGCGCATCAGAACCCCTCTCGCGGAGACGGAGGTCGAGGAGATCTCCCGCCCCGTCTGCCTCGTCCCCGTGCTGCGCGCGGGCCTGGGGATGCTGGAAGCGGCCCTCGCCCTGCTGCCCGAGGCCACCGTAGGCTTTATGGGCCTTCAGCGCGACGAGGAGACCGCCGAGCCGGTCGAGTACTACGTCAACTTACCGCAGGCTCTGGACGAGTATCTGGTCCTGGTTCTGGACCCGATGCTCGCGACCGGGGGAAGCCTTTCGGCGACTCTCCACAAGCTCAAGGAGTACGGGGCCGAATGGGTCTCTTGCCTGCACGCAGTGGCCGCCGTGCCGGGCGCCGAGCGGGTGACGAACGAGTACCCCGCCGTGACCTTCTACGTCGCCGCCGTGGACCCGAAGCTCGACGAGAACGCGTTTATCGTGCCGGGGTTGGGAGATGCGGGAGATAGGCTGTATGGAACACTTTAAAGACCCTTCTGTAGACACTTCACAAGAGCATGCCGCGCTGAAGAAGGCTCGACCCTCTTGGGACGAGTACTTTATGCGCATCGCGCACGAGGTCGCGACCCGCTCGACGTGTCCCCGGCTGGCCGTGGGGGCCGTAGTCGTACGGGACAAGCGGATACTCACGACCGGCTACAATGGGGCTCCTTCGGGGATGCCGCACTGCGACGATGTCGGGTGCCTTATCCGGGTCGTAGACGGCCGGAAGAGCTGCCAGCGCACGCTCCACGCCGAGCAGAACGCCATTATCCAGGCCGCTTATCATGGGGTATCGGTGCGCGACTCTGTCCTCTACTGCACCCACCAGCCGTGCCTGCTGTGTGTGAAGATGATCATGAACGCCGGCGTCGAGGAGGTCCGCTACGCTGACGGCTACCCGGACCCGCTCGCTCTGGAGCTCGCCGCCGGGGGCGGTCTTCGGATGGTCGAGTTCGCGCCTGGCGAAGACGAGAGCTAAACGTCCTCACCGTGCTCGGCGAGAGCTTGAAACCTTTTGCAACGCTTCCCCCTGTAAGGTATAGTTTGAGCGATGCCGGGAGCCAATTTTCACGGGAGAAATGCGGGTAACAACTACGTCCGCTTTCTCTATCTCGGCTTCACCTTTATTCTGATCCTCGGCGTCCTCACTACGCTCGGTTTCTTCGCGGATAGGGCTTTAGGGACGTTACCGCTCTTCCTTCTAGGTGGTCTTGGGATCGGGTTTGCTGCAGGGCTGTACTACGTGTACAAGACGCTCGGGGATCTGGGCGGCGGATGAGCGATCACTGGCGGCTGGCCGTCCGGTACGCGGGTTGGGCGTCAGCGGTGGCAGCCGTAGTGGGAGCGGTAGTCTGGTTTCTCTCCGGTGGGGCGCACGCCGGGGCCTTCCTTTACGGCGTTGGCGTGGGCACGGTCAGCTTCGTCTCGACGGCGCTCACCGTCTCGCTGCTGATGGGCCGCTCCACGGCGGGTGGGATGATGGTCGGGGCGCTCTCTTTCGGGGCGCGGTATGGGTTTGTAACGGCTGCTCTGGGGGTACCGGCGTATCTGGGCCTCTGGCCGGTGGTCGCCATGCTCGGTGGCTTCGTCGGCGTCTACATGGCGGAGAACGTGCTGCTCCTGCCGGGCGTATTGACGAGGGCGATACGCGCCTCGAACGTCGAGCGCGGCGCCGGGGGCTCGGTGAACGAACGGGTAGAACGGAGGATAGAGGCTTAATGAGTACGCTGGCGCTCATGCAGGTAAGCCAGGAAGAGCTTCAGAAAGAGATCCTGCACACTTGGCAGGACGCCAAAGAGTCGGGGATCTTCGGCATCCCGGCCATCGAGTTGCACCTCGGGCCGGTAGACATCTCGATAAACAAGGCCGTCTGGTTCCTGTGGATCGGGGCGGCGGTGACGTTCTTGATCCTGTTTATCGGTAGTCGGCTGCTCAAAGACCGTCCTGGCGCGTACCAGGTGATAGTGGAGGAACTCTACGGCTTTGGGCGCAAGCAACTCGCCGGTCAGATGGGCGAGGAAGGGATGAAGTTTCTCCCCTACACGCTCTCGCTCTTCGTGTTCATACTGGTGCTTAACTTGATCGGACTGATCCCAAACTCCTACCCGGTGACGAGCAGCATCTCGTTCACTCTGGTCCTGGCGATCTTTACCCTGCTTATCTACAACTACGTGGGCATCAGGCGCAACGGTCTCGGGACCTACTTGAAAAGCTTCGTACCGCCCGGTATGCCGGCCAAGCCGATCATGGCCCCGTTCATGTTCTTCATCGAGGCGTTGCAGCAGTTCGTCACCCAGCCACTTACGCTGGGGATGCGACTCTACGCCAACATCCTGGCGGGGCACCTCATCATCTTCGTCTTTCTGGGCCTGATCCTGTACTTCGGGGCCGTGAGCGTCGTGCCGTTCTTATCTGTGCCGATGGCGGTGGTCTTCTACGCGTTTGAGATCTTTGTCGCGGTAATCCAGGCTTACATATTCGCTATACTCACGCAGGTTTATATAGAGTTGGCGATAAACGCCGGAGATCACTAAAGATCTCGGTGGGGTCAGGGTAAGAAGAAAAAACGAGAGAAAGGAGCGATAAAGATGGTGGTTGCGGAAGTGATGGAGGTAGCGACCGTTCTGCTGGCACTACTGCAGCAGGAGCAGAAGCTCATAGGGGTCGGCATCGCTGCGGGGACCGCGGTAATAGGACCGGGTGCTGGGATGGGCTACCTCATCGGGCAGACCATAGCCAGCATCCACCGCCAGCCGGAGGCCTTCGAGCAGACGAGGACCTTGATGTTCCTAGGCATAGGGTTGGTCGAGGCCTTCGCTCTCTACGGCATCGTCTTCGCCCTCCTGATCGCCTTCGTCCTCTAGCAAAGACGTAAGAGGGCGAGAGAGGAGGAGAGTACATGCTTGACCCAACAGGTATCTTCGATCTACCGAATACCAGTTTGATCTTCTGGGAGGTCGTGACCTTTGCGATCTTGCTCGCCCTGCTCTACTGGTTCGTCTACCCGCCGATACGGGATCAGATACAGCGTCGCCAGCAGTCCATCGAGCAGGCTATAGACGAGGCGGAGAAGACCAGGAGAGAGGCCCGCGAGCTTCTCGAGGAGTACCGGCAGCAGATCAACGAAGCCCGCGAGGAGGCCCGCCAGATCCGCGACGAGGCTCGCCAGCAGGGCGAGGCCCAGCGCGAGCGGGCCAAGAAGGAGGCCCGCGAGGAAGCCGACCGCATAATCCAGAGGGCTCGCGAGGAGATACAGCGCGAGCGGGAGTCGGCGGTGCGAGAGGTGCGGCAAGAGGTCGCCGGGATGGTCGTGCAGGCCACCGAGCAGATCCTGAGCCGCTCTATAAACGGCGACGACCACGAGCGCCTGATCTCCGAGGCGCTCGACGAGCTGGAGACCGAGGTCGCGGGCTCCGCGTCCGGCTCCGATGGTGGCAGGTAGCGGTTGAGCGCGGTGTCCACCTACGCCCAGGCGCTCTTCGAGGCCGCCCGCGAGCGTGAGGAGCTACAGGAGACCCTGGATAACCTCGAAGAGTTCGTAAATGCACTACACGAGAGCGAGGAGCTAGGGTCTTTCTTCTACGGGGTCCAGATCCCCGAGGGGCAGAAGCGGAGGGCAATCGACGCCCTGACCGAGGAGATGACGACCGCGACGACCAACTTCCTCAAGTTGCTAATCGACAACGGTCGGATGGAGATCCTTGAAGAGGCCGTGGTGCGCTATGAGGACCTCGTCAAGGAGCATCAGGGGAAGGTAGAGGTCGAGTTCGTAACAGCGCTCGAGCTCTCCGAGGAGACGCTCGAACGGGTGAGGTCTCGGCTCGGCGAGATCCTCGACGGGCGCGAGGTAGTATTAGAGACCCACGTCGATTCGCACCTCGTGGGCGGCGCGGTCTTCAGGTTCGCAGAGACACGGATAGACGGAAGTGTGCGGGGGCGGTTGCAGGGCCTCCGGGAGACGATGCTTGAGAGGGGTAGCGTTTAGTGGGTAGGTTGAGACCGGAGGAGATCTCCTCCATCTTGAAGGGCGCCATAACGGACTACGAGAGCCGGACCCGGACCGAGGAGGTCGGTCAGGTCCTGCAGGTTGGGGACGGGATCGCGCAGGTACACGGTCTCTCGAACGCGATGTACCAGGAGATGCTGGAGTTCGAGGACAATCGCGGCGAGACGGTGATGGGCATCGCCCTGAGCCTCGAAGAGGACAACGTCGGCGTCGTTATCGTCGGCGAGGACAGGCACATCCGCGAGGGGAGCACCGTCCGGCGCACGGAGCGCCTGGCGAGCATCCCGGTCGGTAACGGCATGCTGGGTCGCGTCGTGGACGCCCTGGGCAGGCCGATGGATGGGAAGGGCGAGATCGAGGCCGACGAGAACCGCCACGTCGAGCAGATAGCGTCGGGGGTTATCAGCCGCAAGGACGTCGACACGCCCTTGCAGACCGGCATCAAAGCCATAGACGCGATGGTCCCGATCGGACGCGGCCAGCGCGAGCTGATCCTGGGCGACCGCAAGCTCGGCAAGACCGTGATCGCCGTCGACACCATCATCAATCAGCGCGACCAGGATGTGAAGTGCATCTACGTCGCCATCGCCCAGAAGGACTCGACTGTGGCGGGGGTGGTGAGCACGCTCGAGGAGTACGGAGCGATGGACTACACGGTCGTCGTCAACGCGCCCGCCGCCCAGGAGGCGACGTTTCACTACCTGGCACCCTACTCGGGGTGCGCCATCGGCGAGTACTTCATGCAGCAAGGTGAGGACGCGCTGATCATCTACGACGACCTGATGAAGCACGCCAACGCCTACCGGCAGTTGATGCTTCTGCTCAGGCGCCCGCCAGGGCGCGAGGCGTTCCCCGGGGACATCTTCTACCTACACTCGCGGCTCCTGGAGCGGGCGGCCAGACTGTCGGATGATCTCGGCGGTGGTTCTTTGACGGCGTTGCCGCTCGGCGAGACCAAGGGTGGGGACATCTCGGCGTACATACCTACGAACCTCATCTCGATCACGGACGGCCAGATCTTCCTCGACGGCGACATGTTCAACTCGGGCCAGCGGCCGGCCATCGACGTCGGCAACTCGGTGAGCCGCGTGGGCGGTGACGCCCAGATCAAGGCCATGAAGGACACCGCCGGCACGCTCAGGCTGGACCTGGCCCAGTACTTTGAGCTGCAGAGCTTCGCCCAGTTCGGGAGCGACCTGGATCAGTCCACCCAGGAGACCCTAGCCCGCGGCGAGCGGACGATGAACATGCTGCAGCAGAAGGAGCATGACCCTGTGCCGGTTGAGGAACAGGTAGCTGTGATCTACGCGGTTACCAACGGCCTCGTCGACGAGGTCGAACCGGACAACATCCCCGACTGGGAGGCCCAGTTCCGGGAGTACATAAAGAACAGCCACGAGGAGCTTCTCAACAGCATTCGGGAGTCGCAGGAGCTCTCCGACGAGGACGAAGAAAAACTCAGGGAGGCCATCAGCAATTTCAACGAGAACTACGAGCCTGAGGACACCAGCATAGTCCAGATCGGGGAAGACGACGAGGATGACGGCTCGGAGGACGGCTCGGAGGAGGAGAGCTAGAAGTTGTCTCTCCAGGACTTAAAGCGCCAGATACAGTCGGTCAACAACACGGCCAAGATGACGCAGGCGTTGCAGACCATCTCGGCCATCAAGCTGAACAAGGCTCGGGCTCACCTCGACAGGGCGCGACCCTACACCGACAACGTTGAGGAGATGATGCGGGACATCGCGGATAGGGCCCAGAGCGACACCCCGCTCCTCGTCGGGCGAGACGAGGTGAACAACGTAGCCATCTGCACCGTCACCTCCGACCGGGGCCTCGCCGGGGCGTTCAATGCTCAGGTGCTGAGGCGTACCATGGAGCTGCGAGGGGAGCAGGACGCAGAGATCGTGCAGATCGTGACCGGTCGCAAGGCGAGGGAGTTCTTCCGATTCCGGAGGATGGGCGTCGAGGAGGCGTATATAGGCTTCTCCGACAGCCCGAGCTACGAGAAAGCCCGGGAGATCGGGAGGCGCCTCACGCAGCTCTTCGAGGGTGAGGAGGCCGATATGGTCTATCTGGTCTACAACCGCTTCAAGAACGCCCTCGTCCAGCAGCCCACCGCCACCCGCATCCTCCCCATAGCCTCAGAGGATACGGACGAAGAAAA
>DATDKT010000146.1:0-3630 GCA_036519775.1 Rubrobacteraceae bacterium
CCGGTCGTATCCTTATGCGTTAGGACCGAGGCAAAGGGCCGTTGTGCGCCCTAAGAGGCGTGGTGAGCAACACAACATGTAGCGCGGTTGGATAGATATACAGCTAGCCTAGGCTACGGCAGGGCGGTGACCGGTGCCTCCACTGGCTTACCAGCGACTCACTACCGCCCGAAGAAGAACCTATAGTGGTGTATTCGATCAGCCATCCAAGTAAGGGTTGTCGGCGGGGGAAGCCACCTCTAAAAAGCTGGATATGTTCTGGCCTAGCACTTGAAAGTAGCGCAGCGCTTCGCCGGAGTAAGAAGGCGCGCCCGCCTCCTTTATGTTCGCTTCGCGGCATCCGTGCTACTTTACGGCTACAACCGTTAGGATGAGTGTGTTTGTTACTGGTTTACAGAACTCCTGGAAGAAGCCGAACGCAAACCACGGAACGGAGGGAAGAAAAAGTATGGACATTGCAACGGCAGCGCAACTCTTGTCTTCTCTTGCCACCTTGGTTGTCGCGCTCGGTATCCTCTACCAGGGCCGGCAGGCGCGCAAGGCGCGCGACGACCAGGATCGCCCGCAGATCATAGTAGACGCGGACTACACCGGGCGGTTCACCACTAACATCGTGGTGCGCAACATCGGGAATGGGGCTGCCAAGGACGTCTCGTTCGAGTTCTCCGCGCCCATACAAACCACGAGCGGGCGGGACATCACCGAGATGCCCTACTTCGAGCACGGCATAAACTTCATGGCCCCGCAAACGGACCTCGTCGCCGTCTGGGACTCTTACCAGAACGTGGTGCAGAATCTAAGGGACAAGGGCCTTACGGAAGGCATCACGATCACCTCGAAGTACAGGGACCTCAGTGGGGAGTATTACGAGACCGAGTGGACGATCAACCCACTGCTCTTGGAAGGAACCGGGTACTCAGAGTACAAGGGCTACGAGGACGAGGTGCAGGCTCTGCAGGACCAGGCGAGGGCACTGGAAAAAATTTCTGAGGACATCCGCGAGGCGATAAACCACCGCTACGAGGGTCGCGGAGCCGAGGGAGATTCCCGGTAATCGCGCCGCTACCTTGCGTTTCCTGCCGACCGGGTCAGAAACAACACTGAGCGAACGGAAGGCGATTCCCCTTGCGCGTTGCGCCCGGATATCTGTTCTGGATAGTGCTTAGCGTCGTGCTTAGCATAACCTTGACCATACTCGTGAACGCCGTTCTGTGCTTGCTCTGAGAAGTTTTGCGAAAGGGGCACCGATGTTTTGTAGGAGACGCGACAACAGTGGAGGGTGTTGCGTGGTCATACCCCTCGGGTGCCTGACCTCCGTGGCGCTTATCCTCCTGCTCCCCGGATTGGCCGTCGCCAAGCTGCTCTGAGGCCACCTTCCGGCCCTCCACTACTCGGGCGCGGGCATCTCGATGGCGGGCACGAAAAGAGGGCCGGGGCATCCTTGGCCGGGATGTAGCCGCTGCTCACGCCGCCTCTTTCTGTCATCTTGGTTCATTCTAGCCCACCGCCACTCGCTCGAAACGAACATCTTGGGTAGCAGAGCCCAGCAGGGCGCGGAACCGTAGCTCGGCCTGTTTTTACTTTAGGAATAATACCCTGGGGTTAGTGGTTCTGGCAGTAATCCTTGCAGCCGCCGCCGGGCGTTGCCTACCAACTTACAGTGAAGCGCGAGCGCTGGCGCTATAAGCTTCACTCTGGCACGCTAGGTCTCTCTCACATCCTCCAAACGCTTGAGCCTGGCACTTAACCCCAACGCCTACCCCTCCCCTCCCACGACGTTCCGGACCCTTCCTCGTCCTGCTGCTCGGCGCTCATCAACCAGTGCGCTAGCTCCCTTAGGCGCGTCTCAAGATGCTGGTCCTCTTCTAGGGCTTCGGCTTCGCCTCGCATGACCCTTTCCGGCAGACGCAGTCGCGACTGTTCGATGCTCATCAACTCCTCCCGCGCCCTGCGTACATCATCCCGGTTCCCCGCACTCACGTCCCGCTCCTCCCGCTCTTTGTCCCGGTAGGTGTGCTCTGAGGCGCGTCGGCGGATCTCTTGCTTCTCGACAGCCTCGCACTGTCTACTAAGCTCCCTTCTCCTGTTGCCGCTCCTACTTGCCACGCGCCCGATCCTCCTTCGCTTCCCATTCTTTGACGCTCTTCTCGTACCAGATAGGCACCATAGCAAGCTGGCGGTTCGGACGAGGTATGCGCCCGAAGTTCCTCCTCGACAGGTAGGCAAGCACGGTGTTCCGCTTGAACCCCAAGCGCCTGCCCAAAGCCGTGGCGTCCAGGACCTCGTAGTCCTCGAGCACGTCTATCCGGTTTACATCGGCCTCCTTCACCATAACCGGCATCATACAGAAGTTATAAATGAGCCCGGCGGATATATCTATAATTTATTGACACGAAAATCCTCCATTCACACGCAGGGGTAGGATAGAGAACGGTCTCGACGAGTAGTGTGAGACTCCCTATAACCGAGGTGTGGAGGAATCTTCGAAAGCGGCGAGCTGAGGCTCCGGCCCTTCACGTTGTAAGCTAAGGGCGAAAGGAGGAGCGATGAACGAGCCGGCTAAGATTCCAACCGATGTGCTTGAGGGGTTGCGGTTCGTCCAGGCCTCTGGCGAGGCAAACATGTTCGATTTACCCCGCGTGGCGCAATTGGCACTACGGGCCGGGTATACGCAGACGGCTGATTGGCTTCTTGGGGAAGAGAACCGCGAAGCCTACGTCCGAGGTGTGCTCTACGGGTTCCCCTCGGAGGGAGAGCAGGGGCGAGCAACCGAGCCGGTAAAAATACCTGAAGAGGTCTACCGTGGTCTGGAGTACGTGCGAGAGAGCGGTGAGACGAACATGTTTGACATCTGGCGCGTGGCCTCCCTTGCGTTGCAGTTTGGCTACCCGGAGACAACCGAGTGGCTTGGGGAGAAAGAGAACCACGCAAATTACATGCTCGGTGTGTTGCGCGGGTTCCGGCCGTCGCAGGGAGAGGACGATGTATGACTGAGCCAGAGGCTCTGACTCTCTCTTTGCCCTCCCCCAGGAATGGACTACGGACGGAGGTCTCCACGACGTCCGGTTGCGTCGCGCGCCATCGCCGGTACTCTTCAATGAACTCGTCGGAGTCAGGGTCTCCACTGAGTAGCTCTATGGCCTGGGCGTCTGACATGGGGGCCGGGACTTCCTCGTTTAACCTGCTCTTAGGGTTGTACCAGTGCATCATCCGCATAGGGCCTCCTCTCACCACAAGCGTACAGGCTCTAGCTAGTAGGTGCCTGCTCTCCTCCGAGGAGCGCGAGGATGCCCCTAAGAGGCGCGGAGCCCCGGTCCAAGGGTAGGCCCGAACGGTGTAACCCCTAGCCGGTGCTCAGCGTCATATTGGTTGTCCCCGGTTGCAACTTCCTGTGAGGGGTTTCGGCTTCTCATGTGTACACGCCGCCGGGGGCCGCGATGCGCGGTTGGACGGTGACAGGCGGCGAGTGGGCGCCCGAAGAACAGGGGAAAAGTGAGGGGCACCACCAACATAATGCGGATCTTAGTGGCCTTTGAGGACGACTACCGCGCCTACGCGGACGCCTTAGCGAAAGCCATCAGGGCGGCTCGCCCACACCTCGACGTGGCAATGGTCGGGCTGGAGACCCTC
>DATDKT010000147.1:0-12671 GCA_036519775.1 Rubrobacteraceae bacterium
TCAGGGACAAAAGATGCGCATCCAGAGCGGCAGCGACGTTCTGAAAGACCAGATGGAGACCTGGGGGGCCAGCACGACCCCGATGGCCTTCGGCGAGGTCTTCAACGCGCTGCAATCCGGCGTTATAGACGGCCTGGAGAATACCTACGCCAACTTCTACTCACAGAAGATGCACACGGTCCAACGGTACATGACGGAGAGCAATCACGGCTACATCGGCTACGTGCTCGTCATCAACAACGACTTCTTCGAGCAGTTGCCTGACGACCTCCAGCAGGCCGTGACCGAGGCTGCGGACGAGGCGACGGAGTACAACCGGGAGGTCGCCTTCCAGGAAGACCAGGAAGCCCGTCAGAATATAGAGGAAGCTGGCACCACCGAGTTCATAGAGCTGAGCCAGGAAGAACAGCGGGCCTTCAGGGACGCGGTCATCCCTGAGGTGTGGGACCGGCACGCTGATGTGGTCGGCCAGGATCTCATCGAAGAGCTGAAGGCCAAAGAAGGCGTGCAGTAAGAGGCGGTTTCTTCGGAGAGCTCTCCCTCTCCTTTATCTGATGGAGGTTTGATGTCCCGTCTGGACCGGATCCTCACCGCGATCGAGAACACTTTGGCGGCGCTCGCTCTGGGTGGAGCGAGCCTGCTGGCCTGCTTGCAGGTCATCCTGCGCTACCTCTTCAACTACACTATCTTCTGGTCTGAGGAGGCGACAATCTATCTGCTGATCCTCTCGACCTTCATAGGCGCCGTCATCACACTCCGGCACAACGAGCACGTCAACGTCGACGTCTTGTCGTCCTTGTTCAAGGAGCGCGGGAGGAGAGCGCTCGCGGTATTAAGCGCCCTGATCACGGTGATCTACTGCGCCATCTTCGGGACCTACGCATGGATTATGATCACCGAGCCCGTCGCTCTTCGGATCCTGACCCCGGCTCTCAGACTGCCCCTCTGGCTCGTCGAGCTCTCGCTGCCGGTAGGGCTCACGCTGATGTTCTTGAGATCGCTCGAGATGCTCTACCGGTCGGCAAGGGGCCGGGATACCTTCCCCGAAGACGACGACTCTGAGTACGGCGAGGAGGCCGCGGAGTGAGCCCCACGCTGGTCCTCTTCGTAGTCTTCTTCCTCCTGCTACTCTCCACGGCCCCGATCTCGGTGGCTTTAGGGCTCACGGCGTTCCTCTACTTCTTCTACTACACGACGCTGCCGCTTACGCAGACCACGGACACGCTGTTCAACTCGCTCAACACCTTCACCCTGATGGCGATCCCGTTCTTCGTCTTCGCGGCGAATATCATGACCCACGGAGGGATAAGCAGGCGATTGACCGAGGCGGCGAACGCGGCGGTAGGACGCTTCCCCGGAGGGCTCGCTCTCACCGCCGTCATAAGCTGCATGTTCTTCGCCGCCATCTCGGGATCGAGCCCGGCCACGGTCGTGGCGGTCGGCACGCTCCTCATCCCGGCCATGATAGAGGCTGGCTACGGGAGGATGTTCTCCACCGGCATCGTCGCGACCAGCGGGTCTTTGGGGATACTCATACCGCCCTCCATCCCGTTGATCGTGTATGGGATAGCCACGGAGACAAGCATAGGCGACCTCTTCATAGCCGGGTTCGGGCCGGGGCTTCTGGCCGGGTTCTTGCTTATAGGGCTGGTGCTCTTCACCGCGTGGCGGCGTGGCCTGCGGGGACAGGAGATACCGCTCACGCGCGCCCAGCGCATCAAGGCGTTCCGCGACGCTTTTTTGGGGCTTCTCCTACCCATCTTCGTCCTAGGCGGCATCTACGGTGGCGTCTTCACCCCGACGGAGGCGGCAGCGATGGCGGTCCTCTACTCCCTCATCGTCTCGCTCTTCGTCTACCGCGAAATGACCCTCAAGGACCTGGCGCGGGTCACGGTGGCTTCGGCACGGATGTCGGCGATGATCATGTTTATTATCGCCAACGCGATACTCTTCTCCTTCGTCCTGACCTCAGAGCGAATACCGGATCAGATCACGAACCTCTTTATAAATTTGGACCTTTCGTGGTTCACCTTCCTGCTCGTGGTCAACGCCTTCCTCTTGCTGGTCGGTTGCTTCATGGAGACTTCGAGCGCAATCCTTATCCTGGCCCCGATCTTTTTGCCGGTGGCCACGCGGCTTGGCGTAAACCCCATACACTTCGGCATCATCATGGTGATGAATCTGGAAATCGGAATGGTCACCCCGCCGTTCGGCCTGAACCTCTTTGTGGCGAGCGGCATCTCGAAGCTCTCGGTCGTCCGGGTCGCCAAGGCCTCGGCCCCGAGCGCCCTCGTCCTTCTGGCCGCCCTCTTAGTCGTAACTTACGTCCCCGATATATCACTCTTCCTCGTAGAGGGTGGTGCGTAGTGCCCATAGGGCAGCCGGGGAAGCGAAAGGAGATTTCGCATGACGGTTAAAGAGTGCTGGCGAGGCCGCCTCTTCGAGGGCTTCGAGGTCGGGGACGTTTACCGGCGCCCTCTGGGCCGAACGGTAACTACGACCGACAACGCATGGTTCACGCTACTGACCCAGAACACCGCGCCAGGAGAAGAGAGATGACCGTGACCACCACCGGGACGACCCGGGAGCTGGCCTCCTACCTCACAAACCTCCGCTTCGAGCATCTTCCCAAAGAGGTCGTAACCCGGACCGAGGAGCTTTTCCTGGACTGGGTCTCGTCGGCGCTCGCGGGTCGGAACTCCCGGCCGGTCGAGATTCTGGAGAGGTTCGCGGAGACGATGGGTCCGGGCGACGGGCCGTGTGAGATCCTGGTTTCGCGCCGGCACACCTCCCCCCTCTTCGCCGCCCTCGTGAACGGCGCCTCCTCGCACGTGATCGAGCAGGATGACGTCCACAACGGCTCCGTCTTCCACCCGGCGACCGTAGTATTCCCGGCTGCCCTTGCGGCCGCGCAACAGACCGGGGCTTCGGGCCGGGACCTCATAACCGCCGCGGTAGTGGGTTACGAGGCTGGGGTCCGAATCGGCACCTACCTTGGCCGCTCCCACTATCAGGTCTTCCACACTACCGGGACCGCGGGGACGCTCGCCGCGGCGGCCGCCGTCGCCCACCTGCTCTGCGCGCACAAAGAGACTATGCTCCACGCCTTCGGGTTGGCCGGGACGCAGGCCGCAGGCCTCTGGGAGTTCTTGCGGGACGCCGCCGACTCTAAGCAGCTCCACACTGCCAAAGCGGCGGCCGATGGACTGCTCGCCGCATACGTGGCCCGGGACGGCTTCACCGGGGCGACGCGCATACTCGAAGGCCGCCAAGGTCTGGCGGCCGGTATGTCTACTGACGCCGATCCCGCAAAGCTCGTCGAGGGTTTTGGGGAGCGATGGACGGTTCTCGAGACTTCCTTCAAGTTCCACTCGTCTTGCCGCCACACCCACCCAGCAGCCGACGCCCTACTCAAAGCGATGCACGAGCACCGCTTGGCCGCAGAGCAGATCGAACACGTCCGCGCTCACGTCCACCAAGCGGCTATCGACGTGCTCGGGCCAGTCACGGAGCCACAGACAATACACCAGTCCAAGTTCTCGATGGGTTTCGTCCTCGCCCTGATCGCGCTGCATGGTCGAGCCGGAACAGACGAGTTCACCGAAGAGGCGCTCCAAGAATCAGAGGTCAGGGAGTTCTGCGATCGTGTGGAGATGGTCTTTGACCCCGAGATCGACGCCGCCTACCCCGAGCGGTGGATAGGCCTCGTCGAAGTGGAGACTACCGCCGGAGATCGTTTCATGTCCCGGGTCGAGGTCCCAAAGGGAGATCCCGAGAACACTTTGAGCCGGGCGGAGATCGAGGACAAGGCCAGGAGGCTGGCCGGATTCCAAAGCGGGGCCACGGCCGAAGAGGTGCGCCAACTCATCGACCTCGCCTGGAATCTCCACAAAGAGTCGGACCTCCGCGACTTACTCCCGCGAGTGTAGCATGCCTGGCCAAGGCGGCCGGGCACGCTAGAAACCGTCCAAGCGGCCATGGCGAACACAAAGGTCTCGTTCGAGAGGAAGTGTGAGCTCGCGATCTTCATAGGTCTCGTGAGCTTGAGCATCACGCGTAGCATATTTCAGAGCATAGACTTCGAAGCTCACGATCTCGTCTGACACCTATTCTCTCCGTTCACACACCAATGCCCGCGACTGCCACATGGTCTGTAAGCCGCTACGGAACTTCCTGGTTTATAGGAAGATGGAATCGCCTCTTACCCCATAGTAAAGGGGTCCCGGCTCTGGCCGGAGAGCTCGACCCAGACGGACTTCGTCTCTGTGTACTCGTCGACAGCCTGAAGGCCATTCTCGCGGCCGAGGCCGCTCATCTTATAGCCGCCGAACGGAGTGTTGAACGAGAGCGTACGGTAGGCATTGATCCAGACTGTCCCCGCGCGGATAGCGTGGGCCACCCGGTGCGCCCGTTGAATGTCCTTTGTCCACACGCCTGCGGCAAGACCGTAACTCGTGTCGTTGGCCTGGCGAACCAACTCCTCCTCGTCCTTGAACGGGATGACGGAAAGGACGGGACCGAAGATTTCCTCGCGCGCTATCTGCATTCCGTTCTCCACCTGCGCAAAGATCGTCGGTTCGATGAAGTAGCCGTGCTCTAATGCGTCAGAGTCAGGTCGCTTGCCGCCGCATACAAGCGTCGCACCTTCTTCTTTCCCGGCTCGGACGTGGCCTTCGATCTTTTCGAGCTGCTCCTTGAACGCGACGGGCCCCATCTCGGTCTCCGCGTCGAGCGGGTCGCCGAGCTTTATAGTCTTCGCGCGCTCGGAGAGCCTCTCGACCAGCTCATCATGCGCCCTCTCCTGGACGAAGAGCCGCGAGCCGGCGATGCACGTCTGGCCCGTAGCAGCGAAGATGCCCGCTACGACGCCGTTGTTCGCCGCCTCGAGGTCTACATCGTCGAAGACGATGTTCGGAGACTTGCCACCGAGCTCCAACGTAACTTTGGCGAGGTGGTCGGCGGCGTCCTTCATCACGCTGATGCCTGTCTGAGTGGAGCCGGTGAAGGCGACCTTGTCTACGCCAGGATGGCTTACGAGCGCCTTCCCTGTCGGGACGCCAAAGCCGCTCACCACGTTGAAGACGCCCGGCGGAAAACCGGCCTCCTCGAAGAGCTTACCGAACTCCAAGACCGAAGCTGGCGTCTGCTCCGCTGCCTTGACGACAAAGGTGCATCCGGCGGCCAAAGCCGGCGCGAGCTTGAAGGTCAGCAGCAAGAGCGGAGAGTTCCACGGTATGATCGCGCCGACCACCCCGACCGGCTCCTTCCGAGTGTAGACGAAGAAGTTGGGCTTGTCCGAGGGGATGGTCGCACCTTGAACCTTGTCTGCAGCCCCAGCAAAGTAGTAATACCAGTCCGGCAGCGCACCGAGCTGGCCGCTCATCTCCTTCAAGAGCTTGCCGTTGTCCGTGCTCTCGACGACGGCGAGCTCTTCTGCATTCTCAGCTATCAGCTCGGCGAGACGGCGTATGAGGCGAGCCCTCTCGGTGCCGGTCATCTTACCCCACGACCCCTCGTCGAAGGCCTGGCGAGCGGCACGCACCGCCGCATCCACGTCCTCTTCGTCCGCTTCAGGGACGGTCGCCCAGACTCGCCCGGTGTAGGGGTTGATGCTCTCGAATATCTTGCCAGAGCGAGCGGCGAGTGGATCGCCGCCTATGAGCATCTTGTAGTCGCGGACCTCTTCCGTGGTCGGGCGTTCTATCAGTTGCACTTTTATCCCCTTCTCTGCGCTTTCGGCAACGGTACGCGAGAGTACGTTTGGTCTCAGCCTTCCCAAATGCGCGCTACTCGGGCACGTTCATAAGCCCGAAATCTCAGCCATACACTTACAGTCAGACTTGTCCATCGTCCGCCTCGGCTATACCTTCGCCGGGTTAAACTACTCTTTGAGCTGCTGCCGACGCGCCTAGGGCACCGGCGCTTGCGGACCCGCGACGACTCGTTAACCAATAATCACCTTCCCCGAAGTTCCCTTCTCTATTCGGCATTATGTACGTACAAATTTCTCGTGTCAATAGGCAGGACTCGCTCTCGACTTAATCACCGTCGATGAACATCCTCAGGCTCTGCGCAGTCGAGATCTCCTCGCATCTGTGTGACCTCTTAAACGATGCCTGTATGGCTAAGAACCCGAACCTTACGCTTCTACGTAGACTTGATCTCCCCTGACCCCTACGGGATAGGTCTTGAGCCTCCTCCCGCTGACCCCGAACAAGCACTCTCCCGTTTCCAAATTGAACTCCCAGCCGTGCCAAGGGCATTTCAGGACCTGCCCTTCGAGCCCGTACTCGAGCTCGCCCGGCTTACTCGTAGGGAGCATGGTTCCCCCTACCGTTCCTCGGGCCACAGGGGCCGCCTTATGAGGACAGATGTTGTTGACGGCGTACAACCGGTTGTCCACCTTGAAGATGCCGATCGACCTGCCGTTTACGTCGACGATGAGGGCATCCCTCTCTGGGATCTCGTCGACGTGCCCTACGCAGTGCTCCAAAGCCCACCTCCTCCGTCAGACCTGGGCGGGGGTCTCCAGCCCGTACAGTTCTGCGGCGTTGTCGTAGAAGATCCGCTGCTTCATCGGCTCCGGCAGCCGCCTGTAGGCAGTCTCGGGGGTGTCGGTATCCCAGTGCGGGTAATCCGTGCTAAAGAGCATCGTCCGATCTGCGTGCACCATCTCCAGGATCTGCAGCAGGTATTCGTTCTTCTCGGGCTCTTCCGCCGGCTGGCTAGTAAACTTGACGTGTTCCAGGACGTACTTGCTCGGCTCGTACTTGATCCAGGGCACCTCGCGCCTGAACTCCCGCCAGTTCTGGTCCATCCTCCACAGCATGTGCGGCGCCCAACTGTACCCGAACTCCGCGGCCACCACCTTCAACCCGGGGAAGCGGACGAAGACCCCTTCGAGGACCATGCTAGTGATGCTTGCCATGGCTATCTCGGGAAAGACCGTGTGCCGCTCGATGTAGGTACTGGGGATGCCTCCGGCAAAGGCGACGCTCGTCTGGAAGCCTCCCTCGGTACCGGTAGGGTGGATCAGGATAGGTAGCCCCCGCTCCTCGGCAGCCTCATAGATGGGATAGTAGTAGCGGTTGCCCATCAGTATGTTCAGCAGTGGTACGAAGACTGCTACGATGCCTTCCTCGTCGCCGATTCGCCGGATCTCCTCGGCGGCCACGAAAGGGTCGTGGGGAGCCACGGACATCGCCAGCCTGTAACGCGAGTCCACAGCCAGCCATTCTTCCCGGAAGTAATCGTTGAACGCCCGGGCCAGCGTAACCGCCTCGTCCGTGTTGGGCAACGTTACAAGCTTGCCCGCCTGGATAGAGGAGAGTACGGCGTACTCGATTTTGTACCGGTCGAGATGGTCTTCTTTCATGAACTCGGGATCCGAACCGCCAGCCCCTCCGCCCGGCGGCGTGGCGTCTCGCCGTATGGAGGTCGCCCCGGCCAAAGGCGGACGCAACGGATGATCGGGCAGCGTGGAACGCTTCCCTTCGAAGCGTCTCTGCCAGGCGGTGCTCAGGTAAGGCATCAGCCCTTCGATATCCCCGTTGATCCAGGGGTGCACATCTGAATCGATTATCCTCATCTTCTCTTCCGTCACTTGTGGCTCACTCCCTCGAATCTCGTGCTGTAAACGGCACCCGCAATCCGCATAGATCACGCCCCTCTAAGACTCTCCCGAGAAGGGACACCCGTCCGCTTCGCCGTACGAACCATCTTCCTCCTTCCCCGCAAAAAGTACGTAAGGTTTGTCCGTACAAATTTCGTATCATGGTAAATATGGTTGCCGGCTGTGTCAAGCCTGTACGCGTGCGTTCTGACACAGCTTGTATGCGCGTCGCTATCTTCGAGAATGCTGCCTATCGTTAGCGAAAACCAGCGCCAAACGTTACGGGTCTTGACTATACAGAGCAGCACACCCAGCATAGTCCGTAGACCTTCATCCAAGAACGTGTTTTCCTTGCTAAATAACCAATTTTATTAGTAGGGGCGGTGTGACTCGAACCCACACTATACGGATTTTTAAGTCCGAGACGAGGTGACTGTGGGAAACAACCTGAAACGAGAAAAGCGCTTATTCAAGCCGGAGATTGTAATGGGAGATGACCAGCTCCACGGGGTTATTGTCGGTGTCGAAGTAGGCACGCCGGAGGAAGCTAGCGAAGCTAGGGACGATGACGGGCAGCGGGATGCGGAAGTCCTCGAAAGCCTTATAAGACCCTTATACTTTAGCGCGCCGGAGCAGAAAGGCCTGTGTATAGTCTTCATACACACAACGCTTAGCTACCGGCCTTCTTGAGCGTGGTCATCCCAGATTCAAAGAGACCGGTCAGATCCTGTATAACCGCGTCCGCCAAGCCCTCATCCCCGTCCGCAGTATCTTGCGTATACTCCCGTGAGACCAGCACGCCCGAGATTCCCGCACTTTTGGCCCCCGTGATATCTGACTCCAGAGTATCTCCGACCATGACCGTGCGTTCACGAGCGGTACTTAGGCCTTTCAGGGCCGTGTCGTACATCGGGGGGAACGGTTTGCCTATCACGATAGGTTTCTCGTCCGTGGTAACCCTGACGGCTTCTACTATGGCCCCCGTGCCGGGGAGCGGGCCTTTAGGCGAGGGGAAGGAACCGTCGGCATTCGTCGCGACAAAACGTGCTCCCTCAAAGATGTACCGAGACGCTTGCCGGATGTGGCTGTAAGAAACGTGTTCGTCGGACCCTACGACTACCGCCTCGCAGGGTCCCTTGTCCACTACCTCGACTCCTACCATGCCGATCTCGGAGGCCAGCCCCCGGCTACCTATAACGTAAGCGGACTCGACGCCGTTTTGTAGCAGGTAGCCTGCGGTGGCCCAACCGGACGTGATCATCTCTTCCGCGCCGACCTCCACTCCCATACCGGCAAGCCGTCGGCGGACCTGCGCCCGCGTCGGACGCGGGTCGTTAGTGAGGAAGCGGACCTCCTTACCAGCCTCCCTGAGTCGAGCCAGGGCTTCTTCCGAGCCCGGGAGCAGCTCGTCGCCCAGGTAGACGACCCCGTCGAGGTCAAACAAAAAGGCGTCGAACCGCTCCGCTATCATCTACAGCTCCTCTGCAACGCTCACCGCCCTTGGTTGCTCGGATAGGAAAACCACGATCCTCCTCAAGAGAAGGCCTGATGTCCGGTGATATCGCGTCCCACGATGAGCGCTAGCACAGTGTCGGTGCCATCGTAGGTGTAGACGGCCTGCATGTCTGCCAGGTGGCGCGCGACGTGGTACTCGAGGAGCACGCCGTTGCCCCCGAGGATGTCCCTCGCGTCCGCTACCACCTGGTAGGCCCTCTTGGCATTGTGCATCTTGGCCAGGGAGGCCATCGCGATCGTCATTCTCCCCTCTGCCCTGAGCTGGCTCAACCTGAAGCAGAGCGTTTGCATGGCGGTGATGTCTGCGAGCATCTTGGCTAGCTTGCCTTGAATGAGCTGGAAGGATGCTATCGGCTTCCCGAACTGCACCCGCTCCTTCGCGTACATGAGCGCCAACTCGTAGGCCGCTACGGCGTGCCCCACGGCCTCCCAGGCGACGTTGTGGCGAGTCGGCGTGAGAACCTGGACAGCATCCCCGAAGCCACGGGAGTTGGCCAGTCGGTTCTCGGCCGATACTCGTACGCCGTCTAGCTTGAGGTCCGCATTCAACACAGTGCGCTGGGAGGCTTTGCCGGTCATAACCGTGGCTTCCAAGCCAGGGGTGCCCTTCTCTACCAGGAAAGCCGCGAGTTTGTCGTTCTCCTCGCGGGCCCAGATAACGGTCACGTCGGCGAAAGAGGCGTTGCCGATCCAGCGCTTCTCCCCGTCTATGACATACTCGTCGCCCTCCCGGCGGGCCGTCGTCTCGAGCAACCCCGCGTCGGAGCCGTGCTGCGGCTCAGTGAGACCGAAGGCCCCTATCTTTTCCATCCTCGCCATCGGCGGGAGCCACCGCTCTTTCTGCTCCTCGGACCCGAGCGTGGCTATGGATGTCATCGCGACGCCGGAGTGCACGGCGAAGAACGTGGTCAAACCGCCGTCTCCTCGAGCCAACTCCCTGCTGACCAGGCCGGCCGCGGTAGCGCTCATCTTTGGACAGCCGTACCCTTCGATGGTCGTGCCCGCGATGTTGAGCGCGCCGATCTTGGCGAGCAGCTCGAAGGGAAATTCCTCTCTCTCCCAATAGTCGTTGATGATCGGGATGAGATCCTTATCGCAGAAAGAACGGACCCGGTCGCGGACATCGCGCTCCTCCTCGGTCAGGAGGTCGTCGAGAAAGAAGTAGTCAGTGCCGAGGGACGACACGGAGTCGATCGTCATTTATTCAACTTCCTCTCTTCTTCCTGCTTACCCTCTCGCTACTAATATAGGCTATCAGGCGTCTCGCACGAGCCTTAGGTTAAAACGCACCTCCTCCCTAGGTGCTCTCGAACCGACCTCGTTACTAGACCGCACCACGCCTGTAGAGAACCCGCGCAGGCCCGAAACATCGTCGCTACGCCGGTCGGAGCCGTCACTTCGCCACCTGGCCGCCGTCGAAGACGAGCGTCTCGCCCGTCATAAAGTCGGAGGCAGACGACGCGAGGTAGACTACGAGCGGGCCCAGCTCCTCCGGGCGAGCCATCCGACGCGCGGGGATCTGACGAAGAATTTTGGCTTTCATCTCCTCGTCGCTCCTGGCCGCAGCGTTCATATCCGTCTCGACGTAACCCGGGGCCAGTGCGTTAACCTGCACGCCGAAGCCTGCCCACTCGATCGCAGCGGTCCTGGTAAGGTTGACGACCGCCGCTTTCGAGGCGCAATAAGACGAGAAATTGGGGACCCCCATGAAGGCGAAGTTCGAGGCTACGTTGATGACCTTGCCCGCTCGACGATTAGCAAAGTGGCGTCCGGCCGCGCGCATGCAGAGAAAACAGCCACGCAGGTTTGTCGCCACCACGCGGTCCCATTCTTCCGGAGGGGTCTCGAGCAGCGGCGCCGAATGGGTGACGCCAGAGTTGTTTACGAGGATGCCGAGGTCGCCCAGCTCACCCAGCACGTGCTCGACGAGCCGTTCCACATCCGCGATCTCGGCGACATCGGTTGGCACAGCCAGGGCGCGTCTGCCACGCGCTTTGACCTCGGCGGCGACCCGCTCGATGTCTTCGGTGCTCCGCGCCGCCAACGCCACATCGGCCCCCGCCTCCGCCAGAGCGAGCGCAAAAGCGCGCCCCAGGCCACGACCGCCGCCAGTCACGACGGCGACGCGTCCGGCGAGCGTGCTGTCGCCGCCTATCATGCCGCCCGCTCCACTCTCGCCACACGCAAAGGCTTCACAGAGGAATCGTCACTGATACGTCACCGGTCGGTATACTCGAAATTGGGAGACCGTTTCTCGCGGAAGGCGGCGACCCCTTCGGCGGCGTCACCTGAGGCAGCGGCGAGGGCCGCGAGCGTGGTCTCGTGGGCCAGTCCGGCGTCAAGCTCGCTCGAGGCGCTCACGGACTGGAGGATGAGGCTTGCGGCCCTCGGGCTACGACTCGCGATCTCCTTGGCGAGATCGCCTACTACCTCGAGCAGTTGTCCGTCCTCGACGGGAGGTTGGGAGAGAATACCTAGCTCATGGGCGCGCGCGGCGTCTACGCGCTGACCGGTTAGCATCATACGTAGCGCCACCTGGGGACCTACAAGCCGCGGAAGCCTCTGCGTCCCACCGTAGCCCGGCATCAAGCCCAATCCCACCTCAGGGAGGCCGAACTGCGCTCGCTCCGCTCCCACTACGAGCGGGCAGGCGAGCGCGAGCTCAAACCCCCCGCCAAGCGCGTAGCCGTTGACTGCGGCTATAACGGGGGTCCCGAGCGTCTCTAGATCTCGCAAGACCCGCTGCCCCTGTTCGAGCAGTGCCCGTGTATCGACGGGATCGAGCCCCATCAGTTCGTCTAGGTCGGCGCCCGACGAGAACGCCCGGTCGCCGGCACCAGTGATCACGACGACCCGGGTGCCGCGGTCGGAGGCTACGCTGGCGAGCTCGGTCCGTAGCGAGACGAACACGCGGGCGTTGAGCGCGTTGAGCACGTCAGGGCGGTTAAGCGTCAGGTACCGTACGTGCCCCCGCTGCTCCGTGGTTAAGACGTCTTCATCGCGCTCGTCCACGCGGCTCCCCTTTCCGTCAGTTCTTCTATCTCCGCTTCCGCGTAGCCAGCCTCCCTCAGAACCTCGCGGGTATCGGCACCGAGCATCGGGGCCGGACGGTGCTCCTGCTGCTTACCGTCCGGCCCGAACCGCCACGGGCTATTCACGGTGCGCACCGTTCCGGCGGTGGGGTGCTCGAGCTCAGAGATAGCGTGGCGAGCCTTCACCTGCTGATCCTCGGCCACCTCGGAGAGAAATTGGATGACCTGGCACGGAACCGCGGCCTCGCGGAAGCGCTCGAGCCAGTGCTCGGCGGGCTGTTCGGCGAGCCGGGCCGCGATCGGTACGAGTATCTCCTGGCGCCGCGCGCGCCGGTCGGCGTTCGTAGCCAGCGCGGGATCTTCCGCGAGGCGCTCAAGTCCTAGGACCTCGCAGAAGCGGTTCCACATCTGGTCGTTGCCGACCGCCACGACTATAGGCCGGTCGGCGGTTTCGAATGGTTGGTAGATGGCGAGTACGGAGTCGGTACCGCCGCTGGGTCGCGGTTCAGGAT
>DATDKT010000148.1:0-3645 GCA_036519775.1 Rubrobacteraceae bacterium
GGTCTGTCAGGCGTGGGAGGCCGCGGCAGACCCGGCGCGTGAGGCGGGGGTTAGGGTCGTTCACCCCAGGCTCGGCATCGTGCTGAGTACGGAGGGTGGTGCGCTAGGGGCGACGTTGCCGATCTTCAAGCTCGGCGGGGGAGGCAGGATCGGAACTGGGCGACAGTACTGGTCCTGGGTCTCGCTCGACGACGTGGTCGGCGCCATAGTTCATGCTATAGGTACTGATGCTCTAAGCGGTCCTGTAAACGTAGTGGCGCCCGACCCACGGACCAACGCTGAGTACACAAAGATATTGGGCAGCGTCCTGGGGCGTCCGACCTTCTTCACTGTGCCCGCCTCCGCGGCCCGCGTCGCGATCGGTGGGATGGCTGACGATCTGCTTCTGACCAGCGCCCGCGTCGAGCCTGTGAAGCTCGAAGAGACCGGATACGAATACCGTCATCCCGAGCTCGAAGGCGCCCTGCGCCATCTCCTGGAGAAGTAGTGGCTGACCGGTGCGGCGAAGGGATATCTGCAGGAGATCTCTGGCAGGGATTGAAGCTCCGGATGGACGACCGTCAGGCGGCGTACCGTCGAAGCTGGCTGCGGGCACCGCTAGGGGAGCCCACTCACCAGCCGGGAGGGAAGGAGCTCGCTTCCGACCTTAACCTAGGGTGCCGGCTGTATCTGCAGGGCGAGGAAGCCCTGCGGCGCGAGATACGGCACTCTTTCGACGAATGGACGTCTGTGCGGGGACGCGTGCTCGCCAAAGCGTGGTCGTTCGCCGATAAGCTCGCCGACACCTGCGACGGCCGCTGGCTGCGCCTCGGACTGGCTGCGGTCTCCATAGACGACAACGGCACCGATTTCAGGGACTCTTACGTGGCGCTAGGGGTCCTTTACATCAGCGCTGTCCGATGCGGCATGGACCCGAGGCCTTACTTCGACGAAGTCGCTGAGATCTCCTCTGGCGTTTCGAACGTCGAACGAACCTCGATGCGGGATTTCCTGCTCCGCTTCGAAAGATCAGCATACTTCGGGGAGGCCGTCGCACCCAAGCTAAGGTGAGGACACGGCGGTTCCTTTTCTAGCCCTGAAGCTCCGCTGTGAAACCCGCGATCCGGAGTAGCTCTCTGGCTTGTTGCGCTGCTTCGGCGTCCAGGGTCAGAACCAGTGCGGCCCTTTCGGTGTTCGAGTGCCTCACGTAGAGGTCGAGGATGTTGATGTTATTCGAGCCCATCAGGGTCGTCACCTCGGCGAAGACGCCGGGGCGGTTCTCGACGGGGATCGCAACGTCCACGTTCGTGCCGCCCTTCTCCACGAGGATGCCGCCGAGGGCGTCGTAGGCCTCGCGGGCCTGCCTGAAACGGCCCTCCATGCTCTCGCGGTCTTTGATCTCACTCCCCAGCTGCGCCATCGCCCCGGCGAATGCTCCCAGGGCTTCACCGAGCGCAGGGGCATTCTCTGCCAGGATGTCCGACCACAGCGCCGGGTTGGAAGCGCCCACCCTGGTCAGGTCCCTGAAAGAGGGGCCGGCGAAGGAGAGCGCCTCAGGGGAGATGTCCGAGGCGACCTTGAGGAGCGCGGCCGCCATGAGGTGCGGCAAGTGCGAGAGCGCCGCCATCAGGAGGTCGTGCTTCTCCGGGTCGACGGCGGTAGGGACGGCGCCCAGTTCCCTGACGAACCCGGCGACCTCGCGGTAGTCTTCCGGATCGGTGCGGCTCGTTGGGGTGAGAAAGTAGCGGGCACCCTCGAAGAGGTTCGAGCTTGCGTTGGCGACGCCAGAGAGCTGGCTGCCCGCCATGGGGTGTCCGCCGACGAAGCGTAGTTTCAGGTCCTCCGCCCTACGTACGATGGCGCTCTTTGCGCTGGCGACGTCCGTGATAAGGGCGTTGGTCGGGATGAGATCCCCGACCAAATCCGTCACCTTGGATATGGGCGCCGCGAGTACAACGAGGTCAGCCTCGCGCACCTCCTTTAGTGTGGAGGCGCGGTGGACGGCGCCACTCTGGGCGGCGCTCTCGAGCACCTGCGGGGTGTCTACTCCGACTACCTCCCATCCCGAGTCCCTGGCGGCGAGGCCGACGGAGCCCCCGATCAGGCCGACCCCGATGATCCCCAGCGTGTTGCTCATGCTCCTCCGAGCGCCCCTATAACCCGGTCGTTCTCACCCGAGTCACCGATCGTCACCCGGCTCCAACCGGGATAGCCGAGAGGGTCTCCTTCTCGCACCAGGACGCCGGCCCGCTCGAAGATCTCCGGTCCCGTATGTACCAGGACGAAGTTGCCCTGGGAGGGGATGTAGGCCAGGTTGGCCTCCCTGAAGGCGGTCTGGATCCTTTCTCGCTCCCCCATCACAAAGCGGGCGCGGGCCTCGATCTTGTCCCTGGCGCGCATCGATGCGGCGGCGGCCACCTGGGCGGCGAGGTTCACGGAGAAGGGGAAGCGGACCCGCTCGACAAAGTCGGCCACCCTCTGCCCGGCTATCCCGTAGCCGATCCGGAAGCCGGCGAGGCCGTGCGCCTTGGAGAACGTGCGGACGCAGACTACGTTCTCCATTTCGAGGGCGAGGACGTGCGAGCCGGCGTAGGCCGGGTCGGAGACGAACTCCTGGTAGGCCTCATCCAGGATCAGGAGCACATTATCGGGGAGGGCTTCGGCGAAAGCGCGCACTTCCTCGAAGGTGAGGTACGTTCCTGTCGGATTGTTCGGGTTCGAGACGATGACGGCGCGGGTTCCGTCCGTCACGGAGGAGAGCAGGGCTTCTGGTTTGATCTCATTGTCCTCCGTTAGGGGGACCTTCGTGGTCTGTAATCCCAATATGGTCCCGATGGAGGCGTACAGGCCGAAGGATGGCCAGGGGAAGATCACCTCTCCAGGCCGCTCGACTAGCTGGAGGAGGTTGAGCAGGATCTCGCTCGACCCGTTGCCGACCAGTATGTTCTCGAAGGCGCTGCCGGGGTAGGCGGAGACGACCTCCTTGCGCAGTGATGCTACGTAGCGGTCGGGGTAGCGGTTGGCGCGGGGTAGCGCCTCCACGAGGGCCGCTTCGGCCTCAGGAAGAGGGCCGAAAGAGAGCTCGTTCGACGTCAGCTTGACGTAGCCGTCCGCGCCGCGCTCCGCGGCCGCCTCGTTCGCCGCCCGCGGCGGCCTGTAAGGGGAAAGTGGATCTAGCTCCGATCTGAATCTCAAAAGGGCTACGCTCCTTTTGGCTTGTCAGCACGCTTCGGCCTCCGCTTGTCAGCACTTAAGCATGTCAGGTTTTCATCAGTCAACGTCGCTAAAGACTATTCTTCTTTGTTTGTGCTTTCAACGGGCGTTGGTGCAAGTCGGCAAGTTTCGGATCTTGCTTCTAGCTGACTAGCCGCCTGCAAGGCGGTGGGCTGACATGCTGAGTAGCTACTTGGTACAATTCCAGATCCTATGGCGGATGCCGAGATGCAGGAGAGAATCAGGGAGCTAAGGGAGCGGGTAGACGAGGTCGACCGGGAGCTCATTCAGGCGTTGAGCGAGCGGGCGCGTATCGTGCAGGAGATCATGGATCTCAAGGCAGAGGCGGGGGCCCCCATCTACGACCCCAAACGCGAGGAGGAGATCCTGCGTAGGGTGGTCGATCGCAACCCAGGTCCGATCTACGACTCCTCGATGAGGGACATCTTCGAG
>DATDKT010000149.1:0-2514 GCA_036519775.1 Rubrobacteraceae bacterium
GCCTCTGCTCGCTCCTCTGTCGTCGCGACAAACGCAAACAGGGCCAGCAACGGCACCAGCAGGATCAAACGCTTACTCAACACTAAACCCCCCTATTTTACGGAATTATCTATTATGCCCTTTTTTCCGAAAGACTGTCAAGGAAGCCGATTCCACTTACTCTGTGAATAGATGCAAGAAGAAGATGGCTGAGGCTGCTAGAGACCTCGACCCTCTCACCGTGGCTTATTGATACTGCGCCTGAGGAGGAGTAGGTAGAGGCGGAAGCTCAGGAGGAGGTGAGCCGAGAGGTGACTGAGACCGCGCAGACGACTGCTGCTGAGGCGGCGGGGGCTCAGAAGGTGAGCCGGAAGGTGAGTCGGAACCCGACTCAAGAGATCCCTCAGAAACCGACGTACCACTGGCCTCAAGATTAGGCTTACCGCTGGCCTCGGGCTCTGCCTTACTACCAGTCTCGGAGTCAGCGTTACTACCAGTGTTGGAATCAGACTTACTACCAGTCTCGGGATCAGACTTACCAATTGCCTCGGGAAGGGAGGTGCCAATAGAGTATATCTGCTCGACAAGCGGCGTCGTCCTGGGCAGGAAGTAGCCGAAGTACAACAAAACGTTGAGGGCCACGGCGACCACCCCAACGACGAGCACCACAATCGGCTTGTTGAGCGTCCGCTCTAACCTACTCACTTACCTGGGCACACCCCTTCTTTGGTCTCCAAGTATACAGGCCAAGTACAAAGAACAAGTACAAAGGACAAGTACAAAGGACAAGTATATAGGATAACGCAAATAGCGAAACCTTGCATGAGAAGCGCTGTTGTTGCCGCAAGTACTTCGGAGAAATTCTCACCCGAGAACTTGAGACAACACACCTTCCAAGCGGCTCGGTGGGCTGCCCACGAGCGCGCAACCGCTGGCGCCGCCGTCCATGCCGAGCAGGTCGCGTCCAATGCGGCGGATGTTTCGCGACCTTTTCGGGTATATCAGGGGCATACAGGTCAATGTAGCCCTGGCCCAAACTGAGTGAGAGAAGGGATCTACCGTGGCAGATGTACACGTCTACGTAACCAGGCCAGCGGAGAAAGAGGGTGCGCCTCTAGAAGACATCGAAGGGGTGTTGAGGAAGCTGGACTACGTCTCCGGCGTTGAGGCCAGTCCGACAGGGAACGTGGTGGCCGTCTCATTCGAAGGAGGGAAGGCAGAGCAGGAGGAGATCAAACGCACCCTCGAAGAGACCGGCTACAAGGTCTCTAGACTCTCGGTCAGGACCACCTTCCCTGAAGAAGGAAATCTCTGGGATATCTGAAGGTGACCTCGTGGATCAATATAAACACGGATGTCTTCCTTCAGCGCCTGAACCCACTGCTGCGGCGTCCAGTCAACGAGGGCGCCACGGCTCTCGTACTCGATAAAACACTTCATCGCTACAACAGCATAGTACTTCTCGCCACGGCAACGCGGCGAGGGGATAGAATCCGAAAGTAGAGAAGAGTAAGCAAGGCGGACTATTGATGGCGGTAGGCAAGATGAGCGCCCTCGGGCCCACGAGATGATCTGGTTCGCGTGGTTCATGCTCGCGTTGGAGAGCCTGGTGATAGCCATCGTCCTGTGGCTGATGTGGGCGATGGTATCGGAAGCCTCCCGGGAGCGCGGCGACGCATTACCTCCGGCTGAGGACCCGCCAGCACATTCGCTGGAACATCCTCCTGAAAACAGCGACGACCCCGCACGGTTCACCCTGGAGGAGGTCGACGAACGCGGCTACGTGAGCAGCAGGAAGCTTCACATGGGCTGCGAGGCGGCGGTCTGCCGCACCCCTCTGGGGGCCAGGATCGTCGCGGGCAGACGTTCGCTGAAGGAACCGCAGTACGCTTGGGACTATGCCAGCGTTCGACTGGCGGACAAGGCGCTTGCGTACGCCGAGTTCAATACTCACCCAACGGAGGGCATAATCGGCGTCGACGATATGGGGCGTGGCCCCTATCCTGCAGCAGAACCTGGGGGATACTTGCGTCGGTGGAGATATACCCCCGAGGGGCGGATGGATAGGTGCTGAAATGCTCTAACTTTTCGGTGGGTCGTCGGGATGTGGATGCCAGACAGCCCTCTTTCTGGCATCCGCCATCTCTTTGGTGATAGGCGTATTCTGGTTTCTGATCTCTGACTCGCTCGCACGCTCCTTCTCGAGCTTGTCCACTTTTCGTATCCACTGGCGTACGGTGTCGGCATCGTAGAGCGAAACGCCCGTACTCCTCGCCAGGGCGATAGCTCCTCTGGTGTAGCCGGCGGGAGCCACTACACAGGCCTCTACGCACCGATGATGCCGAGCTCCGGCATAGACTTCCTGCACGGGCCTGTTACCCACAGGCCTCCTGTGATTCTTGCACTGTACGGCGACACGCTCGCCACGACGGTTCACGATAACGTCGACGCCCTGATCCCCTGCTCCCCCGAGCACTACCGCTTGATCTCCCATCGCCCTGAAGAGGTCGGCCGTGAAGACCTCGAACTGGGCTC
>DATDKT010000150.1:0-10411 GCA_036519775.1 Rubrobacteraceae bacterium
ACTACAGGGAGGCGGGGACCTCGGAGCGGACGTAGAGGACCTCTCCAAGCCGTAACCGTGGGCCGTCGCCGAGCGTCTTAGTACTACTAGTGCCCCTGGCGGTCTCCCTTGTATGGGAGCCCCTTTTTGATATTGTTCACCGCCGCTGGGGGTTCTTATTGTCGCGCCAGGCGCGCTAAGAGCCTCTCTGAAGGGCGCAGAGCCCCGGTCCTATAGCACCGACACTAATGGACAGCAGCACCCTCCTGCATAGACTGGATAGGTCCCTAGCGGCGCGAGGACGGCTCCTAAGAAGCGCGGAGCCGGTCCAAAGAGGTGAGGGGTAGGACCGGGGCAAAGGCGGGTAAAGCTTTCCTGCCCGGACCGGTTCCCGCAAACAGGAAGTACACCCTTCCGCCGGTCCGGGCTATTCACCGAGCTGCCGAGAAGGAATGTTCCCGGAGACTAGGCTTCCGGAGATGATGATTCTCGGAAACTCGGGGCATAAGAAGAGCCGGGGCTCTTAGACCCCGGCCCGATAGCAATTCCGTTCCTGCTCAGCGTTAACCGCCGCAGGACAATCCTCAGTTAGTTGAATATGTGATCTTGGGCCGTAACACACCTTCTAGAGCTTTCTCCTTGGACTTGCTGATGGCGGTCTTGCCTCCGAGGGTGAAACTGCCATTAGCAGCTAGAGCCGGTGCCGCCGTAACCGCCATAAGTGCCGCCAACAAAACAACCAACATGATGCGCCTCAACGCCGCCACCGGCTCCATCGTCTGCTGCTGCTGTCCCATCATCTTTTTCTCCTTTTCTGTGTAGATGGGTTTGCTTTACACCCTGACTACGGCAGGGGCGGGAGGCAGGGCATCGGGCAAAAGAACGAAACTTGGTCTAGTACTTTAGTACGATGAAGTCGAGCTTTAGGGCTGCCCCTAGAGAAAGTTAGCTAGGAGGGCTGCCGTTGCCTCTATTCACCGAATCTCCTCGAAAGGTTGTTCTCGGAAACCTGCCCCCTTGACAGATTTGATATTCGCGGCCATTGTCACTAGAGGAGCAACCTATGAGGGGCTGCCTGGAGAAGGAGGAAACTATGTCAGAAGAGAACAAGGCCCTCATCCGCCGGTTGTACGAAGAGGTTTGGAACCAACACAACCCAGAGGCCGCCGACGAGTTCGTGGCATCGGACGTTTTCACCCGCGACATGGTTCCCGAACACCAGCATGGCATCGACGGATACAAGCACCTGGTCAGGTGGATGCACACCGCCATCCCGGACCTCCGTTACGACACCGAGGACATAATCGCCGAAGGGGATAAGGTAGCGACTTTCGTAACCTTCAGCGGTACCCATACAGGCCCCTTGCGGGACCTCGCTCCGACGGGGAGGCAAGTTTCGGTTGAGCAGACGCATTGGTTTCGGCTGGCCAACGGCAAGGTGGCGGAGACCTGGTCGGTGAGGGATGACCTAGGGATGATGCAGCAGATGAAGGGCGAAAGGTCCGGATAGGCTAAACGGCGAGGCTGGGGCGTGATAGCTCCGTCCCCTTCTACTAGTTCTTATTCGCCGAACTGCCGAGAAGGGATATTCCCGGGGGTCTTCTCGGAAACGCGCCTACTAGCAGCGAGTATCCGATCTATACTTTGCAAACCTTCCGGTCTTCTCTGCTGCCGGATATAGTCGAGGTGTAAGAGACCCACTGGGGAAGGCCAGAGGAAGGAGAGACCGCCGTGTCAGCGCAAGAGAACAAGAAAAAGGCGCGCCGTTTTATGGAGGAGGCCTTCGGCCAGGGCAAGCCGGAGCTGCTCGAAGATCTGCTCGACTCCGACTTCGTCCGCTACGACGCATACATCGAGGCAGGAGCGGTTCGCGGAGTACAAACCGTAAAGGAAAATATAGTATGGTTCCATAGCGTCTTCCCTGACCTCACCTGCACCATAGAAGACCAGGTAGCCGAAAGGGAGAAGGTCGTGACCCGCTGGACCGTTCGGGGTACCCACCAAGGGGAGGAGTTTTTCGGGGTGCCTGCTAGTGGCCAGCGGATCGAGATGCGCGGCATACAGATAGACCGCTTCGAGGGGGGCAAGCTGGTGGAAGAGCGGGCCGAGTTCGACCTGCTCGGGGCGTTGCAGCAGCTCGGGGCCATTCCCGAGCCGGGGCAGGCCCCAGGGGCTTAGAAAGCTGCGTATTCTCATCCGCTAACCGAAGGGCCGAGGCTCTGCCAAGAACCCGGTGCTTCCTTTTGCCCTTATTTATCGAACTTCCTAGAAGGGGTGTTCTCGGAAGCTCATATACCGCCTGGCGTATCGTTATGCGTTAGGACCGGGGCTAAGAGCCATTTCACACCCCTATAAGGCTGGTTCCTTTATACAACCTGCTACACGATTGGATGGTTATGCAGCCGTCACTCCATCCCGAGAACTCTCGCCTCTCTTAGCGCGGCAGAAAGAATAAGGAACGTGTCACACCCATTTGGCAGGTACATTCGGGTCGGCCCGTATGCTGCAACGGCGCGTCCTGCAGGGCATGCCCGTAGGGGACGTGACCGCTAGTGTTAGCGTCCAACAGCCTGTACGTTGGTCGGATGAGCGAAAGAGGTGAGCTCGCTAACGCCCGTCTTTAGTAGAGCGGCCTGCTGCGACCGGCGCGAGGTGGTCGAGGCGCACGAGGACGAGGGCCGAGGAAACTAACCCGGCGCACAGGTAGAAGGCCCAGGAGTATCCGAACGACGCGATGACGAACCCGAACACAAACGCCCCAAGCCCGGTCCCGGCGTCGAAGGCGACGTTCCAGAGCGTGCTCCCCAACCCGTACTCGCTCTCCGAGACGCGCTCCATCATCAGGACCAGCGTGGCGTTCTGGAGCAACCCGAAACCGATCCCGAAGAGCGCAGCCCCGCCGAGCAGGAACGTGCCCCCCGATGAGAGGGCGATCATTCCGAGCGCGGCGGCGAGGAGACCCGGGGGGAGGAGGAGACGTGGGTCGCGGCGATCACCAAAACGCCCCGCCCACCAGCGCCCGATCGCGGAGGCGACCCCCACAACGAGGAGCGCGCCCGCCGCGGAGAACACCCCCGACCCCTGGGTGACAGCCAGGGGCAGGAAAGTGACGATTACCCCCGCGGCCGTGGTCGTGGCGGCAAAGACTAGGAAGACGCGTAAGAGCGGACCCCGCCCGAGCCCGGCGAAGAAGCCAGCGGTCCTTTCTGCCCTTTCTTGTCTGGGTGTCGGGGTGGTACGGATGCCGAAGATCGCTGAGATCCCCAAGAGGGGGGTAATGGCCCCAAGCAGGAAAACGGTTCCGTAACCGAACCGCTCCACGAGCCAGAGTCCCAGCGCGGTACAGAAGATGGCGGGCAGCGCGATGGCGACGCCGAGCAGCCCGAGCGCTTCCCCCCGACGCCCGGGCGGGGCGAGCTCCACCATCAAAGCGGCGAAGACCACGGTCGCGATTCCGAATCCAACCCCTCGTAGCAGCGTGACGGCAAGTATCGACGCCAGCGTCTGGGTGACCGCGTAGAAGAACGCGGGAAGCCCCAAGAACAGGAGCCCGACAGCGAGAACCGCTCGGTAACCGAAGCGGTCCAAAACCCGCGGCATCTGGACCTGCGCGAACACCGTAGAGAGCATGAACGCGGCCGTCGCAAGTCCTGCCCCTAAGCTACCACCCCCGGCACCATCCGCGTAGAGCGGGACGACCGAGAGCAGCAGTTGAAAGCCGAAGAGGGTAGCGAAAGCGATAAGGGTCAGAAGGACCACCGGGCGTGTCAACAGAGTTTCTCGCTCGGGGGCTACGGCCGTTTCTTTAGGTCTCTCCACCCGCTTACTGTAACCTTCTAGCCCCTAGAGAGCCGTCGAGGTTAGTCCACCGCTTCGAACGAGTCTCGGCTTCCTCACGTCACAGTGGGCGGTACAAAGGTCATTGTGGATCGTGCCGCAGTTCTAGATTCAGCGTCAAAATAAAGCCTCGCCATTTGCCCGTGCTGCTCGTATAACCCAGTAAATGGAGTAGTAGACGGAGGCAAGGGTGTGACAAACATGACCGAGAACAAGCGTTGGAGGATTGCTACTGGGCTGCCGTCGGCAGCCCGGGCGGGAGCCTCCTGAGTGGTAGCGCCGAGCGCTCCTCATCGATCTCGTAGTCCTCCGTCGCAAGCTCGAGTACGTCCGATGCCTTGTCCGGGGGATAGTTCTCCCACCGGTCGTCCAACCACCTGTGGGCCTACATCGCGGCTATGAAGTCGTCCTGAGCGGCGATCCGCTGAAGTCGTTTTGGTACTCTGCAAAGGAGTACAAGCGCAGCTTTATGTTCTCGTCGCCTCTCTAGCCCCGTGCCCTTGTAGAACTCGCGCCGTGGGGGTGTCGCCCTCTCGGCGGAGCCGTCGTCAGATTCATCGGTCGCTGCGCCGCCCTCGGCACCACCCGCAGTCTCGATCTGGCGGCCCGTTTCGCGCCGAATTCGCCGGTTGCGTGCTGCTAGATAGATGACGCCGCCCAGGATCACGGTGACCACGACCGCCACAAGCAACAACTTCAAGGTGAATAACGTATCGAAAATCATGCCGTGCCACTCCTATAAGCGGTCGTGCAGTGCACCTTCGTGCCTGGTTTTACGACACTCTTTGTATGCCTTCGCGGCCACTTGTGTTTTCCAGAAGTCAGCAGTAGAGACAACCTGTCCCCTGAGGAAGGCGCACGCTTCTCGGTTACTTCTTTTTCTTTTTCTTCTGTACCGTCTTGTCGTTGACAGAGGAGGAAGCCGAGGTGGTCTGTGAGGTGATCGACGCTCTCTGTGCAGCAGGGGCTTCTTGCTGTGAGCCGGCATCGACGCTGGTTGGAGCTTCGACGCTGGTTGGTGCTATTTGTACGGCCACGGGAACCTGCTTTGGATCCGCAGCGCTTGATGCTGCCTGCGTAGCGGGAGCTTGTGGTGAGCCAGCACCAACACTAGCTGGCGCTGCTCGTAGGGGGGCAGGAACCTGCTTTGGACCTGTGCTAACTACGATGTCCACTGCCGTGCCTTCTTCCACCGTCGATCCCGCTGCGGGTTCCTGTTCGATCACAACACCCGCGGGCACCGTGTCGTCGGAGGCCTCGTTTCGGGTCCCGAGCTTAAGTCCTGCGTTGGCTAGTGCGTCCTCCACCTCTGAGGCGTAGTAGAGCTCGGGAACCTCCTCTTGCACGCTAGAAGGTGTCGCTTCTTCTGCCCCAGGCGTGTCTTCTGAGCCGGACGTTTCTAACGCACTGTAATCCCCCATCAAAACCCAAACGAGGGCGCCGAGCAGGATCACGCTGAACAGCAGCGTAGCGAGGGTACGAATAAGCCTGCCCCCTCGGGCTTTGCCGCTCTCAAAAACTTTTATGGGAGACGCCGCGGGCGGTCGCAGGGTCATCCCCTTCGGTCGCTTCTCCCCAGTCGAAAGGAGTGGTGCGGTAACCATCTCCCTCGTCGTCTTCTCCGCGTCCACGACGAGCGGGGGTAGACCGCTGCGTACCCGCTCCAGATCGTCCGCCAGCTCGACCGCGCTCGCGTAGCGGTCCTCGGGGTCCTTAGCGAGGAGCTTCGCCGTCAGAGCGTTCAAAGAGGCCGGGACGTTAGGGTTGGCTTCTCGGGGCGAGCGCGGTGGCTCATCGACGTGCTTCAAGGCCATGCTCATGGGGCTCTCCCCACCGTAGGGGAGCGTGCCGGTGAGCGTCTCGTAGAGGACCACGCCCAAAGAGTACAGGTCGCTTCGAGGGTCCACCGGCTTGCCCATAGCTTGCTCGGGGGAGATGTAGCCCGGGGTTCCTAAGACGAGGTTTGACCGAGAGCTCGTCGTGGTAGCGGTAGCGGCCCGGGCGATCCCGAAGTCCGTCACCTTCGCGTAGACTGCCTCCGTCAAGAGGATGTTCCGAGACTTTATATCTCGGTGGATCACTCCGAGCTCGTGGGCGCGCCTCAAAGCCTGGGCTACTTGAAGGCTCAACTCGGTGGCGGTATCTGGATCTAGTGGACCCTCACCTAGTATGCGGTCTTTGAGAGTGCCACCGGAGATATACTCCATGGCTATGTAGTACGTCCCCTCCTTGGAGCAGCCCTGATCGTAGACCGAGACTATATTGGGGTGGTTGAGAAAGGCAGCGCTCCTCGCTTCGCGCCGGAAACGCTCGACAAACTCCTCATTCTCGGCGTATTTCTCCGTGAGGACCTTTAGCGCTACGTCCCGGTCTAGGACTTCGTCGTGGGCTAGGTAGACCTCGGCCATGCCTCCGCTGCCCAAGAGCTCGCCACGGGTATAGCGGTTGTCGACAAGGGTTTGCGGCACAATTACTTTATACCCATTTTGCCCCTCACCAATCATAGCGAGCCCCTTGTTATCAAACTGTTGCCGGGCTGTTATCCGATGTTGGCATAAGATGCTCATAATGAGCAATCAAGGATAACCTGGTGCCTTCACCCCCCTCCTTACCTCGGGGGCACCAGGCTTCTCTTATATGCAGTCTCATATGCAGTCTCTTCCTGCGGCTCATGCGCGACCGAACGTGGTTTTGCGCGTTGTTATAACTCTCGGACGAGTATTCGTTCTAGTGCCTTTCGCATCTCTGGCGGGAGCGCGGTTGCACGACGCGTCGTGCGTTCCACGTAGACGTGGACGAAGTGTCCCTGGGCCGCGGCGGAGTCCTCTTCGTTTCGGTACAGGCCGATCTCGTAGCGGACGCTCCTATCCCCGAGCCGGGCGACCCGCAGGCCGGCGTGTACGGTGTCCGGGAAGGTGATCGGCTTGAAGAACCTGCATTGAGTTTCTACCACGAGGCCTATGATCGAGCTCTCCTCGATATCTAATACGCCTTGGTCGACCAGATATCCGTTGACGACCGTATCGAAGTACGAGTAGTAGATGACGTTGTTGACGTGGCCGTAGACGTCGTTGTCCATCCATCTAGTCGGGATCGTCAAGAAGTGATGGTACCGGTTGCGCGGTTCGGGGATCGGCTTCTCCATGAATATCTCCGAGTAGAGTTGGCTAAGAGCTGCGAAGGTTACACGATCACGCGGCTGTTTACGTCGGCTCCTCTCCCATATCGGCGGTAGTGATGGTCCCGGTCCACGTTGTTGACCCTCTGAGTTACCCTCAGCGGGTAAGCATTCCACGGCTCTCTCGTCGAGGGCCTCCGTGAGTACCTGCGAGACTGATACGGGGATCACTCCGGGGGTTGTGGACGTAGTGGTCTAGGTCCTCTTCCGGCTGCGCCGCTTTCTCCCCAGCTGTGCCCGCGAGCGCTCGCCCAGCGCCCGGTTGAGCCGCTCTAAGGTCCCGTCGATACGCTACCTCCTAAGCCAGTAATTAGACGGTCTCCCAAGGTGTTCTAACTCGCGGAGCAACAGCCGCCAGGGAGAACCGCTTCTTAAGAGATAGAAGAAGATGGGTGAAGGATTAGGCGCTAACTGTGTATTCTCGGTCGTCCTCGCTTGTTGGGAGCCGGTATGTGGGAGCTGAGACACTCCCATTCAGCGTCAGCCAGGTCGGTAAAGTAGCTCCTTTTCACACAGGAGCGTACGTCATTGATCCGTCACACTCGCTTTTCCAAACAGTTTCAGAGTCCTCATTCTCGGAAATCCGGAGGATCAGGGGCATGAGAAGAGGCCGGAGCAGCTTATTTCTGGGTCGGCTGTACTTCGATCTCGTTCTTTATATCTGATAAGGTCAGGGGGAGGACGGAACCGAGCCCCTGCAAAGTGGTTAGGGGCGGGTCAATCAGAAAACCTTCGTAGCCCTCCTGGGAGGCTTCGTCGCACTTCGCAAGCAACCGGTCTGCATTATCGTCACCATCTATAATCCACACCTCACGCGGCGTGCGATCACCCGTCCAGGGGTTCATTATGCCGTGCAGCGGTACCCATTGGTGCAAGAACTCCCTTGCATACTCACTAGAACGGAAAAAGCAGAATGGCCTCACCCCTGACAGAGGAGGAAAAGGCAACGGCATGTCTTCAACGTGTTTGTGTTTAAACCAATAAAGTGGGGGTCTGCGTCTGTCGTCCTGTTGGGTCATCTCTCGAACCGCCTCCTAAAGAACCCTTGCCTTGCTCGGACGCTAGCTTACCAAAGAGATTGCTCCTAGTAAGAGCTAGAGGGCGGGTTACCTCAATGCACCCACCTTTCGAGAGGGTGCCTTCTCGGAAGTTACAGCGCCCTCGCAGGCTTCCTCGTTCGCAACTAGAGGTTGGCCCATAGGCCCTCACGGTTTATTTTATGTTGGTGGCTAATGGAGACAACGCTCGAGAACTGGCTGAGAAGGTACGCGAGGTCATCTGCGAGGAGTGGCAAGGCGCAGGGGGCCCTCTCGAGAGCGCCGTAGTCTATCAACGGCTCTTGGAGGAGGGGGTAGAAGTACCTAACTACCAAATGAGTGCGATTCTCAACGCCTTCAAGGTAGGGGGTCTAATAACGGCTCCGCCCGGCCTCCAGCGCGAGGCGGACGTCCGTAAGCACGGCGATCTCCTGATAAGGGGCGTGAGTTCGGACCTCTGCAACTCCTCCTCTTCCTGAGGCTCCTCGTTCACCGAGCTGCCGAGATCGTAAATTAACAGTAACCGTACCAGAAGCAAAGAAACCAGTCTACGCATCGGAACAAGCCAAAATCACTGTTAACAACAAAGTCTCACCCTCTTCGCTTAGTCAGAGTACTTACCAGCTCAAACTACCGAGGTGCCGAGAGGACTAATCTTACCGGAAACCTGTATTCAGCCCTGTATACCCCTACGCGTTAGGCCTGGGGCCAAGCGCCGTTTCGCGCCCCGGTGAGCGTGATAGTCGAAGCATCCTGCTACAGATCCGCATAGATATTCAGCTACCGAACAGCCGCCGCCAGAAGCCTTTTGAGCGCTCGGCCTCTAGCTCGGCCCAACGGCATCGGGCCAAAACGTCCTCTATCACCCTCGACACGTCCTCGTGTATAGGAGAGTGGCGGACGTAGATTGTGCCTTCGCGGGCGGGGGCCACCGCGATGGAGAGGGGCGAGCCCCCGGCCGGGGGAGTGAACGTGAGTACGCTGGTGGTAGGTTCGAAGCCAGAACGAATCGCGCCAGAATGAATCAGCGTGTAACCGTGCCGGATCATCTCTATGGAGAGTTGCTCTGGCACGTCGCTCGTCGTCATTGCTTCGCCTGTTCTCCTCCTACTCCGAAGAAGCGACTAAACCATCCTCGCTGGGCTTTATATAATGCGGCCTCCGCTTCACGAAGATCCGCTTCGAGACGATCGGCGCGTTCCCGTTCGCGATTCAGTTGCTTTCTGAGGATAGTCTCCGCAACCTGGGTAAGCTCTAAACGCCCCTCGCAGCGGCCGAGTCGTCGCTGCAGGTCCTCTAGGCGCTCGACGAGCCCTCTGGGCAACTCCTCAGGCAGTTCTCCGGCAGCCGCGTAGTCGCGGTGTTCGACGTACCCCCTGGGCGTCTGCTCGGATAGTTCCTCGGCGGCCTCGCCGGTCGCGAGGTCGCCGTCAGCGATAGGGCCGTTAGTGGTATGCAATTCTCCCATAGCTTGCCCAGCGTAAAGCATCCTGAGGGCTCATTACAGGGGGAATTGTGCTAAACGCAACATATTGGGTATAGACCAAACTGGAGGCGGGTCGCCCATAAGCATTCGAAGAGCATCTACGCCAAGGGGACGGGTTGCCTCTTCCGCATCCTTGTACACTTAGAGAAAGATTAAAAACTAAAAGGGAAGGCTCCTATTCTTGGGTTAGTGCGAACGGATTCTTCAAGGAGAATAAGCGTGACCGACGTTGTTGTATGACGGCAGTAGGATGATTGGCGAAAAGCAACAACTACCCTAGAACGAGTGAACGTGAGCTTCTCTACCTTCAATAGAAGAACACGAACACACTATGCAATGAGCAACCGCAGCGGCCGGACCGCCATCGTGAGGAAATCGGACGGCGCGCTCCTTGAGGCTAGGACCGCATCTCCTGCTCCCGTGCCTCTCGTTCTACCTCGTGCTGGCGCTCCGGTGGCGACCGTTTCTCGGGAAGTAAACGTCGTTGACCGTTATGTTGACTTCCGTCACCCTCAAGCCCGTAACCCTCCGCCTGTTGAGCCTCCTGCGAATTTAAAGGCAGCCCGCCCTCCAGTTCTTCTATGCGCAAGCTGTTTAGCAAAGCTAACGCAACTTCGACAGCCACGGCTTTATCCATTTCAGATAGCCATGACAAAGTAATGCCCCCAACCCTCCGCCGGCTACTAACCCAGCCACTTCTTGCCCACCAAAGTCGCCCATATATTTGCAGTCCTTCTTACGTGCCTACTACGGAAGAGGTATATGCGATTTGAGATGTAGGGTACAATTCCTCCTGTAACTAGTGTCCCACAAAGAGGAGGCGAGTAGAAGTGCTATCGGCGTTGCTGTTCTGGATCATCGTTGGGCTTATCGCTGGCGCGCTGGCCAAGTTCG
>DATDKT010000151.1:0-12314 GCA_036519775.1 Rubrobacteraceae bacterium
GAGGAGCTGGTCATGTCGCTCAACATGGCCCTGGGCCCGGAGCAGAACCTCTTCGACGAGACGCCTGAGCACTGTCGCCAGGTCTCCCTCACCGGCCCCGTCCTGAGGGCGGCCGACCTCGAGAAGATCCGGCAGCTTAACTCCGAGCCGTTCCAATCGGTCACGCTCCCGATGCTCTTCCCGACGAACGAGGAAGGGGGCCTCGAGAAGGCCCTCGAAGGGCTATGCGAGAGAGCCGAGAAGGAGGTTCAGGAGGGTTCGACGGTCCTGGTACTGAGCGACAGGGGCATAGATGTGGAGCAGGCTCCGATACCGAGCTTACTCGCCACCGCCGCCGTCCACCATCACCTGGTGCGTGCCGGCATCCGCACCTGGACAACCCTTATAGTAGAGACGGCCGAGGTCCGAGAGGGACACCACTTCGCCCTTCTCGTCGGCTACGGCGCTACGGCGGTCAACCCTTACCTTGCCTTCGAGACCATCGAAGACATGGTCGAGACCGGCCTGATAGGCGGCGTTACGCCGGAGGAAGCGACGAAGAACTTCGTCAAGGCGATCGAGAAGGCGCTCTTGAAGATCATCTCCAAGATGGGCATCTCGACGCTGTTCTCGTACTGTGGCGCCCAGATCTTCGAGGTCGTGGGCCTGAGCGATGAGGTCGTCGAGAGATACTTTGCCCGCACGCCCTCGCGCATCGGGGGCATCGGCCTGGAGGAGATCGGGGAGGAGGTACTCCAGCGCCACCGGCGAGCCTTCGCGAAGATAGAAGACGGACCCGAGGAGCTCGAGGTCGGGGGCGAGTACCAGTTCCGGGTGCAGGGCGCGCCTCACCAGTGGAACCAGCACAGTATCGTCCCGCTTCAGCGGGCCGTCGAGACGGGTGATTTCGAGACCTACAAACAGTACTCGGACTACTTTAACAAGCGGAGCGAGCAGCTCTTCACCCTGCGCGGCCTCTTCGATTTCCACCGGGACCCCGTTCCGTTAGAGGAGGTCGAGCCGGCCAAGGAGATAGTCAAGCGCTTTGCGACGGGGGCTATATCCTTCGGCTCCATCTCCAAGGAGACGCACGAGACCCTGGCGATAGCCATGAACCGAATCGGTGGCAAGTCCAACACAGGCGAGGGTGGGGAGGATTCCGAGCGCTACACACCCGACCCGAACGGCGACGTCAGGCGAAGCTCGATCAAGCAGGTGGCCAGCGGCCGGTTCGGGGTGACGACGGAGTACCTGGTCAACTCAGACCAGCTGCAGATAAAGATGGCTCAGGGCTCGAAGCCCGGCGAGGGTGGTCAGCTCCCGGGACACAAGGTCAGCGAGGACATAGCGAGAGTCAGGCACTCGACGGAGGGGGTCGGTCTGATCTCACCGCCGCCCCACCACGACATCTACTCGATAGAAGACCTGGCGCAGCTCATCCACGACCTCAAGAACGCGAACCTGCGGGCCTACATTAGCGTGAAGCTCGTGGCGGCCGAGGGGGTCGGGACCATCGCTGCGGGTGTGGCGAAGGCGAAGGCTGACCACATTACCATCTCCGGCCACGATGGAGGAACCGGAGCCTCGCCACTCTCCTCGATCAAGCACGCGGGGCTGCCGTGGGAGCTCGGCATCGCCGAGGCCCAGCAGGTCCTCGTCGAGAACGACCTGCGCGGGCGCATCATCCTGCAGACCGACGGACAACTCAAGACGGGCCGCGACGTGGTGGTGGCGGCGATGTTGGGGGCGGAGGATTTTGCCTTCTCGACGGCGCCGCTAGTCGCCACGGGTTGCATCATGATGCGGGTCTGTCACCTGAACACCTGCCCGGTCGGGATCGCGACGCAGGACCCGGAGCTGAGGCGGCGCTTTACCGGAACGCCAGAACACGTCATCAACTACTTCTTCTTCGTGGCCGAGGAGATCCGTCAACTCATGGCTGAGCTCGGCTTTAGGAAGTTCGAGGAGATGATCGGACGCACGGACAAGCTGAAGAAGCGGAAGGCCATCGAGCACTGGAAGGCGAATGGGGTGGACCTCTCGGCGATGCTGCACCGCCCGGAGGCCGCCGAGAGGTTCGCGACCCGGCACGAGGAGGAGCAGGACCACCACCTCTACCGGTCGCTGGACAACGATCTAATCGTTCGCTGCCAGCGCGCCCTCGACAACAAGGAGACGGTTCGGTTCTCGATACCTATAGAGAACACCAGCCGCACGGTCGGCGGGATGCTCTCCGGGGAGGTCGCGCGCCGCTACGGTGACGAGGGTCTGCCGGACGGCGCTATCCGCATAGACTTCGAGGGTGTCGCCGGCCAATCCTTCGGTGCCTGGCTTACCCGTGGGATCACGTTCGATCTCACCGGCACGACGAACGACTACGTGGGCAAAGGCCTCTCCGGCGGGCGTATCGCCGTCCACCCGTCAGATAGGGCGGCCTACGATCCTGAGGAGAGCATAGTCGTCGGGAACGTCGCGCTCTACGGGGCGACGGGTGGCGAGGCTTACTTCCGGGGCTTCGCGGGTGAGCGCTTCGCGGTCCGCAACTCGGGCGCCGAGACCGTCGTCGAGGGTGTCGGGAAGCACGGCTGCGAGTACATGACCGGGGGTGTCGTTGTCGTGCTCGGTCCCACCGGACGGAACTTCGCCGCTGGGATGAGCGGCGGCATCGCCTACGTCCTGGACGAGGATAACCGCTTTGAGAAGCTCTACAACCCGGAGATGGTCGACCTGGAGGCGGTGGAGTCGGAGGAGAGCGTCTCGCACCTCAAGGAGCTTATCAAGCGGCACCTACACTGGACGAGTAGCGCAGCAGCGAAGCGGGTCCTCGACAACTGGGAGGAGATGCTGCCCAAGTTCGTCAAGGTGATGCCTAAGGACCTCAAGCGCGTCCTTCAGGAGCATCATCAGGAGGCGGAGCTGGAGGTGGTGCAATAGTGGGCGACCCCAAGGGGTTCTTGAAGATCGGACGCAAGCCCACCCCGAAGCGCGACAAGGTTGAGCGCGTCCAGGACTACCGCTACGTCTACGAGCCGATGCCGGAGGATGATCTCCGGGACCAGGCCGCGCGCTGCATGGATTGCGGGGTGCCGTTTTGCAACGTCGGCTGTCCTCTTGGGAACCTGATCCCGGACTGGAACGACCTCGTCTACCGGGACCACTGGCGGGAGGCCATAGACCGGCTGCACGCGACCAACAACTTCCCCGAGTTCACGGGGATGCTATGCCCCGCGCCGTGCGAGCCGGCGTGCGTGCTCACGATCAACGACGATCCCGTGACCATCAAGGAGATAGAGCTCTCCATAATCAACCGGGCCTTCGACGAGGGCTGGGTCGCCCCCAAACCCCCGCCGCCGGAGAAGAGGACTGGTAAGAGGGTCGCCGTCGTAGGCTCGGGCCCGGCAGGCCTCGCCGCGGCCCAGCAACTGAATTGGGCCGGGCACAGCGTGACGCTCTTCGAGAAGGACGATCGCATCGGCGGGCTGCTCATGTACGGCATCCCGGACTACAAGATCGAGAAATGGGTCGTGGAGCGGCGCGTAGACCTCATGAGGGAAGAGGGCATCGAGTTCCGCACGAACGCCTACGTCGGCTACGACCCGACGACCGAGGAGCTAAAGAAGAACTTCGACGCCGTAATCCTCGCCGTGGGTGCCCTGGCGGGGCGCGAACTGGACGTACCGGGCCGAGAGCTCGACGGTATCCACCTCGCGATGGAGTATCTCGTGCAGCAGAACCGTAGGGTTGCAGGGCTCCCGATCGAGGAAAAGGAGATCACGGCGAAGGGTAAGAACGTCGTGATCCTGGGCGGCGGCGACACGAGCGCCGACTGTCTGGGCAACTCTCACCGTGAAGGCTGCGCCTCGGTCAAGGTTCTCACCCACGGCCCCGAGCCGCCGAAGAACCCGGACCGCCTCACCTGGCCCGACTGGCCGCTCGTGCTCCAGACCTACCCGGTTCACGAGGAGGGCGGTGAGCGTGGCTGGAGCGTCGCCGTGACGGGCTTCTCTGGGTCTAACGGCCGTGTCGAGAGGATGCACTGCATCAGGACGAAGCGGAGGCCGGACGGCAAGACGGAGTACCTGACAGGCACGGACTTCGAGATCGAGACGGAGCTCGTGCTTCTGGCGATCGGCTTTACGGGCCCAGTGCACGACAGGTTCCTCGAAGATTTGAACCTGGGCTACACCGGGCGGGGCGCTATTCCCTCTAACGGCGACGAGGACTTCGGCACGAAGGAGCCGGGCGTCCTCGTCGCCGGCGACGCCAAGAGGGGCGCCTCCCTGATCGTCTGGGCCATCGCCGAGGGCCGCAAGGCCGCCCGCCAGGCGGATCAATACCTCACGGGCAAGAGCATGTTGTCGAGCCTGGAGGGTGGGTCCCCTCTAAACCCGACTCACTGAGTCCTCGGGCTCGGCTCCTTCAGGTTCAGGTCTCGGCTGATATCTCCGTTATCTTGCGGCGCAGGGAGGAGACCTGCTCCTCTAGCTCGTTGCAGGACTCGCAGATGAGACGGAGCCCTTCGTCCTTAGAGATAATGTTTCGGGGACATTGGGCGAGGATCTCGGCCTCTGTGGTGTTGTAGGGAGCTCCTAGCCTGGAGAGGTACTCCAACCCCGTGCCTTCCGGCGCGGCGAACTCCACGATGGAGTCCAGATAAGCAGAGACCTCCGGGCTCTCCACCCCTACAGTCGCCGTGGCGTAGAAGAGGCTCTTGCCGAGGTACTCGAAGCCCGGCACGAGAAGCCTGTCCCCGTCCACCTCGAAGACGTATGTTTGGTCGTCTGGCTCGACGATAAGCCCTTCCTCCCTGACCCTGCTCGCGGCGGCGTGTATGAGGGCGGCCACCGCTAGGACGACCTGCGGGTAGTTACCGTCCATCCCCCGCAGCTCCACCGTCTCGTGCTGGTTGAGACGTACCGGGTTCCAGGAGGCCTTTAGTACGTTTCCGCCGGTCTCGAAGAAGGTGCGTCGCTCGACGCCCGCCCGGTCCATTGCCCCGAGCCAGGCCTGGTAGCCGGCGAGCCCGTGCTTGACCAGCTCTTCGACGCTCCTCGCGTAAGGCCGGAGGATGCCCACCTCGGGCAGGTTCGTGTAGAGTCCCTCCCAGCCGAAGAGGGTGCTGCCCCGGTAGAAGGCCGTACGGACCGCGAGCCCCGGGGCCAGCCCCTCGTAGAACGGGCAGGCGCGGGTGAGGGCGACGAGCGCGGGGTCGAGGGCCGTAGCCAGGTTGTAGAGGCTCAGCAACTCCTCCCGCGCGGCAGGCGTGGCGCAGGAGGAGACTACCGTGTCGGGGTCCACCGTCCCGGTAGGAAGCTCTAGGTGCAGGTGAACGCCGGCGCACCTGGCGGCGTTGAGGAATCGCGCGTGTCCGATCGTGCGTATCTGAAGCTCGTAGCTCGGATCGTCGCGGAGGGTCGGCACCATGGGCAGAGGGTACGTCGCCAGCGGATAGAGCCTGACGCCGATTTCCCGGCCGGCTCGCAATGCGAGGTCCAGGCTCGCCAGGTACGTCTCAGCGAGACCCGCGACCGTGCGGGCAGGCGGATTGTTTATCTCTATTATGCTCCTGGAGACTTCTCCTACGAAGCTTTCCGGCTCTAGACTCTCCTCCGCCGCCATCTCCCGGCAGCGTAACAGGAACTCGTCCGCCCAGTCGGAGGGCATGCCCTCCCCGTCGACCAGGAAAAACTCCTGCTCCAATCCTATGCGTCGCTCCGTCGCTTCCAAGACCTATCCGCTCCTAAGGCTACCCTCCCCCAAAGACCAAGTATGACCGCCGTGCGGGGCCCGGTAAATGGCCCGCGGGAGAAATTTTACCGCGAACTCCGCCCTCACCTCATGGTATGGTCCGGCTGCGGGCGCGCCAGCGCGATAATGTTGTCGCTCTCAGCGGTAAACGGCTCTCCCTCGAACCCACCGTAGACGGCCTCGACCTCGAACCCCGCGAGCCGGAGCATCAGCTCCAACTCCCCGCTCCCGATGGTACGGATGGCGAGGTTGTGCACCCTCCGCTCCTCCAGCACGCCCGATACACCGTACAGCTCGTAGAAGAGGCGCATCTTTAGCAGCTGCGAGGCCGGGTCGTACCGGGAGACGGAGAAGCGATCCAGCCTCCCCCGCGGCGTCCCTTGAGTGAAGTCGTGGCGCAACCCCGGGCCGCCAGATCCTTCCGCGAGCTCCTCCGGTGAGAAGGCCGAAAACTCTATGCCGAGCAGGCCGCCGGGCTCCAGGTGCTCCCGAGCATTGCGCAGAAAGGCCAGCGCGTCTTCCACGTTCAGCAGACAAAGGAACGAGTTAAAGGCGCAGATGGCAAGGTCGTACTTACGCCCGAGCTTCGCGTTTCGCATATCTCCCCGGACCCACTCGACGGTCCCACTCTTCTTTGTGCCCCTCTCGAGCATCGCCCCCGATACCTCGACGGCGGTCACGTCGTGGCCCGCAGCGGCGAGTGGAATCGCTAATCGCCCGGTCCCGGCCCCCCACTCGACGATGGAGTCTCCTTCGCGTTCGGCGAGGGCGAACCAGAGAGGGAGGTCGTAATCGTGGGTATACTCTAAGTCGTAGAGGTCGGCTAAGGGATCATACTCGGGCAATGGGGCACTCTCTCTTTATCCGGCTCCCTGCAATACGGATATAATTATCCTTGAACAAGCCCGTCGAGTCGTGGAGGTTTTCTGGTGGGCACCGTTTTGGTGGTTCTCCTGGTCTTGGTCCTCGTCGTGTTGGTGATCTACGCCGTTGTCACCTATAACGGTCTCGTGAGGCGGCGAAACGAGGTAGAGGAGGCCTACCGGCAGATAGACGTGCAGCTCAAGCGCCGGTATGATCTGATCCCGAACCTGCTGGAGGGGGTGAAGAGATATTTCCGGCAAGAGCAGGAGGTTCTCGGGGAGATAACGCGGGCGCGCTCTCAGGCGATGCAGCCCCAGTCGCCCGGGGAGCAGGCGCGGTCCGAGGCGCGTCTCTCCGGGGCTATCGGCAACCTGTTCGCGGTGGCGGAGAACTATCCGGAGCTCAAGTCGGACCGGGTGCTCGTGGATTTCCAGGAGGAGCTCTCTTCGACGGAGAACAAGATCTCCTTCGCCCGCCAGCACTACAACGACTCGGTCGGCTCCTACAACACGAAGATACAGAGCTTCCCCGCCGTCATCTTCGCCCGGACGATGGGCTTCACCGAGAGGGAGTACTTCGAGGCCGTCGGTCCCGAGCGTGAGTCCGTGACGGTCACCTACGACTGAGATGAACGAGAGCCCCTACGAGGGAACCTTCCGGGACCGGATAGCCACCAACAAGCGCAATAGCCTGCTACTTATAGCGGCCTTCCTGGCGTTCATCGCCGTCTTCGGGTACGTGATCGGGTACGCCTGGATCGGGGACCCGGTCAGCGCCCTTTTCGGGCTCGTCCTCGCCTTCGTCGTAGGAACTATCGCCGGCCTCGTGAGTTACTACGCCGGCGACCGGATGGTGCTCGCCGCCTCCCGGGCGCGGGAGGTCACACACGACGAAGCCCCCGTCCTCTTCAACGTGGTCGAGGAGATGACGATAGCCGGCGGCCTCTCGATGCCAAAAGTCTACATCATCGAAGATTCGGCCCCCAACGCATTCGCAACGGGTCGCGATCCCGAGCACGCCACCGTCGCCGTAACCTCCGGCCTCCTGGAGAAGTTGAACCGGGACGAGCTTCAGGGCGTCATCGCCCACGAAATAGCCCACGTTGGCAACTTCGACATCCGCTACGCTATGCTCGTTGGCATCCTTGTCGGCACTACGGTCCTCATCTCCGACTTCTTCCTGCGCGGCTTGTGGTTCGGCGGCGGCCGTCGGCGCGAGGGTGGTGGGCAGGCCCAGATTATCATGATAATCGTCGCCGTCGTACTCGCGGTCCTGGCCCCGATCTTCGCCCGCCTTTTGCAGCTCTCCATCTCCCGTCAGCGGGAGTACCTCGCTGACGCCACCGCCGTAAAGTTCACCCGCAACCCCAAGGGATTAGCGGATGCTCTGCAGAAGATCTCTGGCGACCGTGAGGTCCTCGAGGTCGCCAACCGTGCCACCGCCCACCTCTACATCGTCAACCCTATAAAGAGGTTCGAGAAACGCGCCAAAGGGCTCTTCTCCACCCACCCGCCTATCGAGGAGAGGATACAGATCCTGCGCTCATTAGAGACCGGCGGCATCCCGGAAACCGTCGGCTAAGCCTCGACGGATAGCTGGTCACAGGTTACAATACGCCCCGCTGTATTGCCGGATGGTGTAATGGCAGCACGACTGACTCTGGATCAGTTAGTCTAGGTTCGAATCCTAGTCCGGCAGCTACCCTTTTGCGCCCCGGCCCTCGTTTTGCCCTTAGCCCCGGTCCGGTACCCTCTGCATAGGATCGGCTACTAGCGGTGTTCACTGAGAGGTTGAGAGGGCTAGGCTTCTAGGAAACTTAAGGCCACGGTGGCGGAGTTTTGCGCAAGTCCTCCCGTGCTGCTTTGATGAACTCCTGTAGCGCCCCACGATACTCAGCATTACCCACCCTTCTTCCACGGGCAATGTACACTAACTTATCTGCCGCCTTTTCCACTTCTGCGGGAGCTATAAGACGTACTACTGCGTCACGCTGACGGTACTCTCGAAACGCCTCCTCGCTGTGATCGCCCGCAAACAAACGATCAGTGCTGGCCATAAACTCCGAGTAAGCGCTACGTCGTTCCTCGTAGTCTCTAAAGTCGTGTTCGTGATCCCACTCCTCGCGGCGCTGCTGGTCCTCTCGGTTCCACCGATCGCGCTGACGCTCATCCTCGCGATCCCACCGTTGCCTATCCCTCCGTACTCCTAGAAGGTAGTTGACCAGGGCCCCCACAGCGGCTACTACTGCCCCGATGACTATTCCCGTTACGACTTGCGTCACTACCTAAACAGCCTCTCACTGTAAGTCGCGCCCAAATTTGATAGTGAGCTTACGCCTTTTTAGAACAGGTTGCCTCTATTCACCGAACTGCCGAGAAGGGGTGTTCTCGGAAACCCTGACAGCCCCGGTCCGGTATGGCGGTGTAATGCGTCGCTACCCACCGAGCTTCTGGGATGCCGTGCGTACGGCTATAGGCTGCGCAGCGTTTCTTGCAGCGGACCGGCTACCAGCGGTATATAAGGATCATCTCATCCACCGTATTACGTCAAGGTTTGCCTCCCCTTTGCGCACAGTTCGCCCTCTGCAGAGGGCCATGAACCGCTCACAGGTCCATGTGCATTTCGACCATCCCGGATTCGATGCCCCGTCTGCCAAAACCCAGCTGCTTCTCGAATAGCCTGAGTGCCTGGCGGCGAGAAGAGGGCCTCGATGCCGTCCGGTATGCGATCTAGGTGCTAATTGCCTCCAATTCCTGTCCCGGTGGGATCTTGCGCAGAAGCAGCGTCAACCACTGGCCTAAAGCCAGACCTACGGCGATAACGAGCCAGGTAACGGTCGGGGTGGTGAAGGTGATTAGTAACGTCCACAACGCCGATCCTATGAGGAGGCCGCCGGCGAACATCGCCCCTAAGAATCCTACAGCCGTCCCGCGTATGCGGGTGGGGAAGCTCTCGGCTTGGTAAGCGTAGCCTGCCCCCGACCATGTGCCGTTCGTAACCTGGTAGATCAGGAAGTACACGATCGCGATTATGGTGAACTCGTTGACGAAGAGGAATAAAAGGTTGAGCGGGGCGACCAGAAGCCCGGTACCTATAAGGACCTCGCGGCGTCCCCATCTCTCGCCTATGAGCCCACCCAGCACGTAGAAGAGGAAGCCGATGCCTCCGCAGACCAGCAGCAAATTACCGGCCTGGGCTCCTGTGAAGCCTTTCTCCCGCGTCAGGAAGTCGGTGATATAGAGGTTGGTGGCCACGAAGGAGGTCGAGTAGAAGAGCCACACAATCGTGAGCATGATGAGCTGCCGCCTTATGTACCCTGGGCTGGTAAACAGCTGCTTAACCGTGACGTCTTCGAGTTCCTCGACATTCACGTCGTACTCTTGGAGCAGTGTGCGCACCCTCTCTTCGTCGCCCGCCTCGCGAGCCTCCTTCACCTCCTGAACATGCCGGAAGCGGTCGGACTCCTTGATGAAAGCTCGGCCGATGATCACGACTACGATCGGTATGACGCCCATAAGGAACACGGTTCGCCATCCGTAACCGATGAAAAGCCCGTATACCCCCGAGGCGAGAAACACGCCCAGCGGCCACCCGCCCTGCACGATCGAGTATAAAAGGCCCCGGCGCCTAGCGGTGACCTGCTCGTTTACGAGCGTTATAGAGACGGCGAGCTCCGATTGGGCAAAGCCGGAGGCCAGCATGCGCACGATGACCAGCTGCCAGAAGCTTTGCACGAAGAACGTGAGGCCCGTGAAGAGGGCAGCGGCCGTGAGGCACAGCATCCACATCCGCTTGCGCCCTAAAGTGTCCATCCCGTAGCCGACAAACAACGTGACGATAAACTGGGCTGCGGAGACGAAGAAGATTAACGAACCGACCCGGGACTCCGACAGGTTCAGATCCTGTGATATATCTGGGACAGTCAGGACCAGCAGGTTCAGGTCGTATGATGCGAGCGCCCAGCCCGCGAGTGCGATGAGTATGAGATAGGTGGTGTAACGGCGATTCTCCTCGGCACCCTCCCGGCCCGCAGCCGGTCCGTTTCTCTCAGTCAACTTCTTCTCCCTCTAGTTTCGGATCCATTACTCGCCTGAGTTTGCTAGCAGGGCTATGTTAGGAGAAGTTCGTTTTCCTTCCTGGTACTAATACCAGCGGTACCCACGGCACGGAGGGGTTTAAACACTTCTTACGTCTACCCCCTAGCTAGGGGGTAGACGTTGCCTCTATTCACCGAGCTGCCGAGAAGGGGTGTATTCTCGGAAACCGGGCTCTCGGCATTGAGTGTCTTCTCGGAAGTTAGCGGCGAGCTTCTCCGGGTGGCATTATGCTTTCGGTGGGACTGGGCTGCCCGTAAGGAGACAGGAGGAAGGAGGCACCTCAATGTCGGAGGATCCTGACCAACGGGATGCTGACGTAGAAGACACGATCGCGGCTCAGCGCAGGCACGAGGAAGGCGCGGCAGTTAACGGCGGGGGAGGCTCCACCGACGACGAGCCTGACGTGCTGCTGGACGTCTCCGAGCTCGAAGTTGACAGGATCAGTCTAGAGGTCGAGGATCTTAGGGCTCATGTGTCTGTCCTTGCGGAGCTGGCAAACCTTGTAAGCTTGTCGGTCGGTGTCGACGCAAGACTCGATCGGGTCAAGCTAGAGATCGAGGGTGTGAAGGCCAAGGTGCTTTTGAAGGTGAGGCTGGAGCACGTGCGTGCCATCCTCGAGAAGGCCCTCGATACCGTCGCCGAACATCCAGAGATCTTGGAGAGCTTGGGTCAGACGCTTGACGAGTTGTTAGAGGGAAGGCTAGGGGACGCTCGTGACACGCTCGAGCAGGTCTTGGAGGGCTTAGAGGAGGGTGGCACGGTGGACGAGCTATTGAAGGGGAGGCTAGAGGACGTTCGCGCCATCCTTCAGGATATCTTGGAGAGCCACGGTGAAGGTACGGATCGAGAGGCCCTGGGCGAAGGCGCTGTCAACGATACGTAATCATCAGCCCCAGAGCGTAGCGGTGACGATTCCTCCTCTTAGCAAGAAAGTCCTCGGAGTAGTCCTCAGGGTGAGCTTGGTCCTCCAACAGCAGCAGCAGGCGCTCGCAGAAGACTCCTGAGGAGAGCAAGAGCTGGCCAACGAAGAACAGGCGCACCTTTTACGCTCGCACGCTTTCATCTCTGGTGATGTTGTGCAAGATCTAACCTTCCTAGAGCGCGTGCGGCGGCAGGCGGAGGAGTTGGGCTTACGTGGTTGGGTCCGCAATACTCAAGATAGCCGGGTGGAGGCGCTTTTGGAGGGTGACGCCGAAGCGGTGCGCCAGATGATCAAGTGGTTCTTTAGCGCTTCATCATCGGGCGTGGAGGTGTACGCTACCTCCGTCTACCAAGCAACACCCTCACCTGATCTCGTAGGTTTCGAGATCAGGTGAACTACAAAGCGCCGATGGAAGGCCAACAGCGTACTAAGGAGGCTCAACAAAAGGGCTTGCTTCTATAGGTGGCGGGATGACTGTATTCACGAGATGCCGAGAACACCTCTTCTCAGCATCTGAGCGAATAGAGGGGAATAAGGGCTAGGGTACTTGTTTTTGGGTGGGCCTGGGGCGGGTAGGAAGGGCATCGACGATGCACCGACATGAGGGAGAAAAGGCATGAGCCTTGGCAACTTAGGTGACCTCGGCAACCTTGACTTAGGACAACTTCAGCAGTTCTTGCCGGACATGAACTACCCGGCTGCCA
>DATDKT010000152.1:0-9333 GCA_036519775.1 Rubrobacteraceae bacterium
CGCAGGACGAGCCGGCCGTTGTGGCTGATGCCAAGGCCAAGACGGCCACCGCCGGCGGAGCGAAGGCCGAGGCCGACTGTACAGATGAGCTTATAGAGGCGAAGGCCGGAGGGGTTGTGGCCAAGGCTCCGTGTAAGCCCGCTCCGCCCCCACCGCCGAAGGCTGCCCCGGCTCCGGCTCCGCCGCCGAAGGCTGCTCCGCCTCCGCCGCCCGCTCCGGCTCCGGCTCCGAAGCAACTGCCGCCGACGGGCGGTAGCAGCGCTGCTTCGCTATTCGCGCTCGGCGCCGGCGCACTGCTCGTGGGTGGTGGTCTCCTGGCCCGCAGGTTCATCCGGTAGGCGCGGTTAGCCGAATCCTCCGGCTCTTTGAGCCGGGATAGAGGGGCGAGCCCCTTCGGGGGCCGCCCCGGCTACCGAGAAAGAATGGATACGAGGGCCGGGGCCACGAGGCTCCGGCCCTAAGCGTAACGTGGTCTCTCGTGTGGTACGTTCTGGGGGATTAGCACTACAAGGCATCGCTAGAGGGATGGCGAGAGGAGATCATGGCTAACCGGCTGACGAGAGAGACGAGCCCATACCTGTTGCAGCACAAGGACAATCCTGTGGACTGGTACCCGTGGGGAGAGGAGGCTCTAGAGAAGGCTCGGACCGAGGACAAGCCCGTACTCCTCAGCGTGGGCTACTCGGCCTGCCACTGGTGCCACGTCATGGAGCGCGAGTCTTTCGAGGATGAGGCGACCGCCGCCCTCATGAACGAGCACTTCGTCAACATCAAGGTAGACCGCGAGGAGCGGCCGGACGTAGACTCGATCTACATGTCCGCCGTGCAGGCGATGACGCGCCACGGGGGCTGGCCGATGACGGTCTTTATGACCCCCGACGGCGCCCCGTTCTACGGCGGCACCTACTTCCCGCCCGTCCCTAGCCGCGGTATGCCCTCCTTTCAACAGGTCCTCCTGAGCCTCGCCGACGCCTATACGAACCGCCGCGAAGAGGTCCTCAAAAGCGCCGAGAACGTCCGCGAGTTCCTGAGGGAGTCGACCACCGCCTCTATCCCCAAGAGCGAGGTCTCCGAGGGTCTACTAACGCACGCCGCGAACGCGCTCGCCCGCCAGATAGACAACCGCTTCGGCGGCTTCGACGGCGCACCGAAGTTTCCACAGGCGATGAACCTGGAGGTCCTCCTGCGGCACCACAAGAGGACCGGCGACCGGGCCACCTTGAGCGGCGTCGAGCTCACGTGCCGGCAGATGGCGAACGGCGGTATCTACGATCAGCTCGGCGGCGGCTTCGCCCGCTACTCGGTGGACGAGTACTGGCTCGTCCCACACTTCGAGAAGATGCTCTATGATAACGCCCTCCTCGCCAGGCTCTACCTGGAGGCTTACGAGGCAACAGGCGACGGGTTCTACAAGCGCATCGCTGAGGAGACGCTGGGCTACGTGATGCGCGACATGACCGACCCCGAGGGCGGCTTCTACTCCGCCGAGGACGCGGACTCCGAGGGCGAGGAGGGCAAGTTCTACGTGTGGACGCCGGAGGAGATCGAGCGTGTCCTGGAGCCCGAGGACGCGAAGCTCGCCGAGCGGTTTTGGGACGTCACCGAGCGGGGCAACTTCGAGGGCAAGAACATCCTAAACGTCCCGCGCCCCCCCGAGGCCGTCGCCGCCGAGTTCGGCATCTCGGCGGAGGAGCTGTGGCGGAGGATCGAGGCGATCCGCGAGAGGCTCTTCGCCGAGCGCGAGAAGCGGGTAAGGCCCGGGCGCGACGAGAAGGTGCTCGCCGCCTGGAACGGCCACATGCTCCGCGCCTTCGCCCTCGCCGCCAGCGTCACGGGCCGCGAGGAGTACCGGCGAGTAGCCGAGAAGAACGCCTCCTTTCTGCTGGAGAAGCTGGTGGCGGACGCTCGCCTCCGGCGCTCCTACAAGGACGGCCAGGCCCGCTTCAACGGCTACCTCGAGGATTACGCCTGCGTCGCCGACGGGCTCCTCACCCTGTATGAGGCGACCTTCGAGAGGCGCTGGCTGATGGAGGCCGCGTCTCTCGCCGACGCCATACTGGAGCTCTTCTGGGAAGAGGCGGAGGGCGCCTTCTACGACACGCCCGTCGACCACGAGGAGCTCGTCACCCGCCCGCGCGACGTCTACGACAACGCCACTCCTTCGGGCAGCTCGGTAGCCGTGGACGTTCTCCTTAAGCTCTCCGTCCTCCTCGACCGTGAGGACTACCAGGAGCGCGCCGAGACCGTTCTGGAGAACCTGAGCGGCGGCATTGCCCAGATCCCTGGCGCCTTCGGCCGGCTCCTCTCGGCTCTGGACTTCTACCTGTCCACACCTTACGAGGTAGCGATAATCGGGGACCGGGAGGCACCCGGCACGAAGTCGCTCCTGGAGACCGTCTACTCATCTTACCTACCCAATAAGGTCGTCGCGGGTCGCTCCGAGGGCGACGAGGAGGCGATGCGGCTCGTGCCGCTTCTCGCTGACCGTCCGATGCGCGGTGGCGAGGCGACTGCCTACGTCTGCGTAAACCACACCTGCCAGAGCCCGACCACCGAGCCGGTAGAGCTGGCGCGGCAGTTGGGGGTTGGGTAGGTTATAGAGACGCTAAACCAACAGAGCCAGGAAACATCATGGCTCTGAGGCATTACTTCGATCTCGTGTGCCCCTACAGCTACCTCCTCGCCCTCGTGGGCGAGGAGGCCGAGGACGAGGGGTTGGTGGAGGTCGAGTGGCTCCCCTTCGAGCTCAGGCCGGCCCCGGCGGCGCTGCCTGAGCCGCGCGGCGAGTACTCCGTGACCACTGGCGCGCCCACGTCTACGGGCTCGCTCAGAACCACGGGGTCGAGATCCACGCTCTGCTGGCCAACCGGTGAGGCGCCGCTCGCCCGGACGGTAGAACTTCTATAGAAGGTATTGCTTTCGTGGTGGACGAGCCACTAACATGTATTGCGGGTAACAGGCAACCATCGGAGAGAGCGCCATGAACAAACTTCTCAAAGGAAGCTTCACGGTGGTTTGCGGCGCCGTTGCCGTGGAGGCTGTGCGGCGGCTAGTGAACTCCAAACCACAGCCCAAGTACGATCCGTGGGAGCGGTCCCCTTACAAAGAGTTCTCCAACCGCGTGCTCGTCGTGGGCGGCGGGTTCGCAGGTTACACGGTGGCGAAGACCCTGGGCGAGCTGACCGGGGACCGCGACGACGTCGGGGTCATGGTCATCGACAGGGAGAACTTCTTCACCTACTGGCCGATGGTGGCGGGGATCATAAGCAGCGACGTGGAGACCAAGAACGTCGCGCAGCCATTGCGCCGCGCCCTGATACAGTTCGGCGCCAGCTTCCGGCGGGCGGAGCTGGAGAGCGTAGACTTCGAGCACAAGGTCTTGAAGGCCAGCGGCGGCCTGGAGTTCCCCTACGACCACCTGGTGCTGGCGCTGGGCGCGGACCCGGCCTTCTTCGGCATCCCCGGCGTCGAGGAGCACAGCATCAGCATGAAGGGCCTCACCGACGCGGAGCGCATCCGCAACCGCGTGATCGAACGCTTCGAGGAGGTCACCCTGGCCCGCGACGAAGCTTCGGAGACGGACGGCGACGACGAGATCCCGGCGTCCAAGCTGACCTTCGTCGTTATAGGAGGCGGCTCTACCGGGGTAGAGATAGCCTCCGAGCTCCACGCTTTGGCTCACAAGACCCTCGCCCCCGACTACCCGAACATCGACCTGAACCGGGTCAAGATCGTGCTGGTGGACTCCAACGAGGAGGTCTTAAAGGAGCTGGACCCGGCGCTTCGGCGGGCGGCCCGGCGACACCTGGAGGAGCTCGAGATCAAGGTGATCAACGAGGTACGGGCGGAGGAGGTCACCGCGGACAAGGTGATCCTCGACGACGGCGAGGAGATAGAAACCGAGAACGTGGTCTGGACCGCCGGCAACCGCGCGAGCGTCAAGACGGAGGACCTGGACCTCCAGCTGCAGGGCGAGAAGGGTATCGAGACGGACGAGTACATGCGCGTATCCGGCCCGGAGAACGTCTGGGCCATCGGCGACTGCGCGGCCAACGTGGACAAAGACGGCGAGCCGGTCCCTCCCAACGCCCAGGCGGCGGTCCAGGAGGGCGAGACGCTGGCAAAGAACCTCCTCGCCGTCATCGACGGGAGAGAGGAGGAGCTGGAGCCGTTCGAGTACAAGCCCATGGGCCAGTTAGTTGAGCTGGGGAGCCAGTTCGCGGTGAACGACGTCATGGGCGTGAAGTTCAGGGGGCTTCCGGCCGCCCTCTTCTGGCGGGCGGCCTACCTCTTCAAGCTGGAGAGCCCCGAGAACCGGGCCCGGATCGCGGCAGATTGGTTTTTGGACCTCTTCTTCCACCCGTCGGTCACCCAAATCCGGGGACGCTAGCGAACCGCGGATGGGGCGAGCTCCGAGGCGGAGATTGCTCCGGTCTGGCCGTGCGAGGGGTTTCACCGGATGAGATCATTCTCGTAGGAGAAGCTTCGGATAAGGAGGGGATCTACTCATGGAGCTTGAAAGACCCGTGCGGTGGGGTGGTCTGGCGGCGCTCCTGGCGGGTGTGTTGCTCGTCGTCTCCGAGCTCCTTCGCCTGTACATCGACCTGGTCGACCCGAACCTTTACGGGAGCATCTTTGGCTTCAACGGCGTGTTGGGCCTGCTCCTCTCGGTGCTGGTGCAGCTCGGGCTGGTCGGGTTGTACGCCCGCCAGGCGGGGGCCGCGGGGACCCTGGGGCTGGTCGGCTTCGTCTTGGCCTTTATCGGCGTGAACCTGTCGATGGGCGCCTCGTTTGTGGACGCCTTCGCCAAGCCGGTCGTGTGGCCGTGGGAAGACCCCGAGTACTTCGAGCGGACGGTGGCGGCGTTGGCGATCTTCGCGCCGGGTTTCGTCCTGGGTTGGGTACTGTTCGGGGTGGCCACGCTCAAGGCCCGGGTCTACCCGCGCGCCAGCGCCATGCTCCTCATAGCCGGCGCGCTGATCCTCCTTCTCCCCCTCCCTCTCGGCGGCGTCGTCTTCGCCGCGGCGCTGGCCTGGATGGGCTACGTCCTCTTCACGGGGAGGGACGAAGAAGTATCGCAACCCACACGCGCGTGAGCGGGGCTTCGGGACCAGATTGACCGGTCGCGCTTGAAGACGTAGTATACGAGCACCGCACCGGATGAGCCTCGACCGGTGGCGTGAGAAATGAGGGGGAAACCAATGCGGCGAAGGTTCTCGGTACCCAAGTTTTTGGTACCTTTTGCGATTCTACTCTGGCTACTGGTGTCTCTTCCCCTTTGGTTGCTGGTACCTCGCGCCGAGGCGCAGGACACGGATCCCGCATGTCCAGCTCCTTCCGAAGACCCGTTGGCCGGGGTGCACAACCCACGGCGGCTCAGGGTGATCAACCCTTGCCAGTCGGCGAGCGGCACCGTGACGCACATCGAGACGTGGGACGACGGAGACTGGAACATATACGTAGACCTGGACTCCGATTCTGACGCTCTCGCCTCCGCCGAAGGTATACAGAAGCTCCGGGAATGGCCGCAAGCCAGCGGCGGCGCCGAGATGCTGTGGGAGGCCACGCCCGCCGACCAGGGTGGGCTCCTCGAGCCCTCTACCGGCCAGCACCTGGAGGTGTTGGGGGCGCACGTCTACGACAGAACCTGGGGCTACACGGAGATACATCCTATCTACGAGCAAACCTTCGATGATGGGAGTACTTACGCGAGGAGCCAAGCTAGCGGCTAGTACAGCAACGAGCTCTGCTTGGATGGCGAAGGAGCTGAAGCCTTTACACGCCGGCTCTTTTTATGCTCTCGAAGCTAGCCAAATCTGCAGAAATCCATCTTCCGCTACCGGTAATCCTGCAACGGTCGCTGCAGTGGGTGAAGAAGCTCCGGAGGCGGATTGCTCGTGGACCGGGCGGTACTGTCTCATGTGCGTTCGATAAACCCTACGCTCCGGCTCTAAGATTCCGCGTCCTGCCCGGCGAGGAAGCCCCTGAGATGGAGCTTGCGCTGGCCTAGGTGATGGGGTCCTCACCCTTCGGAGATCGCATCGAGTATCGAGAAACCTTATCTTGTGTCGCAATCCCACATATGTTGTAATCGTGACATACTTTATCGGGATAAGGGAAGGAGCGAAAACTATGGCCCATTCTAACGAGGGCCACCACGAAGGCCACGCCTCCTGCGGGCCGGGCTACGCTTCGCCCAAGGAGGCCATGGAGAAGGCGGAGCGCGAGAAGGTGCTCTACACCATGGCGCTCTACGTCGGGACGGACGTGGGGGAGCCGGACTATCTGGCCACGGTCGATGTCGATCCGGAGTCCGCGACCTACTCGCAAGTCGTTCACCGCACTACCATGCCGAATGTAGGGGACGAGTTGCACCACTTCGGATGGAACGCCTGCAGCTCCTGCCACGGAGACGAAGGTAAGGAGCGGCGCTTCTTGGTAGTTCCGGGGCAGCGATCGAGTCGGATCCACATAATCGACACCGCCGATGAGCGCGCGCCCAAGATCCACAAGGTAATAGAGCCCGAGGAGGTGGTGGAGAAGACTAATCTCACCGCCCCGCACACAGTTCACTGCCTGGCAGACGGGCACGTGATGATCTCCATGGTCGGCGACGGCGAGGGCAACGGACCGGGGGGCTTCCTGCTGCTTGACGAGGACTTCAACGTCGCCGGGCGCTGGGACAACGGCACGGACGGCATGCGTTTCAACTACGACTTCTGGTACCAGCCACGTCACAACGTCATGGTCAGCAGCGAGTGGGCCGCTCCCAACACCTACAATGCCGGCTTCGACCCCAAAGACGTTGCCGAGGGCAAGTACGGCAGACAACTCCACTTCTGGGACTGGGAGAAGCACGAGATCGCCCAAAGCGTCGACCTCGGGGAGGAAGGGTGGATCCCGCTCGAGGTTCGGTGGCACCATGACCCGGAGAGCACCCACGGGTTCGTGGGCGCCGCCCTTAGCTCCAACATGTTCCACTGGCACAAAGAGAACGGGAGCTGGCGAGTCGAGAAGGTCATAGACGTTCCGGGGGAAGGGGTGGAGGGGTGGCCGATGCCTATGCCCGGCCTGATCACGGACCTCTTGATCTCGATGGACGATCGCTTCCTCTACTTCTCCAACTGGCTGCACGGCGACCTCAGGCAATACGATATAAGCGACCCCTCGAACCCCAGGCTCACAGGACAGGTATGGTGCGGTGGTCTGCTGGGGAAGAGCGAAGAAGTGGCGGGGCGCAAGCTGGACGGTGGGCCGCAGATGCTGCAGCTCTCGCTTGACGGAAAACGGCTCTACGTGACCAACTCGCTCTACAGCAGTTGGGACAATCAGTTTTATCCGAAGATAGCTGAAGATGGCTCCTACATGCTCCAGATCGACTGCGACACCGAGCAGGGGGGCATGAAGGTCAACGAGGACTTCTTCGTCGACTTCGGCGCTGAGCCCGCCGGCCCGGCTCGGGCGCACGAGATGCGCTACCCGGGGGGCGATGTCACCTCTGACATCTGGATCTGACACGATAGCCGTAAGGAGGGCCTGACCCGCCGAGGAAATGGGACGAGACAAACGATGTACGCGAGAGTTGTGAACATCCGGTTTCCGCCGGACATGAGCGCTGAGGTGGTCGACGTCGCCCGAGGCGTGGCGCCCATCTTAAGGGAGCGGCGGGGCTTCGACGGGCTGCAGGTGATGACCAACCCGAACGCGGGTGAGGGCGTCATGGTCTCTTTTTGGGAGACGGAAGCCGACGCTGAGGCGGGCGAGGCCAGCCCCTCCTACATCGGGCAGATGAGCATGATGTCAAGTTTCCTTTACGAGCGGCTGGTGCCTAAGACCTACGAGGTCAACGTCCGAGTCTGAGGAAGGCAACCTTCGGGGCCCAGTTCGCGGGGAGAGGTGGAAGCCGGTCGTGTTCTCGCACCGAACCGCCCAAGCTCAGTCTCGCTCGTTGTGCAGATGCACTCAACTGGACAGACGTCGACGCAAGAGGCGTTCTTCTAACTGAACGCCCGGCGCGGCTATTACATAGTAGGGTATCAGCAACCTTTCGCGGCCGCCGGCTCCTAGAACAGGATCGGCAGGCACGCGAACCCTCGCAGGAAGCTGCCGCTCCAGCCCACCTCCTCGTCAGGAACCGCCAACCGCAGCTCCGGGTACCGTCGGAACAACGTGGCGAAGGCGACCTGCCCTTCGACGCGCGCCAGCGGCGCCCCGAGGCAGACGTGAATGCCCTTACCGAAGGCGACGTGCCGGTTGGCATCAGCTCGAGAGATATCGAAGACATCTGCGTTTGCGAACCGCTCGGGGTCTCGGTTGGCGGATGCCAGGCTGACCGTCGCCTGCTCCCCCTTTGGGATCACAGTCCCGCCCACCTCGACGTCCTCCCTGGCGGTGCGCCGACCGATAAAGTCTACCGGCCCCCAGTAGCGCAGCGTCTCCTCGACCACCCCCCTGGCCAGTTGCTCGGGATTCGCTTTGAGCTTCGCCAGCTGATCGGGGTGGGTCAGCAGGGCGACTACACCGTTGCCAATAAGGTTCACCGTGGTAACGTGCCCGGCGAGGAACATGAGGAAGACCGTTGCGAGGATCTCCTCCTCGTCGAGGACATCGCCGTCCTCCTCGACGTGGACCAGCCGGCTGATCATGTCGTCGGTCGGGGTCTGGCGCTTATGCTCGAAGAGGGCCTTTAGATAGTCGATGAACTCGCGTAGTCCCGCCCGGGTCTCCTCGTCCGCCTCCCCGCCCCGGAGGCGGTCGACGCGCAGGAGGTTCTCAGTCCACCCCCGGATCATTTCACGGTCCTCTCGCGGGATGCCGAGCATGTCGCTGATGACCGTGACCGGGAACGGGTAGGCGAACGCCTCGATCAGATCCATCCGCCGGTCGGGAGGCGTCTCGCCGCGTTCGGCGGCGTCGCGCTCGGCCTCGTCTAGGAGATCGTCCACGATCTGTTGGATACTCCCCCGCAACGCTTCCATGCCCCGCCCCGTGAAGCTCGGTTGAACCAGCTTGCGCAGCCGCGTGTGATCGGGCGGGTCGAGCGAGATGATGCTTCGGGAGAACAGCCGGAACTCCTCCGGCGTCCGGGCTTCCAGCTTCTCCACCTGTTCCGATGACATCGTCGAGCGGGGATCTACCGCGAAGCGGTCGTCGAGTAGGGTCTTGATCACCTCGTCGTAGTGGGTAACGAAGAAGGCCTCCTGAGACCCGAAGAAGCCGCGCTGCTCCTCTGTCCCTTCACCCGACGCCTCCTCGGCGACGCCAGCGAAGCGGACGCGGGAGACCGGCCCCTTCGCCCGCAGGTCGGCATAGAGCTCGTGAGCGTTGGCCATG
>DATDKT010000153.1:0-31134 GCA_036519775.1 Rubrobacteraceae bacterium
AGGCACCAGCGAGATACAACGGCTCGTGATCTCCCGGAGCATCTTGCGCGAGTTGGCGGAACACTCTCCGGAGTCTCCTGGCGGGGTTCGGGACTCAAAGTCCGTGGTGGGATACAGGTTTTATCAGACTGCTTCCGGGGAAGAGGACGAAGCTCTCCCCGGTATGTAGAATTCCTTGGACGCGGGACGTTGACCGATGAAGGGAAATCTGCTTGTCCGAGTACGTGCAGTTCGCGGGGGCGATGGTCTTGTTCGCTGGTCTCCTGACCGGCTCTTACTGGTTCGTGGTAGCTGCGCCGGACCGGAGCGAGAGGGCGGGATTCAGTAGGGATGGGAGGGCTTAGAGCATTGCAGGTCTCGGCGAGGGCGGATTACGCGCTGCGGGCGGCGACGGAGCTTGCGCAGGCGGCGGCCGAGGACGTGGGACCGCTAAAGGGGGAGCGCATCTCCGAGAGGCAGCGGATACCCAAGAAGTTTATGGAGAATATCTTGCTGGATCTGAAGCACTCCGGGATCGTGCGCACCCAGCGGGGCGCCGCGGGCGGCTACTGGCTCGCCCAACCCGCCACGGAGATCACGCTGGCCGACATCATCCGGGCCGTCGAAGGACCGCTCGCTAACATCCGGGGCGAGTACCCTGAGGCTGTAGAGTACGAGGGCGTCGCCAAGCCGCTCACCGAGGTCTGGATCGCCGTCCGTGCCAACCTGCGCGCCGTCCTCGAGACCGTAACCTTGGCCGACCTCGTAGAAGGCTCGCTCCCCGCCTCGGTCGAAGAACTCACCCGCGACCCCGAAGCCTGGGTACATCATTAAAGTGGTTGGCTTGTCGACTTTTTGAATCTGATCCGTCGCCAGACACTCGCGAATCAGTTGCTCTTGTCCTGCCGCTCCCTCAACTAACCACCTCCATCCCCCTACGGAAGGTTCTACTCCGAGCCCTCACTTGACCTTCAGTGTAACCACGGTTACTGTACCTGGCTGTGAAGACCTCAAAAGAATCGAGAGAGCAAGGTGAGGCCCTGAAGAGCAAAGAAGTCGGATTCCGGGAGGCTTTCTGGTTTTGGGTAAAGCTTGGGTTTATTAACTTTGGGGGGCCTGCTGGCCAGATTGCGATCATGCACAGGGAGTTGGTCGAGAGGAAGCACTGGGTCTCGGAGGATCAGTTCCTGCGGACGTTGAACTTCTGCATGCTCCTCCCCGGTCCCGAGGCCCAGCAGGTCGCGACCTATATCGGGTGGAGGCTGCACGGAACTTTGGGCGGGGTTGTCGCGGGCTCGTTCTTCGTGATCCCGTCGATCTTCGTCCTGTTGTTGCTGAGCTATCTCTCGGTGGCTTACTCGGAGGTGCCCGCTATCACGGGCCTGCTCTACGGAGTTCAGCCCGTCGTGATCGCGATCGTGGTGGAGGCGGTGTTACGCATCGGCAAGCGCACCCTCCACCACTCCGCCCTCGTGGCCTTCGCGGTCCTCGCCTTCGTGGCCCTCTACTTCCTCTCCGTGCCGTTCCCCCTAGTGGTCGCGGCCGCTGCTTTGGCGGGGGTCCTCTTGCGACGCCTGCTTCCAGACGCCTTCAGGGCAAGCGGACACGGGTCGTCTGGTTCGGATGGAGAGGGAGCGGTCTTAGAGAAGACTCCCTCCGGCGCTCGCCCTTCAATGGGCCGCAACCTGCGGCTCCTGGGGTTGTTCCTCATGCTATGGTTCGTGCCCGTGGGGAGCGTGTTTTTGTGGCGCGGGGGGGAGGACGTGCTCTTTCGGGAGGCCCTCTTCTTCACGGGGGCGGCCTTCGTGACGTTCGGAGGAGCGTACTCAGTGTTGAGCTATATCGCGGATGTGGCGGTAAACCAGTACGGGTGGCTCACCGCGGACCAGATGGTGCAGGGGCTCGGGCTCGCCGAGTCCACGCCCGGCCCTCTAATAATGGTAACCCAATACGTCGGTTTCCTTGGTGCGTGGAACTATTCTGGTAGTTTCGATCCGCTGCTCTATGGAGTACTCGGCGCCGCGATCACGACCTACACTACCTTCCTTCCCTGCTTCCTGTTCATCTTCCTGCTCGCCCCGTACATCGAACTCCTGGCGAACAACAGCCGCCTGCAGGCCGCGCTGGTGGGGGTCACGGCGGCAGTCGTAGGCGTGGTCGCGAACCTGGCCGTTTTCTTCGCGAGCAGGGTGCTGTTCCCCGAGGGGCTTGCCTCGCTCGATGTCTTCGCGCTGGTAGTCGCGGTGATCTCGTTCGTGGTGTTGCAGCGGTTCAAGGTCCCGATCTACCTGATGGTGCCGGCCGGCGCCTTGGCAGGGATGGTGTGGACGCTGCTCTAGGTGACGCGGGGAAGACGCGGTGGCTCATCCTGATCTACCATCTCCCCCGCGATCCCTCCCGCCATCGGGTCGCCGTCTGGCGCAAGTTAAAGGTCCTGGGTGCTATCTATCTCCAGGACGGGGCCGCCGTGTTGCCAGAGGACGCTGTGACCCGCGAACAGCTCGAGTGGCTCCAGCTTCGCATCCGGGAGGCCGGTGGCGAGGCGACCCTCTGGGAGGCCCTCCCGAACACCGTAGCCGAGGACAGGTTCCTCGTCGAGGAGTTTCGCGCCTCCCACGAGGCGGCATACAAGAAACTCATCGAGGCCTCCGATCGCCTCCGGCGCAAGGCCGCGCTCGAGTCTGACCAAGCCCTGCTCCTGGAGCAGCTCGGCAAGCTGGAGCGCGAGTTTCGGGCCGAGCGTCGCCGGGACTACTTCCGATCGCCCCTAAGAAGCGAAACCGCCGCAGCCCTTCGCGAGGTCCGGCAGGTATTGAAGAGCGGCGCCGAGGAAGAACGTTTCGGGAGTGCTGGGGGTAGCTAGTGCGCTGGGCGACGCGACGCGGTTGCCACGTAGACCGGACGGCCTGCGTCTGGCTGATCCGTCGCTTCGTAGATCCTAAGGCGGAGTTTTTCTTCGTCGTGGACCCGGCGGAGGCGCCCTGGGACGCGGAGCTGTTCGACGTGGCCGGGGCTCGGCTCTCCCATCACGGTGACGCCTGCTCCTTCGAGACGTTCCTCGTTGAGTACGAGCTCGGAGATCCCGTACTCGCGGAGATCGCCGAGGTAGTCCACGACGCCGATCTCATGGACGAGAAGTACGGGCGCCCCGAGTCAGAGGGCCTCGACTCTATAATTCGTGGTATGCAACTCGCCCTCTCCGACGACGAGGCTCTTACTCATCACACCGATGCCCTCTATGACGGTCTCTACGCCTACCTGAGACGGGAAGTGCTCTAGCGTGGGTCTCAAGATCAAGGTCTCCAGCCTCTGGTACACAACGGGCGGGGTAGAGATCCTCAAGGGAGTGAACACCGGCGTTCCCGAGGGGAAGGTCACCTCTATCGTAGGCCCTTCGGGGGCCGGCAAGAGTACCCTGCTCCGCGCTATAAACCGCCTTATAGAGCCGAGCGACGGGGAGGTGTACCTGGACGGGGCGCCCACGAGCGAGATGAACCCCCTCGTCCTCCGGCGGCGGGTAGGGATGGTCTTCCAGCTCCCCGCGCTCTTCGGGGCAACGGTCGAGGAAGCGGTTCTCTACGGCGCGTACCTAGCCGGACGAAGCGCCGACGCGGCCCGGCTACTGGAGATGGCGGGGCTCGACGCTTCCTACGAGGACAGAGACCTGCAGGCCCTCTCCGTGGGCCAGCAGCAGCGGGTCTCGATAGCCCGGGCCCTGGCCCTCGAGCCGGAGGTGCTGCTCATGGATGAGCCGACCAGCGCCCTGGACGAGGCCGCTCGCCGCAAGGTCGAGGAGCTCATCCGGGAGCTGAACCATCGCCTGGGTCTCACGATAGTGCTGGTAAGCCATGCCCTGGATCAGGTAGAGCGCGTCGCGGACCGCGTCGTCCTGCTGGCGGCGGGCCGAACGGAGGGGGAGTGGAGCAAGGAGGAGTTCTTCTCCGGTGAGGGCAGGGAGCAGGCGGAACGGTTCGTCTCCGGAAGGTTGTAGCGTGGAAGGTTTAGAGACGGTAGGCTCGGCGCTGCTCACTCTCGGGCTCGTGGCCGTAGCGGTGGCTTTGAGCCTCTACGAGAGGCTGGACCTTGAGAAGGACATCGGCATCGCTGTGGTCCGCTCGTTCGTGCAACTCGCCGCCGTAGGGTACGCGATAGATTACATCTTCGGGCTGGAGAGCCTGGTCGCGGTCGTGCTGCTCCTGGCGGGGATGGTCGGGTTCGCCGCTTGGACCTCGGCCCGCCGGGCCAGAGGTGTGCTCCGCGCCTTTCCGGTCGCGGCCGGGGCTATCGGGGTGGCGGCGGTAGCCACTCTGGGCGTGCTGCTACTGCTCGGAATCGTGCCGGCCACGGCCCGGTATCTGATACCGCTCGGGGGGATGGTCATCGGGAACGCCATGAACACCGCGAGCCTCACGTTGGCCAGGGTGCGGGACGATGTGGCGGAGCAGCGGCTCAAGGTAGAGGCGGCCCTCGCTTTAGGCGCCACCAGCCGCCAGGCCGTCTCTCCAATACTAAAAACCGCGCTCCGGAACGCCATGATTCCACTAATAGACTCCACCAAGACGACGGGCATAATCTTCCTCCCCGGCGCGATGGTCGGCATGATTATCGCCGGCGCGGACCCACTTGAGGCCGCCCGTCTACAGATAGTGGTGCTCTACATGCTCCTCGGGAGCGTCTCCATCGCGGCCATCTTGGTCGGGCTGCTCTCATACCGCTCCTTCTTCACCGCCCGCCACCAGCTCAAGGTCGATCTCTCTAAGGGCTGAACGAGCTCCTAACGGGAGCTCCAGTCGTACTCTGTGTCCTGGGTCGGGGTCCAGAGGTATCCGAAGAACTCCAGCTTCTCTATGACCTTGCGGGCGCTCTCTTGCGGCTCCTCCTCGTCGGTCTTGAGGGTGAGGTCCGGGGCCGCGGGCGGCTCGTAGGGGTCCGAGACGCCGGTGAACTGCGGTATCTCTCCGGCGAACGCTTTCTGGTAGAGGCCCTTTACGTCCCGCTCGGCGCACACTTCCAAAGGCGCGTCCACGAAGACCTCGACGAAGTCCACGATCCTGCGCCGCACCTGGTCACGGGCCTCCTTGTACGGTGAGATGGCCGAGACGATAACAGCCACACCGTTTCGGGTAAGGAGGTTTGCCACGAAGCCGATGCGCAAAACGTTTATGTTGCGGTCGTCGCGGCCGAAGCCCAGGCCCTTAGAGAGGTTGGTACGCACGATGTCGCCGTCGAGGACCTCCACCCGGCGCTCTCTCTCGCGCAGCTCGTGCTCGACTATCTCGGCGATGGTAGTCTTGCCGGCGCCCGAGAGCCCCGTGAACCACAACGTAAACCCGCGCTCCTTCTGCTCCATGTGGTTCCTCCAAACCGTCCGTGCGCTTCTTAAGCTTGTAGTGTACATACCTGGGGACGGCTTATCTGGACCAGGGGCAGACGGTCAGGCGCTTTTCTTTCTGAAGGCTTCCCACCACCTCTCGAGCGTCTTGCGGCGGGGGGCAAGGTATGCCTCGGGGGTGCCGACGCGCTCCAGGAAGGAGAGGGCGTGCCCACAGAGTGCTTCGCCCTCGGTGCCAAACTCCCTCCACACATTGTTCTGCTCGCCGGGGTCGGCGGTGAGGTCGTAGAGTTCCGGCTCGTCGTCGGGGCCGCCCAGGATCAGGGAACGCTCGCGTGTGGTTACGGTGAGCGGCATGTAGTTGGCGATCCTGCGCGCCTTGGAATCTATGGCGGTGACGATCTCGCCCTCCGCCAAATACAACGGCCAGGAACTGACTACGAACGGCCGGTGCTCTTCTTTCGTCCCCGCGAGGACGCCACCGAACGAATCGCCCGTCATCGTGGTCGGCAGGCCGCCGAGCCCCACGAGCTCCAGGATAGTCGGCGCCAGGTCCGGGGCGGTCGTCATCGCGCAGTGCCTTCCGGGCTCCAGGCCGGGCCCACGGACCATCAGGGGCACATTGGTCAGCTCCTTGTACAGTGGGGACCGCTCGACCGTGAGCAGCCAGGACTCGGTCAGCCACTCGGGCACCGACGAGTCCGCCGTGACCGACGCCTCCGGCTCGTGCACCCACTCCGCCTTGCCGAAGTAGTCGTGCTCCCCGAAATAGAAGCCGTGGTCGGAGGTGAAGAAGACCAGCGTGTTCTCCCTAAGGCCCAGGGCGTCGAGCTTCGCGAGGAGGCGTCCGATCCAGAAGTCAACCATCGTAACCTCGCCGCAGTAGGTGGCGTGCCCGAGGTCGACGTCGTCTTCGGTAAGCCCGGCCTCCTTCCAGTCCCCGTAGGCCGGGTAGATCTGCTCCCCGGCGTAGCCTTCCCTGTAGCGGGCGGTGTAGTAGTCCGGCGCGTCCCAGGGCTCGTGCGGGTCCCAGGTGTCCACGTAGAGGAAGAACTGCTCGTCGTAGTGCCGCTCCAGCCACCGCTCGGCCTCCGTTATCGTGCGCGCCACCATCCGATCTTCCTCGCTCCTCCACGTCGAGCGTGCGTCGGCCCGCTCGTGCGGCCTGGTGTCGTCACCTTGTCCGCGCACCCACACGAAGTCGTCGAAGCCGCGGTCGTAACCGAAGCCGTTGCGGATGAAGAACGGCGTGTCTACGACGCCCATCGTCGTGTAACCGGCCCTGGAGAGGACCTCCGGCAGCGTTAGCAGATGCCTCGGCAACGGCTCCCAGCCCATATGCGTGTACGAGAACGTCCCCGTCAGGATATCCGCCCGCGCCGGCATGGTGGGGAAGGAGGAGATCACGTGATTGTCGAACACCGCCGACGAGCGCGCAAACTCGTCCAGGTGGGGCGTGCTGATGAACGGGTTCCCGTACGCCCCCAAATGGTCGCTACGGAACGTGTCCGCCACGATCACTACCACGTTGGGACGATCCGCCGTCCCCCTGCCCGCATTGCTCGCCTCGATCATCGCTGCCCCTCCTTTATCATCTTTGTCTACTAATTTAGTGTACATTCGTGCTGGACTTTAACGGGACGGTGGAAGATTGTCAAGGGGTTTGGAGAAGATTTTGTTTAGAAAAGAAAGACTTTATTAAGAACAGAGGGCAAGGACGGGAGTGCTTACCGTGCGGTGGACTTCCTGGAAGGGGATAGCCGGGCGGGGACTGGTGGCCCGCCCGCCCGGTTACCGGATCGGCTACTAGGCGCTGGCCTCGCTACCGATCAAAGGCCTCGAGTCACGGCGGGCAAAGGAGAGCGCGAAGTAGAGGGCTACCAGCCAGATCGCGACGATAGCGGCGTAGACGAAGTAGTTGACCCCCGGGTCGATCCCGATGGCTTTAAGGAAAGTGCGGGCGTTGGTAAGCAGGATTACGCCTGCCACCGCTGTACCCAGGACCCGCGGGTGCAGGTGACGCACCAGCCAGGCCGCGAGAGGCGCGGCGACGACGCCGCCGATGAGGAGCGCGGCGACGATGCCGAGCGGTATCTCCGCGACGCTCAAAGAGATCAAGAACCCAAGGCTGGCGCAGAGGGCCACGACGAACTCGCTCGTGTCCACCGTACCCACGACCTTGCGCGGCTGCATACGCCCGCTGCTGAGAAGGGTCGGCGTGGAGATGGGGCCCCAACCCCCGCCGCCGGCCGCGTCCAGGAACCCCGCCACGAGGCCGAGGGGGGAGAGGAACTTCCTAGAGATGGGCCTCTCCGAGATCAAGTTGCTCACCTTGAACGAGAAGCGGACCAGGATGTAGACGCCGAGGCCGAAGAGGAAGACCGCCACGATCGGCTGGGCCGCCTCCGCCGAGATGGAGCTCAAGACCACCGCTCCGAGGAAGGCACCAATGCCTCCCGGAACGGCCATCCAGCCGACCTTGCCCCAGTCCACGTTACCGAACCTCCAGTGCGAGAACCCCGACGCCAGCGTGGTGCCTACCTCAGACAGGTGCACCGCCGCCGAGGCAGCGGCCGGTGCGATCCCCACCGTAAGTAGCAACGTCGTGGACGTGACCCCGTAAGCCATGCCCAAAGACCCATCGACCAACTGGGCGATAAGCCCCACGATGCCCAAAATGATCAAACTCCTCAAGCCCATTACTAACCCTCCCTATTAAAACTTTGTCTATTCGCTTTGTGGACAAGCTGGGACTCTACCCGAGGCTCGATGGGTTGTCAAGCGGAGAGCTCTATAAATTTGTGCGGCGTTCTTTTGCTCGGGTGTCGTTTGCTGCCTAAAATGACTTTTAGGAGGTGTAGGGATGAAACGGGTAGAGTTCTACTATGATCTGGTAAGCCCATGCTCGTACCTGGCTTATGGTCGGGTAAAGCGCGTCTACAAGGATCGAGCTGCAGGCCCCGATAGAGATACAGAACAAAGGTCGTTACCAGCTCCGGACATCCACCGCTGGGCCGGGCACTACGGGCTGCCGATGCAGTTCCCGGAGCCGTTCCCTTTCCGCACTTTGAAGACCATGCGGGCGACGCTAGCTGGAGTGGGGGACCTCGAAGCGTTCACAAGGGAGACGTTCGTACTCTATTGGGAGGAGGGTGGGGCTCCAAAGAGCTTTGAGGAGGTTGGCGAGGATGAGCCTATCCGGGAGTGGCGCGCAGGATCGGTCGCGATCCGGAGGAGGTCCTGGAGAGCGCTACGACTGGTGAGGCCAAAGAGGCTCTCAAGAGCGCGACCGGCGAGGCCGTCGAGCGTGGCGTCTTCGGGGCGCCGACCTTCTTCGGCGGGGACGAGATGTTTTGAGGCAATGACCGGTTGCACTTCGTCGAGGTGGCCCTCCAGAAAGGCTGACGGTCCTGGCGGTTTTTCGCGTGGTCCAGCCTCCCGGGGCCGAGCGTGTTATCCGCTCACGGCCTGGCCTCCGGTAGCGGGGCGTTCCTCGTCGCTCCTTCTCCTGGCGATATCTCTCTGGTAAGTCTCGGTGGCTAGGTAGACGGCGGTGATGGTTATGAGGGCCATGACGATCATGTACAAGGCGACCGCGGGATAGCCGTACCCGCTCAACAGCGCGGTCGCGATCAGCGGCGCGAAGCCTCCCGCGATAGCCGAAGCGAGCTGGTAGCCCAAAGAAGCACCCGAGTAGCGCACGTTCGTGTCGAAGAGCTCCGAGAAGAACGCGCCCGAGGGGCCGTACATCGCGCCCAAAGCGACGATGGCGATGCTCATGGCCAGCCAGATCAGGGGCGGCGCGGCAGTGTTGACCATCCAGAAGAACGGGAAGGAGAAGAGGAGCAGGAAGATGGCGCCGCCGAGGTACACGGGCCTGCGCCCGACCTTGTCCGAGAGCGCGGCGAAGAGGCCGATAGCGAAGATCTGGACGGTGCCCGCGATCAGGACGCCGGTGAGCATGGTGCTGTTGTCCACCCCGAGAGTCTGCGTACCGTAGGCGAGCATGAAGGTCACGACGACGTAGAAGCCGCCGTTGAGCAAGAAGAATGCCCCCATCGTGAGCAAGAGGCTCTTCCAGTGGTTGCGGAAGACGTCCACGACGGGGAGCTGGGAGCCGCCCCCGGACTCCTGCATCTGCCGAAAGGCCGGGGTCTCGAGGATCCTGAGCCGAACGAAGAGCCCGACCGCGACGAGTACTATGCTCACGAGGAACGGTACGCGCCAGCCCCAGGAGAGGAACTGCTCTTGGGGCAGCGACGAGAAGACCGTAAAGACCGCCGTCGCCACCACCAGCCCGGCCGGAATGCCCATGCCGGGCCAGCTCCCGTAGAAGCCGCGCCTGCCGGGCGGGGCGTACTCGACGGTCATTAGCGTTGCCCCACCCCACTCGCCCCCAACGGCGAAGCCCTGCAAGAGGCGCAGGATGACGAGCAGTATAGGGGCGAGGATTCCTATGCTTTCATAGGTCGGCAAGAGACCCACGAGGGCCGTGGCTACCCCCATGACGAGCAGGGTCATCACCAGCATGGACTTTCGTCCGATCTTATCCCCGTAGTGGCCGCAGAAGACGCCGCCTATGGGACGGGCGATAAAGCCGACCGCGTAGGTCCCGAAGGCATACAGAGTGCCGATGAGCGGGTCGGACCCGGGAAAGAAGAGCTGGCCAAATATCAGGGCCGCCGCCGTCCCGTAGATGAAGAAGTCGTACCACTCGATGACGCTGCCGATGAGGCTCGCCGTGACCACCTGCCGGAGCGAGGTGCGCTCCCCCATTCGCTCTCCACCTAAAGCTTCCACTCTCTCCTCCTATCCGCCGGCCTCGCCCGGCCCTTTTGCGGAAGCAGGCCGTGACGGCCCTAGGCCGGCTGCCTCCGCTCCTCCTCACCGATGCACGCGAGCTTTATCATGTCATCGACCATCTCTGCCTCCGCGAGAGACCGCAGCACCTCTTCCAGTTCTTCTACCTGCCCCACCGGCAAGACCTGCCCGGCGTTGGTGCGAAACTTGGTCTCGAGCTCCTCGTTGGAGAGGGGGTTCTCCGGCCCGCCGCGGTTGTGGGAGACGCGCGCCTCCCGCTCCTCGCCGCTCTTTAGCCAGACCCGCAACACCGCAGGAAACTGGTTTGGGAAGATGCGGTCGCACTTCTCGTCGGTGACGCACCGGACGCGGGAGGCAAGGTCGAGCTTGACGCGGTCCTTCACGGCCTCGTCGGTGAAGTCGTCCAGAGAGACGCCCAGACCGCCACCACCCAACAGCGCGGTGGCGACGGTGAACGGGCCACTGAACTTCGCCGCGTAGCCCGTCTTCGGCTTCGCCTTCTCCTCTTCGGGCTCGGCGATAGTGCGCAGGGTGGGCGTCGCGGCGCCGAGCTCTATCTCTTCTATATCCCCGACATCGAGCCCTTCCTCTCGCAGACGTATCGCTGCGTCTATGCCGGCGTGGGTGAAGTGATTGGCCGGGTAAGGCTTGAAGAAGACCCGCGGCAGCTCCCACTCCTCACCCAGGCCCCTCGTAAGAGCCTCGACGTCCGCCTCATCGCCGAGATAGGCTTGCAAGAAACCGAACCGGCCCTCGAAGACGGTCGGAGGTCCGGTGAGGCCGTGCCGGGCGAGCTCGGCGGCAGTGATGGCGGCGTGGGCTGCCCAGCCGCAGTGGACGGGCTTTACCGTTCCCCCGGTGCGGTTCGCTTCGATGAGCCCCGCGCCCATGCTGGCCGAGATTGCGACGGCGTGCCCGATTCCCTCCTCATCGAGTCCGAAGAGCATGGCCGCCGCGAGAGCGCCACCCAAAGTGCCGGCGATAGAGGTCGCGTGCAGGCCCTTCTCGAAGAAGACCGAGTTACCCAACTCCTCGTCGTAGCCGGTCATCCCAACCCGCACCGCCAGCTCGTCCCCGGCGGCGGCGGCGGTGAGGAGATCTCTACCGGAGGCCCCAGAAGCCTCAGCCGCCGCAAGCGCCGCCGGTACTACCGCCGCGCTCGGATGCAAGACGGACGGAAGGTGCGTGTCGTCGTAGTCGAGCGCGTGCGCCAGAGTGCCGTTCACTAGTGCGACGCTCGCAGCCGGGCACCTGTCGTCGCTTCCGATAATGCTTGCCTGCCCTTCGCCGCCCCAGCTCTCGACCACTGCGCGGACGACCCGGGTGGGTTCCATCCCGCTCGCCGCGAGCGCTATGCCGATTATGTCCATCACCCGCCGCCGCGCGTCCTGCAGGATGCTGTCTTCGACCTTGCCATCTCGCACCCCGGCGGCGAATCGGGAGACCTCTTGCAGCACGGTCGTCTCGGGCGTCACCGTTCCACCACCGCCAGCGGGCGCACCGGCGAGCCGGTGCCGCCCACGATCTTGAGCGGAGCCAGGACGAACACGAACTCGTGAACGCCCGCCGCCGCGATCTCCGAGAGGTTCATCACCTCAATGATGTGGACCCCGTACTCTACGAGGAGCAAGCGGTGTACGGGCAGCAGCGCGTGCCCGACCTCGGGCTTTATCTGCTCGTACGCTATCGTCTCAGCGCCCGTCGCCCGCACGCCCCTCTCGGCGAGCCAACGCGCCGCCTCCTCGGTTGGACCCGGCACCCCGCTCTCGTGACCCAGGAAAGCCTCCGCGTCGTCGAAGTTGCGGGACCAGCCGGAGCGTACGAGGACGACGTCCCCGAGGCGCACCTCTACTCTGGCTTTCTCCGCCGCTGCCGCCAAATCATCTTCGGTAATGCCGTACCCGCCGGGGAGCACGTCCGCACCCTGCAGGCCCGCGACGTCGAGGAGCACGCCGCGGCAGACCACCGGCTCCATCATGTCCACGCCATGTTTCTTGAAACGACCGCCGCGCTGCGCATCTTCGGCTGAAACGTCGTCGTAAAGCTTCCCCTTGTAGGAGACGTGAGCCAGAGCATCTACATGGGTGCCGGTGTGGCCGCCGGTGACGAACATCTCGTTCGCGGCGGAACTGCCGTCCTCACGTACCATGTCCCCGTGACGGCGCATGAGCGACATGCGAAAGGGGGGATGGTTGGGCGAGTGGGGCGTCTCGGTCGAGAGCGGCTGTGCCAGGTCATAGACCCCCGCTACCGACGCCAATGCTTCCAGCAGCCTGCTCACGAGGCCTCTTCCCGGTCGCGGCGGGCGAGGGCGAGCGTGAGACGCGCCGACCCGACCACGGCCTCGTCCACGAACCTGCCATCCTCCAGGGCTAAGGCGCCGGTGCCGGCACCGGCGGACTCTTCCAGCCGGGCGAGGAGGTCCTCCGCCTCGGCGACCTCACTCTCCGTGGGCGTAAAGACCTCGTTTATCGTCGAGAGCTGGTTCGGGTGGATCGCCGAGCGTCCCACGAACCCCTGGTTCTTGCCCTCCTCGGTGGAGCGCCTGAGCCCTTCCTCATCGCGCACGTTCGTGTACACGCTCTGCACCGGTCCCGGCAGCCCGGCGGCCCTCGTGGCGACCACCAGCCGCGAGCGGGCGTAGAGGAGCCCCACATCGTCGCGGACGCCGAGGTCGGCGGCGAGATCCGCCTCCCCGAGGCTCATGCCCACGACCCTCTCGTGGGCGCGCGCTATCTCGAAGACGAGCTCCAGCCCCAAAGCCGACTCGATGAGGCACTGAATTCCGGCCTCGCACCCCAAATCCTCCAGTCGCTTCGCCACGCGGCGCACGGCCTCCGCCGATTCCGTCTTTGGGAGCCGGAGCCCGGCGAGGTTTGGCTCCGCGACTGCCTCGATGTCCTGCTCGGCGAGCGCCGAGCCAGGGACGTTGACCCGGACGAAGATCGGCTTTTCGTCTCCGGAGCGGAGAAAGCCGGCGACCGTCTCGCGGGCCTCTTCTTTGCGGTTCGGGGCGACGGCGTCTTCGAGGTCTAGTACCACGGCATCGGCCTCGGAGGCGAGGGCGTTCTCTATGCGGCGGGGAGTACTGCCGGGCACGTAGAGGTAGCTTCGGATGGGTGGGTCTGGGACCTTCACACCACGCCCTCCGCTTTCAGCTTCTCCAATCGCTCCTTGTCTATCCCAAGCTCCCTGTAGACCTCCTCATTGTGCTCGCCGAGTTGGGGACCGGACCACTTAACCTCGCCGGGTGTCTCCGAGAGGCGAAAGAGGACGTTCTGCATCTTTATGGGGCCGAGCTCGGGATCGTTCACGGTGATGATGGAGTCGAGCGCCTGGTATTGGGGATCTTGCATGATGTCTTCGATGTTATAGATGGGGGTGATGGCGGCGTTCGCCTCCTCGAAAGCCTCGACGACCTCTTCCGTGGTGCGCTCGGAGATCCAACGCTGTACGGCTTCGTCGAGCTCGTCGGCGTGCTTGGCCCGCTGGGAACCCTTCTGGAACCACGGTTCTTCTATGAACTCTGGCCTCCCGACGAGTCGCATAACCCGCTCGGCGATGTTCTGGGCGCTCGTCGAGATGGCGACCCACTTGCCATCTTTTGTCTGGTAGGTGTTGCGCGGCGCGTTGTTGTTGGAGCGGTTGCCGGTCCGCTCCTGTATCACCCCGAGCTGGTCGTAGGCTATCGGTTGGGGGCCGAGCACGGTGAAGATCGGTTCGATGATCGCCAGATCCACCACCTGTCCTTTGCCGGCGTCGTCGCGGGCGCGCAGCGCCATCAATACGGCGCATGCCGTCGCGAGTGCGGCGATGCCGTCGGCGAGGCCGAACGGCGGGAGCGTCGGTGGCCCGCTGGGCTGGCCGGTGACGTGGGCGAAGCCACTCATAGACTCGGCGATGGTCCCGAAGCCGGGACGGTTGCTGTACGGGCCGAACTGCCCGAAGCCGGTGACGCGAGCGAGCACGAGGCCAGGGTTCTCCCGGCTAAGCTCCTCGTAGCTCAGGCCCCACCGTTCCAAGGTTCCGGGCCTGAAGCTCTCGATCACGACGTCGGCGTCGCGGACGAGCTTCCTGAAGATCTCGGCGCCCTCCGTCGTGCTCATGCTCAGGGTCACGGCCCTCTTGTTCCGGCCAAGCATCTTCCACCACAGCCCGATTCCATCCTTCGCGTACCCGTGCGAGCGCGACGGGTCTCCTTTGGGGTGCTCGACCTTCAGGACCTCGGCCCCGAAGTCCCCCAAAATCGTCGCGGCGAGCGGGCCGGCGAAGAGCGTCGCCGCGTCTATTACCTTGACGCCTTCGAGGGGTTTGCATTCAGCCACCTCCATCTCCCCTCTCCTCCCACCCCAGCTCGCGCGAGACCTCGCGCGCCGCGTCACGCACGAGGGGTTTCAGGCGCCGGACTGTCTCTTCTCCGAACCGGTCCGCGGGCCCGCACACGCTGATGGACCCGATGGCGTGCCCGTCCGCCGCAAGCAACGGCGCGGCGACCGAGGCGGCGCCCGGCTGGCGTTCGCCGAAAGAGGCGGCCACTCCTTCCCGCGTGTTGCGGGCGAGCTTCGCCTCGAGCTCCGCGCGGTCCACGATGGTCTTCGGCGTCAGCGCCTCCAGCGGGCCGTCGAGGATCTGGGTCCTCAGGTCGGGCGAGGCGAAGGCGAGGATCGTCCGGCTCGACGCCCCGGCGTGCAACGGAAAGGGGCGTCCGATCTCGACGGTCATCTTTATCTCCTTGAGGCTGGAGACCTGATCCAGATACACCCGAGACACGCCCACGAGCTCCGAAACGGTCGCGGTCTCCCCCGACTCGTGCTGCAGACGCCGGAGGACGGGGAGGGCAGTCTCCCTGAGGTCGAGGTCCCTCAAAGCGCGAGCGCCCAGAGTGGCTGCCGCCGGCCCGAGACGATACCTCCCACCGCCAGCTTCGTCCGCGGAGAGCAGACGACGCGAGACGAGCGAGCGCAGTATCCTGTAGACCACCGCCTTGCTCAAGCCCAGGCGGCGCGAGATCTCGCTGACTCCCAACGACCCCCCAGTGCCCGCAAACGTCAGCAACACATCAGCCACCCGGTCCGCCGAAACCGTCCCCGACGCCGAGCTCCGGTCTCCTTTTGTTCCTCTGGTAGAAACGACATCATCCCTCATCTCGCTACGTCCTCCCAACTTATCTTGCCCGAACCACAAACCTCACGCAAGGACGTTGACAGGCATCCTCGGACCGTGCTACGTTTCTTGCGTAACGCGCGCATCGTGTTCCTCTGGGAGGAACACGATGCGAACGGTCGCTTTGTGGGGTGAGGTGCAAGAGGGGAAGAGGTTGAGGATGGGTCGATTCGACGTCGTGGTTTTGAACGGGCACGCCGTCTTGCCGGGCAGGGGTGTGGTCCAGGCGGACGTGGGGATAAAGGATGGCAGGATCTCGGCGGTAGGGGAGGGGTTCTCTCCGGGCGACGCCGATGAGGTTGTAGACGCCGAAGGCAAGCTGGTGCTCCCCGGTGCGGTAGATTGCCATTTCCACCTCGGTATCTACCGCGACATGACGGAGGACGCGAAGAGCGAGACGCTCTCGTCTCTGGCCGGCGGGGTGACGAGCGTCGTCAGCTACTTCAGGACGGGGAGCCACTACCTGGGCAAGAGTGGACCGTACGCGGAGATCTTCCCGGAGGTTCTGGAAGCGACGAACGGCCACTCGTACGTGGATTACGGTTACCATTTGGCGCCGATGACGCGGGATCAGATAGGTGAGATTGAGCGTCTCGTGGCCGAAGAGGGCGTTGCCTCCTTCAAGTACTACATGTTCTACAAAGGCCTAGACCTCTCCGGGTCATCGAGTGACGCCGAAAGCTACACCATGAGCGAGGAATACGACCTCGGGCACCTGTTCGAGATCATGGAACAGGTGGCGAGGGTGCAGGGGACCCGTGAGGACGGCTCGCGTTTCTCGCTCTCCATCCACTGCGAGCAACCCGAGCTGATCCGGGTCTTCAGCGAGCGGGTCAGGCAGGACGGAACCCTCATCGGACTCGAGGCCTACAGCGCCTCGCGCCCGACCCTCACCGAACACCTCGCCGTCGCGGAGGTCGCCGTTCTGGCGGGGCACACGCGCTGCCCAATAAACCTCCTCCACCTCTCCAGTGAAGAGGCGCTTGAAGCGGCTTTGGACCTCAAGCGGCAGCACCCGGATCTCGATGCCCGCCTTGAGACTACGCTGCACCATCTCGCGCTCACCTACGAGAGCTACAACGACCAGCGCGGCAAGGTCAACCCGCCGATAAGGGCTCAGAGCGACGTGGACGCGCTCTGGCGGGGGGTAGTACGCGGTGAGATAGACTGGGTCTGCTCCGATCACGCCTGCTGCTCGGAGGAGCACAAAGAGGGTGACCTCTGGCAGGCGTTGCCTGGCTTCGGCGGCACCGCCCTCGTCTACCCGTTCATGCTCACCGAGGGCCCCAGACGTGGCCTCTCCTTCGAGCGGATCGTGGACCTCGTCGCCACGAACCCCGCCCGCGCCTACGGCCTCGCCCCGCGCAAGGGCGCCATCGCGGTAGGAGCCGACGCGGATCTCACGATAGTGGACATGGACCAGACCTATCCGGTAACGACCGAACGGCTCCTCTCGGCTCAAGATCACACCCCGTTCGAGGGGATGGAGCTCACTGGCTGGCCGGTCCGCACCATCCTGCGCGGGCAGATCGCCTTCGCCGAAGGCGAGGCCGTCGGAGAGCCCAAAGGCGCCTACCTCAAGCGTCCCCTGACCACCGAGCAACCGCTTACCACCCCTTAAAGCGCAATGGCAGAGGGTTCGCGGGAAGGACCGCGCCCGACGGACGGCCCTCCCCTGATCGTCGTCGGTGCCGGCGCGTGTGGGATGGTGGCGGCGATCGCCGCGGCGAAGCGCGGCGTCGAGGTGCTCGTCCTCGAAAAAGGGGCGGAGCCAGCCGGCAACACGGTGCGCTCGACGGGCCTGATCCCCGCCGCCGGCACTCGCTTCCAGAGGGAGGCCGGCATCCTCGACGATACCCCCGAACTGATGGCGAAGGACATATTCGAGAAGAACAACTACGAGAGCGATCCGGAGCTAACCCGCCTGCTCTGCGAAGGATCGGCCTCGCTCGTCGAGTGGCTCGCCGACGAAGCGGGCTGTGAAATGGTCTGCTACACTGACTTCCTCTACCCCGGCCAGAGTCGCCTGCGGATGCACGGCCCGAAGACCCATTACGGCAGCGAGCTCGCGGCCCAGCTCGAACGCACGGTGAAGAATGAGCCCGGGATAGAGCTTCTCAAGAATACCCCGGTGGACGCTCTCGTGTGCGGTGGGAAGCGTGTCTCAGGCGTCGAGACCGCGGAAGGCACCGTCGCCGCCGGAGCCGTGATCCTGGCGCTCAACGGCTTTGGGGGAAACCGGGAGATGGTCGAGGAGTATCTAGGCTCGGAGGCCGTCACGGCTCTTTACTACGGCTCGCCTAACAACACCGGCGAAGGCATCAGGTGGGGGATGTCACTCGGCGCTGCTACCGAGCACATGGGCTCCTACCAGGGCCACGCCTCCGTCGCCGCTCCCGACGGGCCGCTCGTGACCTGGGGTGTCATCGTGAACGGTGCGATTCTTGTCAACCGCAATGGCGAACGCTTCGGCGACGAAACGGTCGGGTACTCGGAGTATGCAGGGGCCGTGATGGCCCAACCCGGAGGGGAAGCTTGGGAGATCTTTGATGAGGAAGTGTACGAGGCTTCTCGAGGGACGCGCTTCGATGAAGTCGTAGAGGCCGGCAAAGTCGTGCGCTCCGAGACTTTGGAGGACCTGGCCGAAACCTTCGGGCTGCTCGCCGCCGTGCTGGTGGAGACCGTCGAAGAGACCGACCGCTCCATCCGGGGCGAGGTGTCAGACCCCTTTGGGCGCGAGAAGTTCGGAGAAGGACCGCTTGAACCTCCTTTCTACGGTATCCACGTGCGCGGGGCGCTCTTCCACACGCAGGGCGGCCTGAAGGTGGACTCCCGCGCCCGGGTGCTCCGCCCCGACGGTTCGCCCATCCCCGGGCTCTATGCGGGTGGCGGAACAGCGGTGGGGATAAGTGGAAAGGGCTACAAAGGCTACTCCAGCGGCAATGGGCTTCTGGCGGCCACGGTCCTTGGCAAGGTCTCGGGCGAGGCCGCCGCTGAGGAGCTTGCTAGAGAGGCCCCGCGAACGTAGGTCGTGTGCGGGCTTACGGTGCGTTACCTTCGCGTACCCCGTAGACCTTGGATCATGTTTTTACAGGACCGGATCCGGGAAAGGTCTTGGGTAGGGATTAGTAGCTGTTTCGAGTGGGAGAGAATCATGGGTGAGTCTTCCGTAGTGCCGGGAGCTTCGACCGTCCGGTTGGACCTGACCGGGCGCAGCGCCTTGGTCACCGGGGCCGCGAGCGGGATCGGGCGGGCTTGCGCCCAGCGGCTGGCCCGGGCGGGCGTCGCCGTCACCGTGCTCGACCTGAACGGCGACGCTGCTCGCAAGGTCGCCAACGAGATCGGCGGCGAGGCGATGCAGGCGGATCTCTCCGACTACGGGGTGCTCGACTCCTTGCGGGTCGAGGCGGACGTCGTGGTGAACAACGCGGGGGTGCAGCACGTTGCCGCCATAGAAGACTTTCCGCCCGAGCGGTTCTCGATGATATTGCGGGTCATGCTGGAGGCGCCTTTCAGGATCGTGCGGACAGCGTTGCCAGGCATGTACGAGAAGGGGTGGGGGCGTGTGATCAACATATCCTCCGTACTTGGGCTGCGCGCCTCGCCGTTCAAAGCGGCCTACGTCTCCGCCAAGCATAGTCTGGAAGGTCTCTCGAAGGTCGTGGCTTTAGAAGGAGGACCCAAAGGCGTAACGTCCAACTGTATCTGCCCGGCCTACGTGAGGACGCCGCTCGTCGAGGGGCAGATCCCTGATCAGGCCCGTACGCGTGGAATCTCCGAGGACGAAGTGGTCGAGAAGGTCATGCTTGAGAAGCCCGCGATCAAACGCCTCATCGAACCAGAGGAGGTCGCCGAGCTGGCCGCCTTTCTCTGTGCGCCAGAGGCCTCGTTCATCAACGGCGCGTCCCTGAGCATAGACGGCGGCGCGGTGGCTGTCTGATGCGAGCATGCTCTACGAACTGGCAGAACCGAAAGGAGTAAGTATGACCGAAGCAGCCGAAGGGACCCTGCTCTGGGAGCCCTCTGAAGAGCTTAAAGAGAACGCGAACATCTCTCGCTACATGGAGTGGTTGGAGAGGGAGAAAGACCGCTCTTTTAGCGACTACGGGGAGCTGTGGGAGTGGTCTGTGACCGAGGTCGAGGAGTTCTGGGCGTCGATCTGGGAGTACTTCGACGTGAAGGCCTCGGAGCCGTACACGCGGGTGCTCAACAGCCGCGAGATGCCCGGCTACAAGTGGTTTGAGGGAGCCGAACTCAACTACGCCGAGCACGTCTTCCGCAACGCCGGCGACCGCCTCGACGAGCCGGCGGTGTTACACCAGTCGGAGATCAGACCGCTCGGAACGGTGACCTGGCGGGAGCTGCAAGAGAAGGTCGGCGCCCTGGCGGCGGGCCTCGAAGAGCTCGGCGTCGAACGCGGCGACCGGGTCGTGGCCTACTTGCCGAACATGGCGGAGGCTCTCGTGGCCTTTCTGGCCTGCGCGTCCCTGGGGGCCGTCTGGTCCAGCTGCTCGCCGGACTTCGGCCTGGGCAGCGTGGTGGACCGCTTCGCGCAGATAGAGCCGAAGGTGCTCTTCGCGGTGGATGGCTACCGCTACGGCGGCAAGGACTACGACCGTACCGAAGTGGTGGCGAAGCTCCAGGAGGAGATGCCGACGCTGGAGAAGACCGTCGTCCTGCCGTACCTCGCGGAGGAGCCGGACGCGAGCGGTCTCGATAACGTAGTCTTCTGGGACGAGCTACTCTCCGAGAACGAGGGGGCGGAGCTCCGTTTCGAGCAGGTCTCGTTCGACCACCCGCTCTGGGTGTTGTACTCGTCGGGAACGACGGGGCTCCCTAAGGCCATCGTGCAGGGGCACGGCGGGATACTGCTGGAGCACCTGAAAAAAGTTCACCTGCACATAGACCTGAGACCCGAGGATAAGTTCTTCTGGTTCACCACGACGGGCTGGATGATGTGGAACGTCGTGGTGAGCGGGCTCCTGGTCGGCTCGACCATCCTCACCTACGATGGCAATCCCGGCTACCCGGACATGAACGCCCTCTGGGAGTTCGCCCATGAGACGGGCATGACCTGTTTCGGGACGAGCGCCGGCTACCTGACCGCGTGCATGAACGCCGGCATTGATCCCGGCCGCGACTTCGACCTCTCAGCCTTGAAGAGCATGGGCTCGACCGGCTCGCCGCTCCCGCCCGAAGGCTTCGACTGGGTCTACGAGAGCGTGAAAGAGGACCTCTGGCTCTTCTCGACGAGCGGCGGCACCGACCTCTGCACGGCGTTCGTGGGAGGATGCCCCCTGCTTCCGGTCAAGAGCGGAGAGCTCCAGTGCCGCTCGTTGGGGGCGAAGGCCGAGGCCTTCGACGAGGAGGGCAACTCGCTCGTGGACGAGGTGGGGGAGCTGGTCATCACTGAGCCGATGCCTTCTATGCCACTTTACCTGTGGAACGATCCGGACGGCGAGCGGCTCAGGGAGAGCTACTTCGACGTGTTTCCGGGCGTGTGGCGGCACGGGGATTGGATCAAGATAAAGCCCGAAGGCTCCGCCGTGATCTACGGTCGCTCTGACTCTACGATAAACCGCGGCGGCGTGAGGATGGGGACCAGCGAGATCTACCGCGCCGTCGAGGCCGTTCCCGAAGTCGCCGACAGCCTCGTCGTGGACATTCAGAGGGACGGGGAGGACTACATGCCGCTCTTCGTGGTCCTCGAAGAAGACGCCGAGCTCGACGACGACCTCGTGGACAGGATCAAGAAGAGTATCCGCGACACCACCTCTCCGCGCCACGTGCCGGACGAGATCCTCTCCGTCCCAGACGTTCCCCGCACCCTTAACGGCAAGAAGCTCGAGGTGCCCGTAAAGAAGATACTCTTGGGGACTCCGCCCGAAGAAGCGGCCAGCAGAGACTCCCTGAGCAATCCCGATTCCCTCGACGACTTCGCCGAGCTCGCCAGGAGGTACGAGGCTTGAGGTCCGCGAGCTTTCCGGCTTGGCGGCGGTGAACCCGGGAGATTCGGATACGTACAGTGTGTCGGCGAATTTTTAAGGAGGAAACGTGCAAGAAAGGATAAGCAGGCCGGAGGCTGCCGGTGGAGGGAACCGGGTCGTGAGGTTCTTCGTTGGGTTGGCCGAGCGGTTTCTGCCGGACGCCTTCCTGTTCGCTATCGTGCTCACCCTGATCACGTACCTGTTAGCCGCAATCTTCGTCACTCCGAACGTCCTCGAACTGATCGGGGCCTGGTACCGTGGCCTGTGGGGCATACTGACCTTCGCGTTGCAGATGGCGCTCATACTCCTGACCGGCTACGTAGTGGCGCAGTCCCCGTTGGTCTCGCGCTTTCTGGACTGGCTGGCGTCGAAGCCGAGAAACCAGGGGCAGGCGCTGGCGTTGACGGTGGTCGTCGCCTCGATAGCCAGCCTGATCAACTGGGGCTTCGGGCTCGTGGTCGCTGCGATCATGGCCCGTTTTATAGGGAAGCGCCTGGAGAACGTAGACTACGCGATCCTCGTCTCTGCCGGATACGCCGGGTTTATCGTGTGGGCGAGCGGGCTCTCGTCTTCCATCGCGCTCGCCGTCTCGACGCCGGGTAGTTCGGCAAACATAACCGAGCAGCAGACGGGTCAGGTGCTGGGGTTCGGCCAGACCATCTTCACCTGGTGGAACATAGCCCCTGCTATCCTCATCATCATGCTTCTGGTCCCGCTGTACTGGTGGATGATGCCTAATAGACCCGACCAGATGCGCAAGGTGGACCGCGAGCTTCTGGAGCAGGAGGACGAGGAAGGCGAGGTGGAGAGTCCCGATACGCCGGCCGGTAAGCTTGAGCGTTTCTGGCCGCTTAACCTCATTGTCGCCGGGGCCATCTTCGCCTACTTCGTGAGCGCGATCGTGGCGGGCACGTTCAACTTCGACTTCAACGCTGTCATCGCGCTCTTCCTCGCGATCGGCCTGATCCTGCACTGGACCCCGATACGCTACGTGCGAACGTTCACCGGCAGCGCCTACGCCATCGGGCCTATTGCTTTGCAGTACCCGTTCTACGGCGGCATCCAGGGTCTCATGACCCTCTCGGTCGGCGGCGTGGCCCTGGCCGGCGTTATCGCCGACTGGTTCCTTTCGTTCTCGAACGAGTACACCTTCGCTTTCTGGACCTTCGTCTCCTCCAACATCATCAGCCTCTTTATCCCGTCTGGCGGTGGGCACTGGGTCGTGCAGGGGCCTGTTATGGTCCCTGCCGCAGAGGCGCTTGGGGTGGACCAGGGGCTGACGGCGATGGCCGTCGCCTGGGGTGAAGGGACGGCCAACATGATCCAGCCGTTCTGGGCGCTCCCGATTTTGGGGATCGTTGGCTTGGGCATTCGCGACATCATGGGCTACGGTGTCCTGACGCTGGCGCTCAGCTTCACGATCTACGGAGTCTTCACCCTGATCGCGCCGCTGATGCTGTAGGGACGAATCCTCAGAGGGTATGCGCTTTGGCTCGCGGCTGCGCGCAAGATTGTCAGGAGGGCAAGCGGTGTTCTTTGAGAAGGCTCGCCGAACTCTTCCGATAGGACGAGAGGGAAGACAGCGTGAACTTGCGCGACGCGGACGAGGCGGATCTGCCGGTCATTGTGGAGATCTACAACTCCACCGTCCCGAGCCGCATGGTCACCGCCGACACCGAGCCGGTCTCCGTCGAGAGCCGCCGCGCCTGGTTCCGCGAGCACGACCCGGAGAATCACCCGATCTGGATTGCAGAGGTGGACGGGGAGATTGCCGGCTGGTTCAGCTGTGAGCCTTTCCGCAAACGGCCCGCCTACCACACGACCGCGGAGGTCAGCGTCTACGTAGCAGCAGAGCATCGCCGAAAAGGGATCGGACAACACCTGCTCGCTGAGGCCATACGCTGCGCCCCGGCTCTGGGCCTGAAGACCCTGATCGCGGGTGCCTTTGCCCACAACGAGCCGAGCCTCGAACTGTTCAGGATATTCGGCTTCGAGCCCTGGGCGCGCTTTCCGAGGGTAGCGGAGCTCGATGGCGTAGAGCGGGATCTCGTCGTCCTCGGTCTCCGGCTCGACGAAAGACCGGCTCCTAGGTGAGCGTGAACAGAGACAGGACGGGGTGTGTACGGCGGCACTACGAGCAGAGGGCCGAGAGCTACGACCGGCTCATCGCCCTTTTCGAAAGGGTACTCTTCGGGGCTGGACGGGAGTGAGCCTGCTCGCGGGCGCATGGCGAGGTGTTGGAGATAGCTGTCGGCAGCGGCCGGGATCTCCACTTCTATCCCGCCGACGTACGTCTCACCGGCGTCGAATTGAGCCCAAAGATGCTCGAGATCGCCCGCCGCCGAACGCGAGAGCGGCATCTAGGTAGATCTACGCGTCGGCAACGCCCAGGACCTCCCTTTCACGGACCCCTCCTTCGACGCGGTGGTCGCGGCGCTCGCGCTCTGCACCATCCCCGACGATCGTTGGCCGTAGCCGAGGCAACGAGGGACTTGCGACCTGGCGGATGGTTGCTCCTAGGCGGATGGTTGTTCCTATTAGAGCACGTCCGCACCCTATCCTCCCCGTGCGCGTTTTGCAGGGCATCCTCAACCCGCTCTCTCATACTCCTCGAAAACGACCATCTCCTGTGCGCGCCTCTGCGGCACGTCGAGGATGCGGGCCTAGTCGTGGAACGCCTCGAACGCTCGAAGTTGGGTATCGTCGAGTGGCTCGTCGCCGCAGGCCATAGCCTCTGACTGCTGGGGGCCGGTAGCTACTTTGGCGTGTACCTCTCTATGAGCCCGGGCAGGAGGTCCACGGCGTCGGCTTTCGTGGCTCCTTCCAGGGGGAGGGTGGTGGTCGCGACCTCGGCGTGATAGGTGCCGGAGGGTGCGACGCCGCAGCCGCCGAAGCTGCGCATGAGCAGGTTCTGGACGACTATATCCTCGGCCTTGTGGTAGCGTGGCAGCTTCTCCCAGAACGAGAACCCCCCGACTTCGACTAGCTTCTCCAGGCTGTAGAGAACGCACGCGGAGATCCAGGCAACCTTGTAGCGCAGGAACTTTCCCGGTGGGAGATCGAGCTTTCGAGCTACGTGGTACAGGTTCGCGGCGCGGTGCAGGTGCCACCGTTCCCAGCAGGGTCCGTCGGGCTCAATGGTCTCGGGCCGTATGGGCCCTTCCCAGGGTTCGAGGACTTGCTGCTCGGGACGTACGTCCTCCAAAAACGTGAGGCCGGTCGGGAAGGCGCCGGCGAAGCCGCACCCTTCAGCTTCGAGTACGGAGAGCAGGCGCTCTACGACGAAGGGCTCCATGTAGACGTCGTCGTCGAGAAAGAGGACGGGCTCGGCCTCCGCGCGCCCGAGGAGGAAGTGGCGCTGCTCGGCGATGCCGTGCGGCTCGCGGTGGTGCCACTCGACGGAGCCGCCACGCGCCTCGATCAAACGCCCTATAGCCTGCGCCACGGGTGATTTCTCCGCCCTGTGACGGCCCTGGCTCGCGACGACGACCTGAAGATCCGTAACCGTCTGTGATGCGACCCCGGAGAGCGTCATAATCAGGGCCTCCGCCCGCTCGTAGGTTGGTATCAATACGCTAACCGCTGCCAATAGTCCTCCTTCGATAGCCTGCACAGCCGCGATTAAGGATTCCCGGCAGGCGCGCTATCCTACCAGATGGTCTGGAGCGGCTGCCGACGAACGCGGGTAGCTTCGAGGATAGGGGTATAGAATCCCGCTGGACGAGCGGTTCAGAAAGCGTTTTGAGGGAGGACTAGTGGATAAGATCCCGGGTAAGAGGTTGATCAAAAAGGCCGAGGAGACCGGTAACGAGGTCCCGGTCCCCATGACGCGGAGGCGTCTCGGTCTCGTGGAGCTCTTGAAGCGGACGGCGAAGGAGATACAAGAAGATCACCTCGCCGCCTTCGCCGGCAACCTCACCTACAAGGGGCTCTTTGCGCTCTTCCCGTTCTTCGTGTTCCTGCTCTCCCTGCTCGGCCTCTTCGGCGCCCCGGATCTCCTTGAGAACCTCGTAGATCGGGCGAGCGGCGTGTTGCAGCAAGGGGCGGTTAATTTTCTCGAGGATCAGGTCGTGGGCATCGCCGGGGAGAAGGCCCAGGGGGCGTTCTCCGTTGGGGCGGTGGTCTCGATCCTCCTCGCCCTTTGGGGCGTCTCGGGGGCGTTCCGTTCGGTGATGGAGGCGATGAACGTTATGTACGAGATCGAGGAGGGCCGCCCGTTCTGGAAGCAGGCTTTGATCTCCGTCTTCCTCTCCCTAGGGGTCGCCGCTCTGCTCCTCTTCGCGCTCGTGCTCGTCGTGTTTGGCCCTGAGATCGGGAGCGCCATCGCCGACGTCGTGGGTCTTGGTTACGTCTTCCAGGTTACGTGGAACGTCGTGCAGTGGCCGGTCTTGCTCTTTTTGGTGGTGCTGGCCTTCGCCCTCGTCTACTACTATGCTCCCGACGTCGAACAACAATTTCGTTGGATCAGCCCGGGCTCTATCGTCGCGGTCGTCGCTTGGCTCCTCTTCTCGCTCGCCTTCTCGCTCTACGTCGAGTTCGGCTCGTTCGACGCCTACGGTTCTATCGCGGGCATCATAATCCTCATGCTCTACATCTACTACTCGGCGTTCATCATGCTCATCGGCGCCCAATTGAACCAGGTCATAGAAGAGCACATCCCCGAGGGCAAGAACGAGGGCGAGAAGACGCTTAACACCGAGCAGTGATCGGTCCGGCGCCGGGTCTAGGGGACCTCGAACTCGTAAGTTTCTCCGTGGGCCAGGTATCTCACGCGGTCTTCGAGACCGGCCTCGGCGACTGCCTTTTCGAAGTCCTCTAAGGGGGACTTGAAGACGCCGTAGTCGTTGTAGTGGATCGGTACGACGGTACGCGGGTCGACGATCCTCAGGGCTTGGACGCCTTGCTCAGCGTCCATCGTGACCAGTATCCCGAGCACCCTCGTTCCCCCGAGGTGGAGGAGGGCGAGATCTATCTCGGGGTAGCGTCCGGGGATCTCCCGCAGCCGGTCGTGGACCAACGTGTCGCCGGAGATGTAGAGCCTCAGCCGGGTGGCGCCCTCCACGTCCCCGAACTCGAGCATGCTTCCCATCACCGGCGGGAGAACCTTCCTCAGGGGACCGGGGGCGTGCGTTCCGGGCATCGCGGTTACGCGCAGCCGGGCCTCGCCCTTGCGGACGGTCAGAGACTCCCAGGTTCCGAGGCCTTCGAGCGGGCGAAAGCCCTTGCCTTCCAGGTAGCGGGCCGCGTGAGAGGTGGTGATTATGGGGAGCGTCTTGTCGAGCTTCTCCTCGGCTACCCGGTCGAAGTGGTCGCCGTGCAGGTGGGAGAGCACGACGAGATCGAGGGGCGGGAGGTCTTCGATCTCCACCGCCGGGTTCGTCAGCCGCCGCGAGTGGAGACCGTAACCCAAATGCACGTGATCCCCGGTGTGAAGGAAGTTAGGGTCGGTCAGGATCGTGAACCCCCCGTAACGAATAATAACGGTCGCCGTCCCGACGAAGAAGACGGAGCCTCTCTCGAAGCCGGTCTCCTCACCCCGAACGGGTAGGATAAGATCCCTCTCCACGATGCTCCTCTCCTCTGGTGTACTATTCTCATCTCTTACCAAAAGAGCCTCCTCTCCAATCCTCGCCGAACGTCGAACGGAGGGGTTCTCTGATCGAAGGCATTCTTTTCGACGACGTTTTCGCCGGTGCACAATGGGCAGTTTGTCCGGAACGCCCTTACCGGACCACAACCCCGACGAACGCGTGTAAAGTTTTGGAATCTAGACTCTACCCGTACTCGTAGCACCGGGGTAAGAAGCGGACGGGGTAACCTCCCGGCTCTCGGCGCGTTCTACGGACTAGACCGGGCTGGCGATGGCTACCCCCTCCTTACGAACCTAGCCCGGCTCTTTTTGGGGTCGGCTCCTTTGCACGCCTTCTCATTCACCCGGCGCCTCCCGCAGAGCGGTTCATACTTTTGGGCTCCGAGAATCATACTTTCGGAGGATGCGGGGACGGGGGCGGAGCGGTACAGTTTGTTCAGATTTGTTAAGTACTGAGAAGGAGGCGATGATCGTGGCGAAGAGGTTGACTTTGTTGACGGCAATGCTGGCGATGACGGTAGCGGCGGCCGTTCCCGCGGTAGCGCAGGTCGAGCAGGAGTCCGAGCAGGACGCTGAGAGCGGCGAGGTTAGCCAGTCGTTCAACATCACCGGCGGCGGTGGTAACGGCAACCAGTGCGTGGGCATCCAGGGTGTCGGTAACAGTGGTAACTCACAGAACCAAACCAACATCATCCAGAGCGACTCTGACGCCGACGACACCGAGGTCGAGGGCGGCTCCTCCATAGGTGTGAGCCCCAACTCTTCGACGGAGTGCAAGCAGGAGGTCAACCAGGCCGCGGCTGCATCCGCCGGCAAGGCCGAGGAGAAGAAGGCTGCTCCGGCGCCGAAGGTCGCCCCAGCTCCTGCCCCGGCACCCGCACCCAAGACGGCACCCGCGCGCAATACGGCTCCCGCGCCTGCCCCTGCTCCCAAGACCGAGGCCGAGGCCCCGCAAGCCAAGACCCAGGCTCAGGCCAAGACCCAGGCTCAGGCCAAGGCCCAGGAAAAGGCCCAGGAAAAGGCTCAGGCCGCGCCTAAGCAGCAGAGGGAGTTGCCGAAGACCGGGGGAGACCTGGCCTCGCTGTTTACGCTGGGCGCGGGCGTTCTGCTGGTGGCCGGTGGTGTGTTGGCCCGCAAGCTCGTCAAGTAAGCCAAACAGAAATATCGCGGTAACCAGAAGGGCGGGCGCATTGCGAGCGCCCTTCATTACGTCGGTTATGCGCCCCGGAGAGCCTGTTTCTGTAGAATGGTGCGGGCTTTAGGGTAAGGAGAGGAGCTTTGCCTTTTGAAGAGGCTAAGGGTCTTGATGACGCGGCAGGAGATCGAACCGGAGAAGCTCTCCGGCGCGATCGTGGTCGTGGTGGACGTGCTCCTGGCGACGACGACCTTGCTGACGATCCTGGAGAATGGTGCCCGGAGCGTCTACGCGGTCGCGAGTCTGGAGGAGGCCGATGAGGTGGGCGGAGGACTCGACCCGGGCGGCCTCCTGCGAGGCGGCGAGCAGGGTGCCGAGAGGATAGAGGGCTACGATCTGGGGCCGTACCCTGAGGAGTATGCGCCGGGGGTGGTCTCCGGTAAAGACGTAATCTTCGTGACTACCAACGGCACTCGGGCCATCGCCGCGGCGGCGCCGGCTGAGAGAGTCCTGGTAGGCTGCCTGCGCAACGCCCCGGCGATCGCCCGCCACCTCGAAGCGTTGGGGACGGAGTCCGTCTACGTGGTCTGCGCGGGCTCGGCGGGGCGCTTCACCACCGAGGACTTCCTGGGTGCCTCGACGATCCTCTCGTTCCTGAACAAGAATGCCTACCTAGAAGACTGGCGCCTGAACGACGCCGCCTGGATGGCGCTCGACTTCGCCGAACGCCACGGAGGCAGGGAGTGGGAAGTCTTGACGAAGAGCCGGGCGGGACGCTGGTTTGTAGAGAACGGCATGGACGAGGAGCTTGGGTTCGTCGGCTACGTAGGCGCGAGCGAGGTGGTCCCGGAGGTCGTGGAGGGCAAGCTCAGGCCGGCTTCGCCGACCAGCTCTCAGCCATCGGAGATCAGCAAGACGCGGACGGCGAAAGGGTAGCCCGCTAGAGGGAGCGGTTGGGAGAAGAACAGACGAGGCGCTCTTGGTATGGGCGGCGAGAAGTTGTAAAAACTGATCGCTGAAAGCTTATAACTGCCGACCGGAGGGAGACACAATTTCCGAGACTATAGAGGTGCGCGAGGGTGAGGATTTCGATCTCGCCGCTACCGAGCGGTACATGAGGGAGCACATAGAGAGCCTGCCAGAGGACGAGCTAGAGGTACGACAGTTCCCCTCCGGAGCCTCGAACCTCACATATCTCGTAAAGATCGGGGACTGGGAGGGGGTGCTGCGTCGCCCACCTTTGGGACCAGTGCCGCCAAAGGCGCACGACATGGGCCGGGAGTCGAAGCTCTTGACAAAGCTCCACGAGGCTTTCCCGCTCGCGCCCAAACCCTACTTCCTCTGCGAGGATGAGTCGGTCATAGGAGCCCCATTCTACGTCATGGAGCGGCGCAAGGGTGTGATCGTGGACGACTCCTTCCCGGAGGGCGTAGAGCCAACCGAGGAGCTACGCCGCGGAATGTCCCGAATGGTCGTGGATACTTTAGTGGAGCTGCACGCCGTAGACTGGCAGAAGGCAGGCCTGGGGGATCTCGGGAGGCCCGAGGGTTTCCTCGAGCGGCAGGTGAAGGGATGGATCGGACGTTACGACAAGGCAAAGACCGAGGAGATAGAAGAGGTCGCTCCTCTGAGCGAGTGGATCCAGAGAAGCATCCCCGAAAGTCCGCCGGCCACCATTGTTCACAACGACTACAAGCTAAACAACCTGCTCCTAAACCCCGAAGACCTCACCGAGGTTCGCGCCGTCCTCGACTGGGAGATGACGACCATCGGCGACCCGCTCTTCGATTTGGCTGTCTCGCTCTCCTATTGGGTTGAGGCCGGCGACTCGCAGGAGCTCAAAGAGGTCCTGCCAACTGTGGCAGACACCCCTGGCTTCATGACCCGCAAAGAGTTCATAGACTACTACGCTCAAAAGAGCGGGCGGGATCTTTCGGACATGCACTGGTACCTGGTCTTCGGCTACTTCAAGCTCGCCGTTATTCTGCAGCAGATCTACGCTCGCTGGCACAACGGCCAGACCAAAGACGAACGCTTCGCCAACTTTAACGACCGGGTGAAGAACGTCATAGTCCACGCCTACGAGCTCGCCCAAAAGGGCGAACTCTAGTGGACGAGAGCGGCATCCGCACCGTCGACGTCCGCACCGTCGGCGTCCTCGGCGTCGGTACGATGGGCGCCGGCATCGTCCAGCTCGCCGCCCAGACCGGGCACGAGGTCGTCGCCTGCGACTCCAACGTCAAGGCGCTCGAAAAGGCCCAACGCTACGTCCGCGAAGGCCTCGCGCGCTTCACGGACCGGGGCGCGTTCTCCGAAGAGGAGGCGGGGGAACACTACGACCGCATCCGCTGGACCGTGAACCAGGAGGATATGGCCGAGGTGGACGCCGCGATCGAGGCTATAGTCGAGAGGGTTGGACCGAAGAAGGAAGCCTTCGCCGCTTTAGATGAGATCCTCCCCCACGATGCCCTCCTCCTCACCAACACCTCCTCCATCTCCATTACCGACCTCGCCTCCGCCACCAAAAGGCCCGACAAGGTCTGCGGAACGCACTTCTTTACCCCGCCGCCGGTCAGGGAGGCGGTCGAGGTGCCGCGTGGCCTGCTCACGAGCGACGAAACCGTCGAGAGGGTCGAGGCGCTAATAAACTCCTTCGGGAAGGTACCGGTCGTCTTGAAGAAGGACGTGCCGGGCTTCGTGGCTAACCGGTTCCTGATGCCGATGTTGATCGAGGCGGCAAGGCTGCTCGAAGAGGGCGTGGCGAGCAAGGAGGAGATCGACCTGTTGGTGAAGAAGGGGATAGGCGTCGCGTTTTCAGAATACACACACCCCTGCCCTGAGGTTCCGCGTCCTGCTGACTGACGGGGTGCGAGAGGTGCGCTTCGAGCGGGTATCGGCGGGTTAGGATGCCGAGAAATAAGCCCTCACAGCGTCGCTCGTGGCTCAACAGGTTCTTCTCTTCGGGCCGTAGTGAGTCGCTGGTAAGCCGGTGGAGGAACCGGTCACCGCCTTGCCGTAGTCTCTCTAGGCTACCTGAATATCTATCCAACCGCGCTACATGTGGTGTTGCTCACTACGCCTCTTAAGGCGCACAATGACCCTTTGCTCCGGTCTTAACGAATAACGA
>DATDKT010000154.1:0-5539 GCA_036519775.1 Rubrobacteraceae bacterium
AACCGGGCTTCCGGCATGGTGTCTTCTCGGCAACTGACCGCCTGGCCGCCCTGATCCTTGTTGCCGGGGTCCTGGCCCTCGCCGTGAGGCACGAGTGCAGCCTGGAGGAGGTAGAGGAGGTGATCACCCCGATCACCGGCACCCCAACCAGCGGCTGAGCCGCAAAAACTGGCTCCTGATAACCTTAGATTGTCTCCCGGCGGCGGCGTAGCTGGCCGTAGGGGTGGCCGGTATGGAGGCGCTCCATGGCGCCTATGGCGGCTATGCGTTCGAGTGCCAGGGTGTCGGCGGCCACGCCGGTCGGGACTCCGTCGCGCTTAGAGATAGCGATGATCCTGCGCATAGAATCATAGATACGCATCACTCGCTTGGTGGCCCGACGCTCGTTGTAGCGCTCTAGCTCGTCGGCGACGTTTATGAGACCACCGGCGTTTATGACGTAGTCTGGAGCGTAGAGGATGCCGCGCTCCTCAAGGGCCTCGCCGTGGCTGGCCTCAAGCAGCACGTTGTTCGCGCTCCCGGCGATGATTGAGCAACGTAAGCCGGAAAGTGTTTCATCGTTGATAATAGCGCCCAGGGCGCAAGGGGCGAGGACGTCGCAGGGGATGGAGAGGATCTCGTCCGGCTCCACCGCCTTGGCGCCGAACTCCCGCACTACGCGCTCGACTGCGACGGCTTCGAGGTCGGTGACTATCAGACGCACACCCTCGCCATGGAGCAATCGACACAGGTGATACCCTACGTGCCCGAGACCCTGCACCGCCACCGTCCGGCCTTCCAAATAGGTAGTACCGAAGACCTCCTCCACGCAGGCCCGCATCCCCTGCAGGACGCCCAAAGCGGTGAAGGGGGAGGGATCGCCCGAGCCGCCGTAGGTCACGTCCACGCCGACGACGTGGGAGGTCTCCACCTGAATGTAGTTTATGTCTCCGGTCGAGATCCCGACGTCCTCGGCGACGATGTAGCGGCCGCCCAAAGTTTCTACGTAGCGGCCCAGGGAGCGGAAGAGGGCCTTGGACTTGTCCTTGTGCGGGTCGCCAATGATGACGGACTTCCCGCCGCCGAGGTTGAGACCGCTTACAGCAGCCTTGTACGTCATCCCCCGGGCAAGGCGCAGGGCGTCTGTTACGGCTTCGTCCTCGGTATTGTAGGGCCACATGCGGCAGCCACCAAGGGCCGGTCCGAGGGTGGTGTCGTGGATCGCGATAATGGCTCTCAACCCTGTGGCCTCATCGTGGCAGAACACGAGCTGCTCGTAACGGAACTCCGTCAGCTTCTCGAAGATACGCATCGTCTTCTCCTTCCCCAAGGACAAGAGCCGCTTTGATTCTACTACTAAAAGATTGCGGGCGAATCACGATCTGCGCAGCCTTAATACCTGCGTTTTGCAGGACTTTTAGGGGCGCGCTCGGCAGGACTCGAACCTGCGGCCTTCTGATTCGTAGTCAGGATACGTGTGTTTACAGTTGTCTGTGACTGTTGCAAAACTTCTTATCTAAGCCAACTTCTTATTCTAGCTGTTCGCAGTTGTTCACCTGGGTAACTGTCAAATCTCTGTCAACCACCGTGACTTCCGACGAGCAAACCGCCGCCTTTCGATATGAAGAGGGAGGGTCTAGCGGAACTCTGCCCTCCTAAAGCTCTAAGACTCCTTGGGGATAAAATGTTGTTATTTCGAGGAGAAGGGAGGAGTGTTGGACCGCCGAACACAGACGAAGTTCCTGCTCACCGTCCTGGCTGGGCTAGCAACAGGGGCCTTAGCTCGCTTGGTGGTGCGCCACGTGAAAGAAGAAGATCGCTAACCTACAGCACGACCGCTTTAATCACCGAGCTGCCGAGAAGGAGGGTCGTTCTCGGCAACCGGGCTTCCGGCATTGCCCACTCTCGGGAATTGAGCTTCCTTTTTGAGCCTCCGGCCTCTTTCTCTCCTTGTGTGCGAATTTAAGCAATTCTTACCTACTTCTTACTCCCTTTTAACCCACCTCACAGCTGCCTCTTAGAGAATGGACGTATCTACTTACTGGTAGAGGAGTCCTAGAGAAAGGAGCAACGGATTGGACATCGCGACGAACCTACAGGACACAACCGCAGAGAAGCTCCTCGAACACCTCAGTGACCTCGAAAACCATCTAGATGAGGAGGAAATTGTGCCGTACCGGGAGTTTAACGTGGACGGCAAGATCTATTACTTCACGCCTGGCGGGTTTCTCTACCGCAGGGACCCGGGAACCGAAGTGGTGGGGGGCTTCTTCTGCGGCTACCTCTCCGGTGAGGCTTGGCGCTACTGGACCGACGACGGGTAGCAAGAGCTTCTCCTCCCCAATCATCGGACCGGGGCAAACCTTGTTAGGCGGTAGCTACCGTGGGGCGGCCACGAGGGCATAGAAAGAGCCGAGGCTTGTAGAGACCCGGCTCTTTCATTAGTCGGCCTTGCTCTTAGGCTTAGCTTAGCCTAGCGTGGGCTCAACCTTACTAGCCGCTAGCGGACGCGGCCTGGTTGACCTCACTCGTGCAATCGGTCGTGTTCGTGGGGCTCACGTCGATAGAGGTGCCGCTATCCTCGACCTCGATGTCACCATCCCCGTCGAAGAAGCGGTCGCCATTATCGTCGTTGAAGTTGCCGAAGTCGGTCACTCCAATAGTGTTCTGGGCGTTTCCGGTGTTCGCTACTCCCTGTGTGCTAACGCACTGGTTGGAGTTGTCGCCCGTCTGGGAGACGTCAAAGGACTGGTCTATGTCCCCGCTCTCAGCCTCCTGCTCGACGTCCTGGTCGATCCCGTCAGCGAAGTCGAAGTCGCGGACGAAGTCGTTGTCGAAGTCACAGTCGAGATCGAAGAGGTCGCAGAAGTCCTCCCTGTCGCAGTCGTGATGGTCGCAGAAGTCGTCGTCGTTGTCGCTGGTGAAGAACACCTGCGCCGAGGCGGGGGCGGCTGCCGCCGCCATTATCGCCACCAACAAGGCGGCTACCCCAAGAACCAACTTAAGGCGTCTCATAACATTACCTCCTTAAATAGAGGGAAGGAGCAGTAGTAGCAGAGCCACTCCTCCCCCAGCTACTAGTAACGCTTTAAGGGTATCGGGCACCTGTGCTTGTAGGCATGAGTCAAATGCACCATTTTTGTGTTAATCGTTGTTAATTCGCTAGGTTTCAGTGTCTGTAGATGAACTGCGCCTAGAGAGCGCTAGGAGTGCAGGGCCGTCTCTATGCACCGAGCTGCCGAGAAGAGGTGTTCCCGGAACGTGGGCTTCCGGCACTCCACCGATTCTTATATAGTTCGCTTTCGGGTGAACCCTTTCTACAACGTACGCGAGGAGCGGCCTCGAGCATTTTGGAGGCTGCTGTTCCAACTCGCCATCTATGCCGGTGCCGTAGCCTTTTCGAGATTGGTCGCACCGAGCATATGGATTGCCCTTTACCGCAGGCTAGTAGACGACGGGGCTATCGAGAGGCCTACGTCGCCGACCTCCCTCTTTGTAGCCGTCCAGGTAGCGCTAGTGTTGGTAGCGCTGTTCAGCCTATGGGTCTCGGCTCGCCTCCTTGACAGACGCTCGCCCTCCCAATTGGGGCTGTGCGTCGATAGGGAGTGGTGGCTGGACCTGGGCTTCGGGCTATTTCTTGGCAGCTTGCTAATGTCGGCAATCTTCCTAATAGAACTGGCAGCGGGTTGGGTTATGGTTAGAGGGACATTCGAAACTACGCGGGAGGGTGCACCCTTCTTTCCGATCATCCTTGCCCCGTTGGTAGGATGGGTCTGTTTAGGCATTCACGAGGAGTTGATCTTCCGGGGCTACCAGCTAACGAACCTGGCCGAAGGACTGAACTTTTCGCGTTTTTATCCTAGAGGCGCGATAGTTCTAGCGCTAGTCCTTTCGTCCTCTCTATTCGGGGTATTTCATGTATGGAACCCCAACGCGTCGGTATTGAGCACGATCAACCTGACGCTGTGGGGAGGGCTTCTTTTGGGTTTAGGGTATGTACTGACCAGCAGGCTTGCCCTACCGATGGGACTGCACATAGCTTGGAACTTCTTCGAGGGCAACGTGTTTGGTTTTCCTGTTAGCGGCTGGGGAACTTTAGGGGCCACTTTCCTTTCTATAGAACAAAGCGGGCCACCCCTTTTCACCGGCGGGTCCTTCGGCCCGGAGGCTGGGCTACTAACCATCGCCGCAAGCATCCTGGGAGCCTCGATGATCGTGCTGTGGGTTCGTACCTGCACCGGTAGGGTAACTCTCCAGACCTCGCTGTCCGAGCCCCCTACCGGCGCAGCAAACCGGTAAGGCGGCCTTACAGAAAGGGTGGGCTTCCAAGGCCCTCAAAAGGGTATCCCCATGTAGGGTAGAGCCGCTGTCTTTAGCAACGCTGTAACTTAGGGACTAAAGCGCTTCACCCCTACTATTTTGGGGTGCCAGTAAGCACCAAGAGGTTGCACCTCTACGCTTTTGCCTGGGCTAGGTGCGACAATCATACGGTCTTCGCCTATATAAATTCCAACATGATTAGGAGCGGGCTGCTCACTGCTTGGCATGTCGAAGTAGACCACATCCCCAGGCTGCATCTGGCCTGAGGCCACCCTCGTACCAACATCGCTTGACCACTGACCCTGTGACCCCTCGGGTACGCTGATTCCCAATTCTCCTAAGACCCAGCAAACAAGCCCCGAGCAGTCGAAGCCTTGGGGGGTTTTACCTCCCCAAACATAGGGGACGCCAAGATATTTATGGGCATGTTCGACAACGTGCTCTACCATCGATCTCTTCCCTAATAGTCCGAGTAATCGCGTCTACCGTCCACTTAGACCATGATTCGACTCATTCTTGCAAAGAAGGAACGCTTGCGCCAAGTTAGGGAACAGGTTGCCTCTATTCACCGAGCCGCCGAGAAGAAGCTTTCTCGGAAGTTCGCATGCAGGCTCTTGACTCTCCCCTATGGTGGAGGGTTTACACTCGGACCGAACATGGAGATGGCAGAAGATCGGTGAGCTTGCCTGTCAGACGGACCTTTCGATCAAGACGATCCGCTACTTTGCCCTCAGAGCTTCCGAGAATCGGCAATTGGCAACTTCCGAGAATACGAGCTCTCGGTCTGAGTCCGCGTTTCCACGGCCGGAAGGGGTAAGACACGCGCTGCATAGCCCCGCTCGGCTCCCGCATGCCTCAGCAGGACGCTCAGCGCTACTGGTAGCGTAGAATGTTGGGAGGAAAGGAGATACAGGATGTCTCGCACCACCGAAGACGCGCTGGCGCTGCTCCGGGCCGCCCAAGAGATACACGCCGAACGCTACGGCTCACAGACGTTCACACTAGGAACGCACGTGCCCCTGGAAGCGGCGGCGCAACGCATGGGCATCAGTCCGGACCATTTCCGCTACTACGATGCCGTCAAGGAGCTGGAGTACGAGGCAGCTGTCGAGTGGGACACGAGTGCGCGATACGCCAGGGGAAACAAGCACTACGTCATCACCAAGAGCGGCTTGGACATGCTGCGCGAATCCGGTTGGAGCTCGGGTGCTCCGTAAGTTTAAACTGGTCGGATGATGAG
>DATDKT010000155.1:0-17101 GCA_036519775.1 Rubrobacteraceae bacterium
CCTATCCCGTAGAGTGATTGGTAGACCTCGCTTATGGCATATCGTTCGATGGCCCGGCTCATGAGCCAGGCTGCTCCCGCGCCTATGGCGAACCCGACCGCCGGGCCGAGCAGGAGGATCTGCACCGCCAACAGCGCCCAGTCCGCTACACCGGCGGCCTCGGTATTGGCGACCGCGATCAGGATCAGGAGCATGGGCAAGACCACTACGTCGTTGGTGCCGGCCTCGATGTTCAGGGCCTGGCGCACGGAGCGCGGTATGCGCTCGTTGCGCACTACGTCGCGCAGGACTACTGGGTCGGTCGAGGCCAGGATGGTGCCCAGGAACAGCGACTCCACCGTCGAGATCCCGAGCAAAAAGTAAGACCCCGCGGCCACGACCGAGACGATGATCAAGGTCCCAGGACCCAGAGAGAGTACCGGGACGGCGCCGGCGCCCTCCATGCTCTCGTTTCCGATCCGCACGCCTTCGAGGCATAGGACCAGGGCCAGCGTGAGCGTGGCAACCGATTCCAGGAGCGGATTGTCCGGGTCGAGCTCGAGGACGCCCAGAGCGTGCTCCCCGAGCAAGAAGCCCAAACCCAAGAAGACGATCGGGAACGAGAGCGGTGCTCGCTCCACTAGCCCCGAAGCGAGTCCCGCAATCGTGAGCACCGCAGCGATCAGGGCGAAGATAGTGAGTAGGTCGGGCAAAGGTGTCTCCTAACCAGGGGTCGCGGGTGCAGGTTCGCGGAACTGTCGGCGGTAGAGGTCGGCGTAGAGGCCGTTTTGGGCGAGGAGCGAGGGGTGGGTACCGCGCTCGGCGATGTGGCCGGCTTCTATCACCAGGATCAAATCCGCGTTGCGGATGGTGCTGAGGCGATGGGCGATGACGACGCTCGTGCGGCCCTTTAGCAGGGTGCCCAGGGCCTCCTGGATAAGGGCCTCGGTGCGGGTGTCTACGTTGCTCGTCGCCTCGTCCAAAATAAGTATTCGCGGGTCGGCCAGAACCGCCCGGGCGAAGGAGAGGAGCTGGCGCTGGCCCTGGCTCAACGTACCGCCGCCGGCCCCGAGCTCCGTATCGTAGCCGTCCGGCAGGGCGGCGATAAAGCCGTGGGCTCTCACGGCCCGGGCGGCGTCCTCTACCTCCTTCCGCGTCGCCTCTATCCGGCCGTAGCGGATGTTCTCTGCGATAGGCCCGGAGAAGAGGAACGGCTCTTGCAGAACTGTCGCTATCCGCGTCCGCAGGCTCCTCCGCCCGACCTCGCGCACGTCGCGGTCGTCTACCCGCACCGCCCCGGCGCTCACTTCGTAGAAGCGGGGGATGAGGTTGGCGATCGTGGTCTTGCCCGCTCCCGTCGGGCCGACCAGCGCGACCGTCTGTCCCGGCTCGATGCGGAAGTTTACGTCCTCGAGGACGGGACGGCCCGGCTCGTAAGCGAAAGTCACATCCTCAAACTCTATGCGGCCCTCTAAGGAGTCCAGCTGTGGGGTGTTGGGCGGGTCCGCAGGTTCTGGGGATTCGTCGAGGACGTTGTAGATGCGTTCGGCTCCAGCGAGGGCCACCTGGGCTTGGGTGTAGACCTGCGAGGCGAGCTGGATGGGACGGAAGAACTGCTGTACGTAGATCAAGAACGCCGTCAACAGTCCGACGGTCAGGGTGCCGGTCACGACGAGGTAGCCGCCGTAGCCAATCACGACGGCCGTGGAGAGCGTTGAGAGGACGTCTATCGCCGGGGCGAAGGCGGAGGTGATCGCTACGGCCTCTACGTTGGCGGCCCGGTTGGCGGCGTTGCGCTCGCGGAAGCGTTCGATGTTAGTCTCGGTACGGTTGAAGGCCTGGGCCTCGCGAATGCCCACGATCTCCTCTTGAAGACCCGCCGTTACGCTCCCGACCGTCTCACGTGTGGTCCGAAAGGCCCGGCGGGCGCGGCGGGCGAAGTAGACGTTAGTGAGGAGCATCGCCGGGATGATGGTGAAACACACCAGCGCCAACCGCCAGTCCAGTATCAGCATGGCGACAACTATCCCGATCAGGCTGAAGAACGAGCCGAGGAGCTGTGTGAGGCCCTGGGAGAGCAACTGGTTCAAAGTATCCACGTCGTTGGTCACCCGGCTCATCAGGTCGCCCACCGGACGCCTGTCGAAGTAGCCGAGCGGCAGGCGCAGAAGCCGCTCGAAGATTCGCTCCCGCAGCGAGGCGAGGACGCACTGCCCAACCGAGCCGACTTGCCGGATCTGGCCGCGCGAGGCGAGAGTTCCGATCACATAAACCCCCAGCAGTAGGAGCATCGTTCGGGCCAGACCTGATGGGTCTCCGCCCAGGATGTCCTGGTCTATGGCGCGTCCGATCAACCATGGGCCTCCAGCCTGAGAGAGCGCGCCGAGCACGACGAGCACGAGGGCAAGGATCAACTGGCGGCCGTACGGTCGCAACTCGCCCAGCAGACGCCGAGCTGTGACGCTCCGGTTCTCGGCTTGCTCCCGTGGCACCCGGGCGATGGACTCGATGCTCCTCAAGTGCCGATTCCTTTACCTTGAAGGATGTTGGGAGGCTCTAGCCGGTAGATGAGACAGCTCTTGCTCTCGGTGAAAGAGATGGCGTGCTTGCCTGTAGTTCGCTCTCCATAAAAGGCGACCACCTTCTACCCGAGTTCGCGCAACAAGAGCCGGGCCGTGCCGAAGACTCTTCGCCCACAGTTCAATATGCAACTTGACTACCTCGGCCTCTGTGCCTCGCCTGCTAAAGTTCGACCACATTCATCTCGTCTCCTCTCGCCGGTCATTCCATGCTCGCCAGCGTCTCGCGTGCCTGATCTTCGTTCATCGGCACGTTGTAGATCGGCGAGCCCGGCTGTTGCTTGCTACCGCCTTCCCCCAGGGAGCCCGTATCAACCGGCGCGAAGCCGATCTGCTCTATGAGCTGCGACACGACGCTCTTGGCCTCCGCGTCGTCACCCGCAACGAAGAGCACGAAGCGGTCGTTAGCGGGTGCGTTGGGCTGTCCCTCCGTAGCGAGTGTCTCGTAGTACATGGTGTTGAACGCCTTGACGACGCGTGCCCCGGGGAGACCGCGAGCCACCAACTCGCTCGACGTGAGGCCGTCGAAGTCGATTTGGCCGTCTCGCCCTTCGTAATAGTTCATGGCGTCCACTACTATCTTGCCTGCGAGCTGGTCTGACGGCAATGTTTCGTAGGCGAAGAGAGGCATAGCCACGAGTACCATCTCGCCGAAGGCGGCGGCCTCCTCTACCGTCGTGGCGCGTGCTCGCGGGCCGATCTCCTCGACGAGCGACTCCAGCGACTCGGGCTCGCGAGAGTTGCTCACGGCGACCTTGTGTCCGGCTTCTGTGAAGAGCCTCGCGGTGGTGGCGCCGATGTTCCCCGATCCTATGATCCCCATGTTCATGGTTCGCCTCCTACGGTAGGTTCTGGTGATGGTGGTCTCTCAAGGTCCGGCCTTCACGTCCTCGAGGACGAGTTGCGAACCGAGGATCTCGTTGTAAAGCTCGCTCTCGCGCTGGAGCTCCTCGTGGGTGCCCATCGCGGCGATCTCGCCTTCGTCGAGGACCAGAATCAGGTCCGCGTCCTGCACCGTACTGACCCTCTGGGCAATGACGAAGACGGTGCGGTAGCTCTCGCGCATCAACCGATCGAGCGACTCCTGAATGGCCGCCTCGGTCTCGGTGTCCACCGCCGAGGTGCTGTCGTCGAGGATGAGGAGCCGGGGATCTATGAGCAGCGCCCGGGCGATAGCTATCCTCTGGCGTTGCCCGCCCGAGAGTCCGACGCCCCGCTCGCCGATGACCGTGTCGTAGCCTTCGGGCAACCCCTGAATAAACTCGTCCGCCCTGGCGGCCCGGGCCGCCGCTTCTACCTCTTCCAGCGTCGCGTTTGGCCTGCCATAGGCGATGTTGTCGCGCACGGAGCCGGAGAAGAGCAGCGAGGCTTGCATGACGATACCGATCTGAGAGCGCAAAGATGCCAGGGTCACGTTACGCACGTCGTGGCCGTCTAGCTTCACGCTTCCCTCGGTTACATCGTAGAAGCGCGGGATGAGGTTGATGAGGGTGGACTTGCCAGAGCCGGTGGTGCCTAGGATCGCTACCGTCTGTCCCGGATCGGCGGCGAAGCTTACGCTGTGCAGGATCTCGCGCTCGTCGCCCGGGTAGCGGAAGCTTACGTGGTCGAACTCGACCCGGCACGAGATGGGGGGGAGAAGCACGGCGTCCGGGGCGTCTTCGACCTCCAGCGGCGCGTCGAGGACCTCGAAGATGCGCTGGGAGGACGCTCCGGCCCGTGAGATGCCCGCGGCCAGGAAGCCTATCGTCAGGATCGGGAAGAGCAGGAAGCCCAGGTAAGTGTTGAAGGCGACCAGCTCACCGATCGTGAGGCTGCCCCTGATCACCTGCAGCCCGCCGAAGTGGACTATCGCGAGCGTGCCGAGGTTAGCGAGCAAGAAGACGAACGGGAAGTGGTTCGAGAACGTGCGGACGGTCGTCAGGTTCTTTTCTAGGAGCTCGTCGTTCACCGAGCGGTAACGGGTTCTCTCGTAGTCCTCACGGGCGAAGGTCCGGATCACACGCACCCCCGTAAGGTCCTCCTGCAGGACCGAGTTCAACCGCCCGAGCGTCTGCTGCACCCCCCTGAAAAGCGGCCCGATCCTGTGAACGAAGCGCAGGAGCAGTACGAAGATGACGGGAACTATCGCCAGGACTACCAGCGCCAGCCGCCAGTTCAGCGAGAACAGGAACGCCGTCGTGCCCAGGAGCATAATCGCCGCCGCGGCGAGCTGGACGACGCCGCTTCCGGCGAAGGTCCGGATCTGCTCGACGTCGCTGGTCAGGCGCGTGACGAGCTGTCCGGTCTCTACCCGGTCGTAGTAACTGAAGCCGAGCCGCTCTATCCTGGCGAAGAGGTCGTTTCGGAGGTCGTACGCTACCCCTTGCGACGCCCGCTCGGCCAGGTACCCTTGCAAGAACTGGAACAGCCCACGCAAGAGGGCCGCCGCCGCGAGTCCGCCGACCGCAAGCAGTATAACGCTCAAGGAGCGCGCTGCGATACCGGCGTCGATGGCGATCCGGATAAGCTGCGGCGTCGCCAGAGACGCCACCGACGCCAGAAGAAGCGCCACAAACGCCCCGGAAGCCTCGCCCTTATACGATCGCAGGTACCCCAGAGCCCGGCGGACGGCGCTAAGGCCGCCCGTGAAGGCTTCCTGGCCCGGAGAACTATTCGGAGAGCCGTCGCCTCGCTGCCGCGCCAACTTCGGTTATCCGCCTATCTGGGTCGTGTGCTTGAGGCGCACGAAGATGACTACCCGCTCGTCGCCCGGCTGGTGGTTAGGGTACTTGTCCATCCCGAGGTACTTCTTCGCCAGTTTGTATTCTTGAAAGGATATATCTGCGTCTTTGTCCGGCAGGACCGTCTCCGCTTCGTTCACGAACTCGTAGGGGAGGTTGACGGCGCCGGGAAGGTGGCTGCTCTCATAGTGCTTTGCCGAGAGCGCGTCCACGAGGACGGACTTCTCTCCCCGATCCATCTTCGCCTTCAGCTGCTCGCGCGTTGTGCTCCCCACCACCTCGTACCCCTTCCGTGTTGCGCCGCCCAGAGTCTATCTCGTCGCTAAGCTCTCAAACGCTCCGCCTCGACGGCCTCACGAACCGCGGGGACGACCTCGCTCGCGAAGGCCTCGATCTGGCGCACATGGTCCTCGGATGGCCAGTAGATAAAGGTGTCCATCCCGAGCTCCAGCGCGAGACGCGTCAGCTCCTCGACCCACTTCGAAACTGGTCCTTCCAAAAGCCCGTCACCCTCGGTTCCTATCCTGCCGTTGACGTTATAGACGCGCCGGATCTCCTCTGGCTCACGCCCGGCCTCGGCGGCGGCCTCGTCTATACCTTTGTACAACCCGGGCAGGCGTTCCGGCGGCGCCCAGAAGAGCGAGGGCACCCAGCCGTCCGCGAGGCGTCCGATCAGGGCAAGCATCCTGGGTCCCGCGGCCCCGACCCAGATCCCGATGTGGTGCGCCGGATGCGGCCCGGGCCGGTAGCCCTTGAGCGAGTAGAAATCACCATCGAAGCTCGCGGAACGCTCCTCGCTCCAGACGAGCCGCATGACCTTTATAGCCTCCTCGACGGAGCGCACCGCCTCGTTGGGGCTTCGCCTCGGCCCGCCCATCGCCACTATGGCGTCCCAGTAGCCTCCGGCCCCCAAGCCCATCTCCACGCGACCTCCGGAGAGCACGTCAAGCGAGGCTGCCGCCTTCGCTAGCACTGACGGGGGACGTAAGGGTAGGTTCGCCACGTCCGGGAAGAAGCGGACGCGCCTAGTGATAGGCACGAGCGTAGAGATCAAGGTCCATGTGTCCAGGAAGCGCCGCTGGTAGGGATGGTCCTGGATACCGACGAGGTCCAGGCCTGCCCTGTCTGCCGCCTTCGCCACGCGAGCCGCCCAGTCCGGCGGGTCCGCAAGTGGCTCGACGCTCGCTCCGAACTCCAGCTCTCTGCCATAATCGCTCATCTTTCTACCTCTCGCGAATGGTCGTAATTGGGACGGTGCCTGCTCATTACGCCAGCGGTGCGAGAGGACTTGCGATGGAGACCAGGATGCCGTTAGGTTCTCGCACTCGGGCTATCGTCTGCCCCCAGGGCTGGGTGCTCGGCCCCGCCATTATCCTCCGTCTCCTCCTGGCTTGCGGCCCGACGTTCCGCTGCGGCCTTCGCGCGGTCGTAGTTTCGGCCGAGGATCTCGAGCACCACGGAGACGTCTTCTTGGTCCTGTATCGGGTAGCTTACGTACCCTTTTACCCCTGCTCGGTGCGATTGCGCACGGCCTCCTGCAAGGATGCCTTCGCGGATCTCCTTGGTGACGGGAAGGTCCGCTATCCGGTCGCGGTGGATGTGCCCGATCTCGCGCTTACCATAATGGAACGCGACGGCGCCAAACCTGCCCGGAGCCGAGTAGACGCCGGGCCAGCGGAGAACCTCTTGCTCGATGGTTACTACGTTGCTGTCCATGATTTCTCCCTTCCTGGAGCTTTCGACGACGCGCTACGCTCCACGGCGCCGTTTTTCCGCCAGCTCAACTCTTGGCTTCTTCGATCGGGGTAGTATAGGGGTGCTCGGCCTCGGTTTGACCGTTGTCCCTCCTCAGCTTGAGCGAGCCGGCGAACGCGAGCAGGAGCGCGGCTCCAATCACCAGGAAGGCGTCGGAGAAGGACGCGGCGCCGAGTGCGTACAAGGGATTCAAAGCCTCCGCCCCAGCCTCTCTTCTCGCCGCCAGGAAGGCCCCGATGATCGCGGGTCCGGTCCCACCGCCGAGGAAGAAGAGCGCCTGGTAGATCCCCAAGCCCACCCCGGTCTCCTCGCGCCTGAGCGCGGCGGCAGCGGCGTTGGTGGCGGGGGAGTTGACGAAGGCGAAACCCATGCCCAGGCCGAGCATACCCGCGGCAACTACGATAGGCGAGGCGCCGGCCCCAAAGGTCGAGAGAAAAAGTACGGAGAGCAACATGACCAGGAGGCCCGCGAAGACGGGCACCCTGAACCCGACGCGGTCGGAGAGGCGCCCCGCGAACGGTGCGAGGATGGCTAAAGCGACCGCGCCGGGCGTCAACGCTAGCGCCGCGGCCCCGCTCGAAAGTCCGTTGACCGTGAAGATGAGGAGCGGGACGAAGACCAGGCTCGAGACGTTCGCGAGCATGGAGAAGAACCCGACGATCACGGCGGCTACGAAGCCCGTGTTCTTGAAGAGGGCGGGGGAGACGAAGGGGTGCGCAGCGGCCGTGATGCGCCAGGCGAAGCCGGCGGCCCCCAGAGCTGCGCCCACGAAGCTGCCCCACGAGGTGACCGAGGTGAACCCGGCGACCTGTCCCTGCGTGATCCCGAACAAGAAAAGCCCCGCGGCCAACCCGAGTAGTATGCCCCCGGGCAGGTCGAAGCTTCGATCGTCCGTGGACTCGGTGTGCGGCAGCTCACGAAGGGCGAAGGGTATCAGGATGAGCGTGAGCAGCAGCGTCCCGTAGAAGAGATAATGCCAACCCAGCGTGGAATCCACCACGCCGCCCACGACCGGCCCCACCGCAGCGCCAACTCCGACGCTGGAGAAGATCAGACCAAGAGCCGTCCCGCGGCGCCCGGGCGGCAGCACCTTGGCGACCGAGGCGCTTGCCAGAGCCGGCACCGCCGCCCCGCCGGCGGCCTGCATGATGCGCCCGAAGACGAGGAACAGCAGGTTCGGGGCCAAGGCGCAGCATAGAGAGCCTATTGCGAACACCGCGAGTCCCAAGACGAACGTGCGCTTCAAGCTGAAGAGATCCGAGACGCGGCCGTAGAGCGGGATGCCGACGGCGTAGACGAGCAGGTAGCCGGTGATCACCCACCCCACCTGCCCTTCCGAGGCGCCGAAATCGTTCTGGATGCTCGGCACGCTTACGTTGACCATCGAGGTGTTCAAGACCGCGACGAAAACGGTGGAGATCAGGACCGCCAGGAGCAGCCGGGTAGATCTTGCGGACTGCGCTTCTTCTGCGCTGGTTTTGTCCGTAGGACTCATCGGCCTCCTAGCTCTAAGCGATGTTCTGGAGCGTGCGCTCCTCGGTCTCCCGGGCGCCGGACCCGAGCTTCGCCGTCATCTCGACCACGAGCCGCCCGAGCGATTCTAACCGCCCGGCAACCCCCTCGTCGCGGATGTTCCCCTCCTCGTCGAACGCCTTCCAGGACTGCGTCACCGGCACCGAGAGCGGGGCCGCAACCCCACGCAGGGCATGGATTATGCTGACCATAGCGTTAATGGCGTTGACCGCTCCCATGCCCCCGCTGGCCGTCGCGATGAGCCCCACGACCTTGTCTTGCAGGTAGGGCCTCTCGTCCCGCGCCAGGAACTGCGCGAAGTCGAGGGCGTTCTTGGTGAGCCCCGCGAGCGTCCCGTGGTAGGCGGCCGTACTCCACAGCAGCGCGTCCGCGCCGCGCATGGCCTCCACTAGTTCCCTTACGTTTTCACCGTACTCTTCTAAGGGTTTGCCGGGCTCGTACATTGGCAGGTCGAGCTCGCGCAGGTCTAGGAGCTCGGTCGTCGCTCCCCCTTCTTCGGCGGCCCGGAGCGCCTCCTCCAGAGCCAGTAAGCCCCTCGAGTCTTCCCGCAACGTGCCGCCGATCCCGACGACGTGAAGCTTTTTATCGGTCGTAGTCATCGAATTTTCCTCTCCAAATATGTCAGTCAAACGTTCTCGAAAAATATCTATTCTCCGGCGTTTGGTCCCCGGGTCAGGTTATCGTGGAGCCTGGCCAGCAGATCGCGGAGTGATGCTTTTTCTTCTGCTGTGACCCCGGCGAAGGCGCGTTCTTCGACCGCCTCCCAGTGCCTCTCCACCGGCTCGCGTAGCTCCCGGCCCTGCTCCGTCAGGTACACTCTCGTACACCGGGCGTCCCTCGAGTCCCGGCAACGCTTCAAAAGCCCGGCTCTCTCCATGCGGCTGAGCATGTTCGTCACCGTCGGGGGCTCCACTCCCAGAGCTCCGGCGAGCTCGGAGGGGGTGAGGCCGTCTCGGTGCCACAGGTGCAGGAGCACCATCTCCTGGCCGACGTGTAGCCCCACCTCCGCCAGAGCGTCGGCGACGCTGCCGCGGTGGGCCTTGCAGGCCCTCGCTAGCAGGTAGCCGGTCGTTTCCCCGATGTGCCTATTCAATGTGGATCTCACCCCGTTTACCCGCCCTGTGCTGTCTTCTCTGCCTTCCTCTTGCCTCTCTCCACGAGGTGCTCGTAGTTCAGGCGGAAGAGCTCCACGAGGGCGGGTGCGTCCTCCGGCCCGCGGGGGTAGTAGCTCACCCAGCCGGTCCGCGGCAGGAGGTGATGCGGTTCCGCCTTGCCCTCCGCCACGAGCTCTCTACGCATCTTAACCGGAAACGGCAAGTCCGCCATTCGGCTGCCGTGCAGGTGTCCGATCTCGTGCCCCCTCAACCGAAACTCTACCCCGCCAAACCGATGCGGCCTCGCCTCGACCCCCGGCCACCCCGAAACCTCGCGCTCTACCATCTCTCTCAGACTTTCCACTGTTCCTCCTAACTCACCAGCTTTAGTTAGCCGGCTAAATAAACGATAACTCTTGTTGGCAAGATGTCAAGATGCTCTGGAGTCTGGGAACGATAGGCTCGTCGCGGATCAGGCCTGTGTGGCCGGCGAAGGGTGTGAGGACGTTACTCGCGTGAGTTGTTCGGCAGGCTAGGGGACTATTTAGTTACCGTGATCCCGCTTCCCTCGACGACCTCGCCGATCACCGACGATGGCGTAGCGTGCTTCTCCAGGGCGCGGACGAACTTTGCCGATCGCGCTTGCGGTACTGCCACCAACAAACCACCGCTCGTCTGCGGGTCGAAGAGGGGTAGAAGATTCTCCGTCGCTACCCCATTCGCTCGGATAACGTCTCCCAAGTATTCCCGGTTAGCGTTTAGGCCGTCTGCATAGCAGCCCTCCGCCGCCAGAGAGACCGCCTGCACCCAGACGGGTACCTCGCCGCGGTGCACGACCGCCCCGACACCGGAGGCTTCCAGCATCTCGTTGAGGTGCCCGAGAAAGCCAAAGCCCGTCACGTCGGTTGCGGCGGAGACCGGAACCTCGCGCATCGCCGCGGCGGCGCCCTTGTTCAGCCGGGCCGCCTCTTCGATGGCGGACTCGATCTCGTCTTCGGAGACGAGGTCTCGCTTGAGAGCCGTGGTCAGGATGCCCACGCCGAGCGGTTTGGTGAGTACCAGAGTGTCGCCGGTCTTTGCTCCCGCGTTCCTTACGACCCTGTCCTCCTCGACGAAGCCGGTGACAGCGAGGCCGTACTTCGGTTCGTCGTCCTGGATGGAGTGACCGCCGCAGAGCCTTGCCTCGGACTCCTCGATCTTGGAGTGCCCGCCGGCCAGGATCTCACGCAAGATTCCCAAATCGAGCGAGCAAGGAAAGGCGACGAGGTTCATCGCTGTTAGGGGCACGCCGCCCATCGCGTAGATGTCCGAGAGGGCGTTGGCCGCGGCTATCTGTCCGAAGCGGTACGGGTCGTCCACGATTGGGGTAAAGAAGTCCACCGATTGCAGGAGCAGGCCGCCGCCGAACGGTACGTACCCGGCGTCGTCCCGGGTCTCTATCCCGCTCACGAAACCTTCCGCCGCTGCCGGCGCGAGCCCCTTTAGTACCTGCTCCAGGTCCCCCGGAGCGAACTTAGAAGCTCAACCGGCCTTCTGCGAGTACTTCGTCAGCCTTATGCGCGTCTTCTCGTCCACAGGCCGATTGTATCCTAGCCCACTGTTCGGGACCGGACCTCCTCCACCAGACTCCCTAAAGCCGCCTTTTCGCGCTTGGGTAGCACCAGATACCGATGTTCGTGACACTGGGCTTCGAGGGTCTCGTAGAATGTATCGTCGGTCTCCCCGCGATAGAGCACTCTGGCCAGGGCCTTCTCGTCAGGGCCTTCTCGTCGCCCACCAGATAGTAGCCGGGGTAGTCTTCGCCCAGTATGCCGACGTTGCCTCGGATGTATGAGGTGGGGACCGGCAGTCGGGCGGCCAGCGCCTCGGAGATGGCGTTGGCTCCTCCCTCCATGATGGAGGTCTGCATCGGGAGGCGGGAGCGAGCCAGAAGACGCCGCGCCTTCCAGCGAGGCACCTTGCCGATCCAACGGTAGCGAGGGCTCTCCGCGGCGTGTAGTCGGGCTTCTTCGGCGCACCCCTCACTGTAGGGCTTGCCCACGTGAATTACGCGAACGCGCGAGGCGGAGGGAGCAGGCAGGTGGCCAGGACGGTGCGGAAGGGATCTTTCTCGGCCCTCAGGTTCCCGAGCACGCAGACGTCGAAGCGCCTCTTCGCCGGCGGGAGGCGACGTACCGGCTCGGCGGACTGGTAGATGACGCAGGCCTTCCTTCGGTGACGGGGTTCCAGCTTCTCTACACCCTTCTCCTGCAATGGGATCAGGGCCGTGGCGAGCTCAACAGATTCTTTGGCCGCCTCATCGGAGCGAATGTCCCTGTAGAGGTCGGTGGCGGTAAGGGCGAGTATCAGGGGGTGTTCGGGGTAAGCCGTGGCGTAGCCTTTACAGAAGGGTAGCTGTGGCGGGCGTGCAGCGAGATCATCACGTCTGCCTCCTCGCCGTCCCAAGTCTGCTCAAGGAGGATCTCGTGGCCCAGTTGCCGTTGCACGATTCCGGTTTGGCAGGGGTTATCAGGCAGATACTCGCCGGGTTGGGCATCTTAACGGAGAGATTTATACACGTTTTCCGTTAAGATTGTCTCACGGACCCAGTACGTGGGGGCCTGCACCCGGTCTACCGGTCGAAGGGCGGCGACGGCTAGAACCACCGCTGCTTCGACCGAACGGGGCCTCTGCCTCCGCCCGAGCCTGTGATCCACGTGAACTGGTACGAGGCCCGGGCCTACTGCCGGTGGGCGGGGCGCAGGTTCCCCACCGAGGCCGAGTGGGAACTCTCCGCCTCCGCCCACCCCCCGTCATGCCAACCTCGACGGGCGGCTCCTTGGAGCCGTGGACGTAGCATTCGTCGGGTTCAGGACGCGCGCCCTCTGGCCTCGGCGTAAACTACTCGCAGCCTGCCGACTCGTCGGCGGCGCGACCCGGCTCCACGACGCTCCCTTGTTGCTCTTCGGGACTCGTGTAGGGGGCGCGGTCGGGGGGGACGATCTCGTAGAGTAGATCGCCCTCGACTCGGATCACGGAGAAGCCGGTGTTCTGGAAGTTGCAGAGCTCGAGGCCGTCGCCAAGGGTGTAAACCGGTCCCTTTCTGGCGGCCACCCGGGCGTCGGCTACACCGGTGCTGCTGACGCTCTTCGCCGACGGGAACTCGTCGTCGGGCGCTCCCGAGGCGGACCAGACCCTCTGGGGATTGCGGGAGGGGTACCAGGGGCTTACGAGCGTGAGGTCTTTGCGGCGCTCCTCGACCACGATCATGTAAGGGAGCGGGCTGCGGTGGTGCAGGACGGTCGCGTTCGGCGCGGTCTTTTCGGCTACGGTTTCCAAGATCCGGCGCCCCTCCAGGTCCTGGCTGCGATCCACGAGCTTGTAGTCCTCTCCGATACCCGACACGGCGAGGTACAGTAAGGAGACGGAGATCAAAATCAGCGCCGCCCTCCGCAAAAGGGAAGAGTACTCCACCATTAACCCTTCGGCGTCGTCGAGGAGCCTGCCGGAACCTACGGATATGAAGAGGGCCAGCATCAGGTAGGACGGGATGAAGTAGAGGAAGTAGTCGAAGATATCGTACCCGACCGCATAGACGAGCCAGCCCAAGAGAGGCGCGCCGAGGAGCAGCGCCCCCGCGCGGTCCTCGAGGAGCATCATGATTATCCCTAACGCCGCGACGAGGAGGATCCCAGCATGGAGCTCACTTGAGAAGTATCCCCAGAGAGAGGCGAGTCGGGCGAGGCCTTCGTCCGGCTCGAAGGTCCAGAAGTGGATGCCGAACTCGCGGCCGGCGACGAGCTCCCAGAGTCTCGCGAAGTTGCTGGGGTCGGCCTCGCTGATCGGCGGTCTCATAAGAGCTCGCACCGGTAGATAGAGGTACGGCGTGAGCCCCAGGACGAAGAGCCCGGCTCCTTTGAGGACGAGTCGCCGCTCCAGCAGCTTCCGGCAGTCGACGGCTAGGACGAAGAGCGCGGCAGTGGGAAGGAGGAGACCGCTCGTCAGGTGGTGCGTCAGCGAGAGTCCCATAAGAAATGCCGAGGCGAGTAGGTAGCGGTCATCTCTCGCGTCTCGCCAGACGAGGAGGACGAGTACGACGAGCGAGACGAAGAGGGCGTTCATGGTGTAGACCTCGGCGATAATAGCCTGGCTCCAGAAGGTGTTACCGACAGCGAAGGACAGAGCGCCGACTGCCGCCGCCAGGATTCGTCTGCTCAGTCGCAGGCCGGCGAGGAAGAGGAAGAAGACCGCCGCCGCGCCGAAGACGGCCGAGGCAAGGTTGGCCCGGTAGGCGGGGTCACCAAAGGGCAGGTAGGTAAAGAGGTGGGCCAGCATCGTGTACGTGGGGTAGCCGGTCGGTTGCGTGATCCCCAAAGCGTAGACGTGAGACTGGAGCATCGCCGCGTCGAGCAGGGCGGGCCTCTCGTAGTAGAGGACGGTCGGCGCCAGGGTCCACAGGTACAGCAAGAACGCGAGGCCCGCGACGCCCAGTCCCGCCGCAAAAACGCTTATCCGGTTGTAGATAGACGTCTCGGGGCGGCGTGATTTATCCTTCTTGAAGGTTTCTTCGACGGCCGGTTTCATCGGCAGTCTAGGTTACTACAGGCGAGCCGTGGCCTCCCGATGGTAAGATCTCGCAGCTACTCGGGGTCGGAGATCTCGACGGTCTACAGGTTGTCCGCCCGGACGTCGAAGAGGTAGACTCTCCTGCTACGCCCTCAGCGCGCGCTCGTACTCTCGCAAGGCTTGCTCTCCGAGGACATAGTGCTCCTAGGTGATCGGAGCGAAGCGTACGAGGCCGAAACGCTCGGCGAGGGCGGGCAGTGTGTGAGGATTGGCGCCGATTGCCAGCAGTCCCGCGCGCAGGCGGTCCTTCAGCTTCGGATGGAGGCCCGAGCGGAGCACCACGGGTTGTATCGGGAACGGCCCCCATATACTGTTTAAAAAACCCAAATTATCCCGAGCTGCGCTTTCGTGCCCTGCCTAACGAGAAAGCCCCCGAAGTAGAGCTGATGTTGGTCTAGACGATAGCGTCGCCAGGAAATGGATGCGCTCGGAAGTTGGTGAATAGTGGCAGCCCGCCCCTAGCTTTCTGTAGGCGAAGTTTTTGAAACGTGTGTTACAATAATGCGGCAGGCGACACTGCCCCTCTATGTAGGAGGTAAGGACCGATGCAGAGAAAGGTCGACAACTAGCCGCAGGCACTGGCGTTGTGGCACGACCAGAGTTTGTTGCACGGGCTGGCGATCGCTGACTCTTGACAGGAGCGGCTTTGCTAGCCCGAATATTTTTGCTACCTAATACTACTCTCGGGAAAGGGAATGCTATGCAAGAGAAGCAACGGGTGGCCGACATGGCCGTCGAGGTCCTGGCGCGTCAGGCAGAGGCTCGCGCCGAATGGACCGGGGAACCGCTCGAAGAAGCGCTAAAGGCTGTTCTAGAAACCGAGGCTGGCCAGCAGCTTACGGGGCTGCGAGACGGGCCACACCGCGACGAGGAGGCGAAACGGTGGCACGATGAGCTTGCGCCGAAGCGGGCCAAGAAGCGAAGAGAAGCTCGACAAGAGGAGCGTAGTAGGCTGGCTAGCCTGGCCCAACGCCTGGTCCAACCAGACGCTGCTTGTGAGCAGTTTATTATGCAGGCTACGCTGCGGAAGGAAGGCAAGCTAGCCGGGAGGCGTCAAACGCCAGAAGGTACGAGTGAATGACCCAGGTCATCGAGATCATCAAAGCGCAATACGACACCCTCGAGGTGCCCTTCGGTAGGAGCTACCGTTGGCATCAGGCGCAGGTCGTTTTTGAGTGCGACTGCGGCGAGAAGCCGATCGTCAAGATGTCGGCCCTCACCGGTTCTAGGCTCGTCTGCGTATGTGGGGCGGACCTTACGGCCGACAGCCAAGAGAAGCAAGGACATCAGCCAGAGGTACACGGACAGCTGCTAGAGGACTATGAAGCAACTCACCACCCCTGGCTCCACGACCCCCAAGCCCAGGCAGAACAACACCTACGAGACGAAGCTACTTATCCTGAGGAAGGCTCCCCCTGGCGCTACAACGACATCACGTCGCGTGGTACGGATAATGAACGAAATGTTCGATAATAGCCGTCTCTGGGCTAGAGAACCCGTGAATAAGACTCGCGCTTGCCGGGCCGGTGCTTGCTGGGACGGTTCTTTTGCCAGCCCGAGGGAAACGGCGTGAGCGCTGCCGAAGAGCGGTGGAATGAACCGGAATCTATTGTGCTCTTGCAGCGCACCGCCAAGCTAGTGGCCGGGATCGAGGCTTCAGGGGTGCGGATGCCGCAAGGCGACCGCGAGCTATGCCACGCTCGCCTGGTCGCGGCGCACGACGCTCGGGGTATAGCTGCTTACCGAGCTACTCTCGAAGGGTACGAGAATCGCGCCCGCAACGCATACCGGAAGGCGAAGGGGGTGAGAAAAAGCGTGAGGGAAGCTGAAATAGCTCGGATTATCTCGGCCCCTCTTTCTGTACCCTCTGTACCCGCGAGTTTCCGACAATGAGTGCTCTCGGCCTCTCATGTATAGAGGCAGACTACCTTTAGGTAAGTGGGATACCCAGTTGACCAAACCAGGTGGCCTTATCGAAATACCCACGCTGGAATCGGATCCTGCCGTCGGTGATGTAGAAGAAGCCGCACCCATGCAACTTGAACGACCTGCCGTTTGGTGACATACCGGCGAACTCACCTCGCCAAGTACCGCCCCCAAACCACTCCAAGATGGCCCACTCCCCTTCCTCGAACAGGTTCTCGACGTCGGTGAAGTTGTCGGGGAACGCGTGGAAAAAGGAGAGCAAGTCGTCCAGTATGGCCTCCCTGCCGACGGTCGGATCGCCTAGAGCTACCTGAAAGTTTGTGGCGTCCTCGTGATATAACTGTACTGCAGCATGGGCGTTCCGTTGATTGAATGCTGCGACCCAGTCTTGGATTACTTCCCGTGGTGTCTTCATAGGCCAATCCTCCCATTCTTCATCAGACGCACCCTAGCGTACGGAGAGCATGTCAGGTAGGTCAGTTTCCGAGAAGCCCTTAATGCCGGAAGTCTAGTTTCTGGGCAGGGAATATAGTATGCTGAAAGCCCAGTTTCCGCGAATTAGAGCTCTCGGCGCTCGGTGAATAGAGGCACAGCCTTAGAGGGAGATATGATGCACCGTCGCCTCCTAAGTCTGTCATAATCCCTCACCATGCCATTCCCCTTGCTGGCTGTGCTCGCTGTTCTGGTGGCCATGGTAGCCATCCTAATCGTAGTCGCCGTCTACCTACTAATCAGGCGGTGGCTTGCTTAACGTGCCGCGAGGAACACCTTGAGGAACACCTTAGTAGCGCGCCTCTCCCCTCGCGAGGGAGGAGGAGGTTGCGCCTCTAGCGCGTGTATCGGGGAGTAATGAGAGAGAGCCGGGCTGGACCTTAGATGTGATGTGTAGGAGGGGGGTGCCAGCCCG
>DATDKT010000156.1:0-2028 GCA_036519775.1 Rubrobacteraceae bacterium
CGGCGGCGCTCCCGATGCCGCCGCAACCCACGACGATGTACTCGAACGCCTTCTTTCCGTTCATGCCTGCCTCCTGCCCAGGCTCATCTGTGGGGTTTCCCAGTGGGCTCGCCGCCTTGCGCGGCCTACTGCTCTTTCATACGGTGCAGCTCGTAGCCGGACTGGGCTATACCCGTCCTCGTACGCCACTCGCGCTCGTCGGAGGACGTCTTGCCGAGGGCCCTTGCCATCTCCCTGACGTGGGCCGCGACCGAGCCGCAGCAGGAGCCTATATAGTTGTAGCCGAGATCGCGGGCCCGTAGTGCGAACTCTCCCATCGTGCGGCGGGGGAGGGTTATCTTCTCCAACTCGTAAGGGAACTCGGGGAGCGAGACGTAGTTGGGCCGCTCGTGTGTCCCGTGGAACGCGACGGGCTGGGCCGCCATGTGGACCGAGTCGGGGACGGCGGCACGCATCTCCTCCATGATGGGGAGCATGTACTCTGGAGAGCGAAAGCAGTTGGCGCCTACGATGTCAACGCCTGCGTCGGCCAGACGCTTTACCTGCTCGCCCGGTGAATAGCCCTCGAAGGAGTTGGGATCGTTGTCGGGGCCCATGGTTACCATCGCGGGGAGCCCTGTGGCCTTGATGGCTTCGGCGGCGATCATGGCCTCGCCGAGCCAATTGAAGGTCTCCGCTATCACGAAGTCCACACCCTCCCCGGTCATCACGTCGAGCTGGCGGTCGAAGAGCTCTCTGGTGCGGCGGTGGGTCTCGGGGTCTTCGGGCCTGTAGACCCAGGCGCAGCTCAGGTTGCCAGCGACGAGCACGTCTCTCTCGGTCTCGCCTGCGACCCTGCGTGCGATCCTGGTAGCCTCCCGGTTCATGTCGTCAACCCTGCCCTCGAGCCCGACAGTCGCCAGCTTGTCCTCGCTGGCATAGAAAGTGAGCGTCTGGAGCACGTCGACGCCAGCGTCGACGAACTCCCTGTGTAGCCCCGCCAGGGCCTCTGGGTTCGTGATGCTGGGTTCAGGCACGAATGGACCGGCCTGCACGTAGCCCCGGCGCTCCAACTCTAGCAAGTAACCGCCGTCACCTAGGACGATGCCCTCGGATAACCGCTGCAGAATACCCTCGCTCATGGACGCCCTCCTTCTCTATGTAGGCCGTGTTGCTTACTGTGCAGCCTAGCAGAGGAACTTCGAACGATGCAATCGGCAGACACTGTGGCGACAGTCTATCATCGCGCCTCAGGAGCGCCCCGACCGAACGGCTTCCTTTACGGCGGGCACGACCTCGCCAGCGAAGACCTCGATCTGCCGCTCGTGCTCTCCGGAGGGCCAGAAGATGAAAGTATCCATACCGTGTTCGAGGGCGAACCCCGTGAGCGTCTCGACCCACCTCGATGGCGGCCCTTCGAGGGGACTTTCGTCTACGGCGCCGATGCTGCCCGAGATGTTGTACGCCCGACGGATCTCCTGAGGCCGCCTTCCTGCTCTTTCAGCGCCCACGTCGATCCTTCGGTTCATCTCAGGGAGCCGCCCCGGCGGCGAGTAGCCGAACGAGGGCACCCAGCCGTCCGCGAGCCTCCCTATGAGGTCGAGCATCTTGGGCCCGTAGGCCCCGACCCAGATCCCTATGTCATGGACCGGGTGCGGGCCCGGCCGCATACCCTTCAAGGAATAGAACTCGCCGTCGAAGCGCAGCGAACGCTCGTCGCTCCAAACCAGTCGCATAACCTTTATTGCTTCTTCGACGGAGCGGACGGCCTCACCGGGGCTCCTTCGCGGGCCGCCCATGCCGGCCACGGCGTCCCAGAAAGCCCCGGCGCCAAGCCCGATCTCCACCCTCCCTGCGGAGAGCACGTCGAGGCTGGCGGCCGCCTTCGCGAGCATGGCCGGCGGACGGAGCGGGAGGTTGACGACGTCGGGGAAGAAGCGGATGTGTTCGGTCACAGGCACGAGCGTCGAGATGAGCGTCCAGGTATCCAGAAAGCGTCGCTGGTAGGGGTGGTCCTGAATACCCACGAGCTCCAGACCGGCTCTGTCA
>DATDKT010000157.1:0-2792 GCA_036519775.1 Rubrobacteraceae bacterium
TTCTGCAGAGCTACGCGAGCTTCTATAAGGTCTTCCGGCGCAACTCCGAGGAGTACCTCAAGAGCCTCCAGATCCCGGTGCGCAGCGACGTCACCCGCGTCGCCGGGCTCGTGGTGGCGCTGGAGGACAAGGTCGACCGGCTCGAGGAGGCCTTCGAGGACTTCGAGTACGGTTACGCCGAGCCCGCCACCGCCGAGTCGGTTGGGAACGTAGAGAACCGCCTCGCGAACCTCGAGAGCAGGCTCGAGGGCGTGGAGGGCAAGATAGACCAGCTCCTCACCGCCCTCGAAAACGCCCCCCAGAACGGCGGTGTCCAGGCGGGTGCCGTGGACGACTCGCGGGAAGAGGGTGTCTCCGAGGCTCAGCAGGCCAGCGGGGAGCGCAGGGCTACGGACGCTGCCAGGCGCAAGGCGCGGGAGCTTGGCATGGACCTCGCGGAGGTCGAGGGTACCGGGACCGGCGGCCAGATCACTATAGATGACGTGCGCCGGGCGGATGCCCAGGCGAGTGCCCAGGCGAGTGGGGAAGGAGCGAGCTAGATGTTAGAGCAGCGCGCGAGCAACGGGGGCACGGCCCCGCCTGAGGTTCAGAACTTCTTCGACAAGTACCGCGCGGGCATGAGGGTAATGCTCGAAGGTGCCCAGGCCGATACGGGCCGCACGCCCAAAGAGGTCGTCTGGACCAAGAACAAGGCCAAGCTCTACCGCTACGAGCCGGCCGCCGAGAAGAAGTACCCGGTCCCGATACTTATGGTCTACGCCCTCATAAACAGGCCCTACGTCCTCGATTTGGTGCCGGGCAACAGCCTCATCGAGTTCCTCGTCGGCGAGGGCTTCGACGTCTACCTGCTCGACTGGGGCATCCCAGGCGACGAGGACAAGGACCTGAACTTCGAGCACTACATTATCGACTACCTGCCCCGGGTGGCAAAAAAGGTCATGAGGACCTCGGGCGCGGAAGAGTTCACCCTCTTCGGTTATTGCATGGGCGGCACCATGTCGGCCATGTACGCTAGCCTCTTCCCTGAGAAGCTCAGGAACCTAGTCTTGCTCACCACACCCGTCAGCTTCCCGCAGGAGGAGATCGGGGCCTACAGGCTCTTCACGAGCGAGAAGTACCTCGACCCGGACCTCCTCGCCGACGCCTTCGACAACATACCCGGAGAGATGATCGACACGGGCAACCGGATGCTCAAACCCGTCACCAACTACGTCGGCACCTACGTAAACATGTGGGAGCGCATCTTCGAGGACAAGCCGATGGAGACCTGGCTCGCGATGAACAAGTGGGTCAACGACGGCCCCCCCTTCCCGGGGGCGACGTTCAAGACCTGGATCAAGGAGTTCTACCAGCGGGACAAGCTGGTGCAGGGCGAGATCAACCTGCGCGGTCGCCGGATAGATCTCTCCAACATTCAGACGCCACTGCTCTCCATCGCCGGCAAGAAGGACCACATCTGTACCCTCCCCCAGGCCGAGGCGCTCATGGACCTCGTCGGGAGCGAGGACAAGGAGTTCTTCGTCCTCGACGCTGGCCACGTCGGCCTCCTTACCGGCCGCGGCGCCAAGAAGGGCCTCTGGCCTAAGCTCAGGGACTGGCTCTCCGAACGCTCCGGCGCCTAAAGTATTCTGTAAGCAAAACGAAAGGGGCGGGGCCGAGAGCCTCGCCCCTTTCGCGTGTCGCCACGCAGTTGCGAGTGCGGCGCCCTCCTTCACCGCTCTTACCTGGAGGGCTTCGAACGGAGTGCCTGGATCAGCACCCCGACCATCCAGAGCAGCGAACCCGCAGGCCACCGAGACGGTGATGGCCTCTCACCGTCTCGCTCCGGCCACTCCAAGCACACCGGCCGCTCTAGCCAGCACAACGAGGGAGCAAGCTGCTCGTCTCGGTCTCTCTTTCGCCCTTTCACACCCGCTCCTCATCCTCAGAAAGGAAAGCAACCAACCCTTGTGCGACCTCTTTGGAGGCGTCCTCTTGGACGAAATGACCGGCTTCGGGGATAAGCTCGAGCCTCGAGCCCCGGATCTCCTCCCACAATCCGAGAGCCCGGGGAGGGCAAGCGGATCGAAGAGGCAGAGAGGCGACTACTGGTTACCTTCAGAGAAGGCTTGAGGACTTTGCTCCTCGCCCACAATAGCGGACCCCCGCCAGATCTAGAGCTCCTCGATGACCTCGCAGCTCCGGCCGCCTTGAGGGTGCGGTTCGGCCCAGACGGACGCCCCGCCACAGAGCCGGGAAGCGAAGGAGAGCCGGCGAAGCGAGTGGTGGCTCGGCTCCTCGCAGTGGTGATACAGGCGGAGGAGAAAGGGACGTGGGAACGACTAAAGGCCTGCCGCAACGAGGACTGTAAGTGGGCGTTTTACGACGCCTCCAAGAATCGTTCCGGCAGCTGGTGCAACATGTCCATCTGCGTGCCCGGCACAAGATGCGCGCATACCGCAAGCGCAAATCAGGGACGCGATAGCCTCCGCATACCGTTGCTCATAGGCGACCGCTGTAAGAGAGCGAGAGGGGCAGGGTTTCGGTCCCGCCCCTCTCGCTTACCACTCTTCTCCGGCCCTATCTCTCCTTGACGTACGTGCCGGGGGCGTCCTCTATGGGTGGGTATTGGTCGCTCCCTACCTGAGGAGGATCTACCTGCTCCCCTGAGTGAGGCTCGAGCCAGCTTATGAAGTCCTCCCACCAGGTTCCCTCGTGCTGCTCGGCGTTCTCGAGCCATTCTTCGGGTGTCTCGTATTTGCCGGTCTCTTCGGAGGCCCAGTAGCCCTTGGCCTTGTCAGGTGGAGCCATCA
>DATDKT010000158.1:0-5529 GCA_036519775.1 Rubrobacteraceae bacterium
GCGTGTCCGTGAGGCTCGGGTAGGCAGCGACGTTTTGGGGTTCCTCGCGCCGCAACTCCTCGGCCGCGCTAACCACTACGTTGGCGAGCGGATCCCTCACCAACGGTTTGTTGAGATGCGTTACCCTTTTCGACTCCTGGCCGGTAAGCTTGAGATACTCATCGTACGGGTTGACATCCTCTCGTAGCGAGAGCGAGGCTAATCCGAGCCCCAGGAGACACAACCCAAGAGAGATAGAAAGGGCAACCTTCTCAGGCCCCACGCTTGAGGGAGATCTCCCCGGCCATCCTCGCCACCATACGATAAAGCGCGTCACGAAAAGGGGACCCAAAGCCGCGTAAAGGAGGGTGGCCGCGAGGAGCACCCAGGCTACGAGCGCAATCCCCTGGACGAGCATCGGCCCGATCTCATAGAACCTGGGGAGCCACAGGGCAATAATAGTGTAGTCGAGCGTAGTGCCGGTCTCCTGGACGTACTGGTAGGCGACGGTCTTGACCATCACCACGAGTATCGTGGTGGCGTGGAAAAGGATCAGCACGCCCCAGCGTAAAGGCCCCTTACGCGTGGCAGCAAAAAGCCCGATCCAGAACAACGCATACCCCAGGGCGAAAAATGTATCCGACCACGTCCCATACGCCAGGAGACGGAGGGTCGAGACCTCGAACTCCCCGCCACCCCCGACGTTTCGCGAAGACAGGACCAAGGCCTTCAGCGCGAGGTTGTAAACCACGAAAGGCACCAGGAGGCTGAGCACATAAACCCAATCCCGGCGACCCAACAACGCCCTCAAGAAGACCAGACCCTCCCTCATATCCTTACGCCCCAACATGACAAAACGGGGAGATTCTACATGGTTTAACGAATATTCAACAGAAGTTATCGGCCACATAGGAAACAGGAACTACCACAGCCTATTCCTAGCTATGCAACGCGCGTGAGAAACACTGCTCCCGAAACTCAAACTCGTTGCGAAGGGCAGGAAGTAGACACGCAACGTGGCCGGAAGACTTATCCAGCAGCTCTAGCTATGCAAGGCGGGCTCGGCCCCCAGGGCGACCGTTGCACCCAGGGAGGCGAGCTTCTCCTCGAAGCCCTCGTAGCCACGCAGGATATGGCGGGCGCCGTCCACTATGGTGGTCCCTTCGGCGACTAGGCCGGCCATAACGAGCGCGGCTCCACCCCGGAGGTCGGGAGACTGGACTATCGTCCCGGAGAGCCTCCTCGGTCCCTTGACAAGCGCCCGGTGGCCGCCGAAGAGATCTATGTCCGCGTCCAACCGGTTGAGCTCCTCGGCGACCTGGAGGCGGTTCTCATAGACGTTCTCGGTGATGATACCGGCCCCAGAGGTCTGGGTAAGGAGGACCATCATCTGGGCCTGCAGGTCGGTGGCGAAGCCGGGGAACGGCAAGGTCGAGACGTCCACGCTGCCCAGGGTACTGGGGTCGTCTACCTGCACCCGGAGGCCACCCTCGACGGCCTGTATCTCCACGCCCATCTCCCGGAGCTTGGGGAGCTCCATCTTGAGGTGGTCGGGGTCCACGTCTTTTACCAGCACGTCGCCGCCCGTGGCGGCGGTCGCCATAATAAAGGTACCGGCCTCCACGCGGTCACCCATCACCGCGTACTCGACGGGGCGCAGCTCGTCCACGCCCTCGATGACGATGCGGCCCGTACCGGGGCCGAAGATCCTGGCGCCCATCAGGTTCAGGAAGTCCGCGAGGGCGACGACCTCGGGCTCGCGAGCGCCGTTCTCGATTATGGTCGTGCCGCGGGCGAGGACGGCGGCCATCATCACGTTCTCGGTCGCGGTGACGCTCGGGTACTCAAAGTTGACCTCCGCCCCACGCAATCCGTCTTTGGCTTCGGCTTTGATGAAGCCGTGGTCCAGGGAGATCTTCGCCCCCAGAGCCCTCAGGCCATCGAGGTGGAAGTTGAACTTTCTAAGGCCCAGGTTGCACCCGCCCGGCGCCGAGACCTCGGCCTCTCCGAACCGGGCTACGAGCGGTCCCAGGACCACGATGCTCGCTCGCATCTGGCGCACGAGGTCGTAGGGGGCGGTGTAGAAGTCCACGTCCGAAGCGTCTACGGAGAGCGTGTTTGCGGAGAACTCGGAAGAGGCCCCAAGGCCCTCGAGAACGGCGAGCATGGTCTCCACGTCCTTTATGCGCGGCACGTTGTGGAGCACGGTCCGTCCCGGTGCCAAGAGCGCCGCCGCGAGGAGCTTCAGGGCCGCGTTCTTGGCACCGGAGACCCCGACCTCTCCGCGAAGCCGGTTTCCTCCCTCTATAAAGAACCTTTCTATGACCATCCTCCCTGGTACGCGCTTTCTCTTCCGCGCTCTGTCCGGCTCGCCCGGTGTGCGCCGGCATTATGCAGGACGTAGGTTACAGAACGGCTACAACCGCGTAACGTTCCCGCCACAGCCGAGAGGAGGATCGCTCCCCCGATCCACTCCTAGCCTTCGCTGTGCTCGCGCGCCACCCGCACGAGGTTCTCCGCTACGCTGCGGCGGCGTTCGATCTCGTTCCGCTTCCTCTGCGCCTCCTCGTCCTCTTCGTCCTGGGAGAGCTCCGAAAGCTCGTTTTCGGCCTCCTCGACGCGGTTTTCCGCCTCCTCCAGGTTTATCTCGTCGGGGGGCACGGCCTCCTCGACCAGTATCTGCACCAGGTTCTCGGAGACCTTGAAGAAGCCATCGGAGGTAGCGAAGACGTACCTCTCGTCGCCCTCCGTAATCGTAACGGCCCCGGCCTCGACCGTGGAGACGACCGGCGCGTGGTCGACCATCACGCCGATGTCCCCGTCCGAGATCCTCGCGATAACCAGATCCGCCTCAGCGTCGTAGAGCACCTGCTCGGGCGCTATTACCCTACAGAAGAGCTGTCGCCCCTCTTGCTGGTTCTGGCCCTCGGACAAAACTAGCTCTCCTCGCCTTCCTGCTCTTCGCCGTTCTCGGAGTCGTTATCTCCGTTCTCGGAGCCCTCTTCCTCCTCCTCTTCTTCCTCTTCTTCGCCGCTCATGCCACGAGCCTTCTCTACGGCCTCGTCTATGTCGCCGACCATGTAGAACGCCTGCTCCGGCAGATCGTCGTGCTTGCCCTCGACGATCTCCTTGAAGGAGCGGATGTTGTCCTCCATCTCTACGAACTTGCCCTCCATGCCCGTGAACTGCTCGGCCACAAAGAATGGCTGCGAGAGGAAGCGCTGTATCCGGCGTGCCCGGTTGACGATGACCTTGTCCTCCTCGGAGAGCTCCTCCATACCGAGGATGTTAATGATGTCCTGCAGCTCCTTGTGGCGCTGCATGATGTGTTGCACCCCTTGGGCCACCTGGTAGTGCTCGTCTCCGACGACGCTGGGATCTAGGATCGAAGAGGAGGAGTTCAGCGGATCGACCGCCGGATAGATGCCCTGCTCGGCCAGCTCGCGCGTCAGCTCTACTGTAGAGTCGAGGTGGGTGAACGTGGTGAACGGGGCCGGGTCGGTGTAGTCGTCCGCCGGGACGAAGACCGCCTGGAAGCTCGTGATCGAGCCCTGCTTCGTCGAGGTGATTCGCTCCTGAAGCCTGCCCATCTCAGTGGCGAGCGTAGGCTGATAGCCGACCTCCGAGGGCATCCGGCCCATGAGCGTCGAAACCTCGTTGCCTGCCTGTACGAACCGGAAGATATTGTCGATAAAGAGGAGCACGTCCTGGCCCATCTCGTCCCGAAAGTACTCGGAGAGGGTAACCCCGGTGAGGCCTATGCGGAAACGGGCGCCGGGGGGCTCGTTCATCTGTCCGAAGACCATCGCCGTGTTTTGCATAACGCCGGCTTCCTGCATCTCGTCGTATAGCTCGTGCCCCTCGCGGGTCCGCTCTCCCACCCCGGCGAAGACGCTCGTCCCCTCGTACTGGAGGGCAATGTTGTTTATGAGCTCGGTGATGATGACCGTCTTTCCGACGCCGGCCCCGCCGAAGAGACCGACCTTACCGCCCATCAAGACCGGGCAGAGAAGGTCTATAACCTTGACGCCGGTAACGAACTGCTCGGCCTGGGCGCTCAAGTTCGTGAAATCCGGAGCCGGGCGGTGTATGGGCCAGTGATCGTCCGCGTCCTCGACCTCGCCCTGCTCGTCTATCGGGTTACCGAGCACGTCCAGGAGGCGTCCCAAGACCGCGTTGCCGACCGGGATCGCGATAGGTTGCCCGGTGTCCCGAGCCTCCAAGCCGCGGCTCATGCCGTCCGTCGAGCCCATCGCGACCGTCCGGACCACGTTGTCACCTACGATTTGCTGGACCTCCAGCGTTACCTCGTCGGTCTCGCCGTTCTCGGCCTCGAACTCGACCTTGAGTGCGTTGAAGATCTCGGGAATCTCTTCTTCGTTAAAGCGGACGTCTACCACGACCCCTTTTATCTCGACGACTTCACCTACGCCGCCCCCTACTCCTTCTCGGGGCTCTTCCTGGGTCGCAGCCTGCTGCTGGCCGTCGACCTGACCATCCCCTTGCTCGCCGCGAGCGCCGCCGTTCTGCGCCCGCTGATCCGCCTCTTCCTCGGTCGGGATACGAAAGTGCTCCCTTTTTTCCTCGCTCACTGAAAATCCTCCTAACCGTTCCTAGCCGCCGATAGCTTCGGCAGCCGAGGCTATCTCGATTATCTCCTGGGTTATCGCCGCCTGACGCATCTTGTTCAACTGCATCGTGAGCTCTTCGGACATCTCGTTCGCGGAGTCAGAGGCGCTCTTCATCGCCGTCATCCTGGCCCCATGCTCCCCGGCCGCGCTCTCGAGAAGCGCCCGAAACACCAGCGTCTCCACGTACTTCGGCACGAGGCGCTTGAGAAGCTCCTCGGGCTCGGGGATGAACTCGAAGGGGATGTCCGACCCATTCTCCTCTTCCTCGTTTTCTTCGTCCGTATCCTCTGAGGCTATGGGGAGGATGCGGGTGGCGGTGGGCTGCTGGACGAGGGCGTTCTTGAAGCGGTTGTAGACCAGATAGACCATATCGGCCTCCTCACCCTCGAAGAGCTGCGTGAGGCGACTCCCGATCTCCCGGGCTTTCTCGTAGCTCGGGCTGTCGGAGAACCCTATATACGCCTCCTCGACGCCCATCCTCCGGAATCGGAAGAACTCCCTCGCCTTGCGACCGGTCACGATCTGCACGATCTCCGCGTCCTGCTCCCCTCGCAGTTCCATGGTACGCCTCAGCACCTGAGCATTGAACGCCCCGGCGAGGCCCCGGTCGGAGGTGACGGTGCAGATGGCTACGTTGTTCACCTCGTCTCGCCCGACGAGGAGCGGGGTGTCGCTCTGGGCCCTGTCCGCGATGTCCCGCATCATCTCCTCGACGTTGTCGGTGTAGGGTCGCGCCCTGTCGAGGTGAGCCCGAGCCTTGTTCAGCTTGATTGCCGAGATGGTCTGCAACGCCTGCGTCATCTTGGCCGTGTTGTTGACCGACTGTATCTGGCGCTTTAAATCCTGGAGAGACAACTTCTAGCTCTCCTCCTCCGAGCCATCTTCGTCCTCCTCATCTCCCCCAATCTGGATTATGCTT
>DATDKT010000159.1:0-3544 GCA_036519775.1 Rubrobacteraceae bacterium
ACACGAACGAAGGCCGGAGCCCCGTAGGTCCCCGGCCTTCCATAGCGCTCGTTTTTTCGGTTACTTGTTGTTCTTCTTGGCGCCTTCCTGCGCGGCACCCTGGGCGAAGGAGAACATGGAGGTCATGAACTCCACGTAGGCGTCGACGGACTCCTGCGCGATCTGCTTCCCGGCCTCCTGCTGGCGCTTGCTCTGGTCCGCCAACTCTTTCGTGAGCTGCCTGTTTTCCTCCGCGTGGGTGCGCAGACGCTCGTTGACGTTGTTGAAGAATTGCTGCGTTAGCTCGGCGTTCAGCTCCTGAGCCTCTTCGCCACGCTTGGCTACCGCCCGGTAGGACGTCTTTACGGCGTCGGCGAACTGCTCGGCCGCCGCGTCGATCCGCTGCTGCTGTTCCTTTTCCATCAAAAGTTCCTTTCTTCTTCTTAGCCTCATCTATATTCCTATTACACATATACTCTAACAGCATATGCCAAAACATCAAGCCCGGCGTTTCCGGTGAACCTTTTTGGCGCCATCGCTACTGCGTGCCCTTCATTCACCCACGTGCCTAGAGTAGGGCTTCTCGGAAACCCCAAAACCTGCGCTGCATCGCCTTCCTTTACTGTAGACTGACGTTCGTGGAGAGAGCGAGAGACCAAACGTGTTGCGATAGCGTGCCAGGGCGGCGGTAGCCACTCGGCTTTTACGGCCGGGGTGCTCACGCGGCTCCTGGCGGAGAAGCTCGAGCGCTACGAGATAGTCGCCCTGAGCGGCACCTCCGGCGGGGCGATCTGCGCCCTGTTGGTCTGGTACGCGCTCTTGAGAAACGACCGGAAGGAGGCCGCCCGGCTGTGCTGGACTCCTTCTGGGAGAGCGTCTCAGCTTCCTCCCCCAAAGAGCGAGTCCTGAACGACTCGTCCGTCGAGGCGAGCCGTATGCAGGGCAGCGTCGCCACGCCCCTGGTCACCCCGTATCTCTACCCCGAGTGGGGCAAGGAAGCCTTGAAGGAGCTGTTGGAGGGGGTCGCCGATTTCGGGGACATCCGGCGGCTCGTGACGGGCTCGAGCCCCAAGCTGCTCGTCGGTGCCGTCGAGGTGCGCTCGGGCGAGTTCGAGGTCTTCAGGGACGCCGAGGTCACGGCCGAGAAGATACTCGCCTCGTGCGCGCTCCCGATGATGTTTCGGGCCGTGCGCATCGGCGAAGATGGGGTGTACTGGGATGGCCTGTTATCGCAGAACCCTCCCATAAGGGACTTCATGAGGGAGTTCCCCGACTCCACCACCAAGCCGGACGAGTTATGGTTGATCCAGATAAACCCCCAGCGCCGGGAGCACGAGCCGACGGCGATGGCGGACATATTGAACCGGCGCGGAGAGTTGGCGGGCAACCTCTCGCTCCACCAGGAGATAGACTTCCTCCACGAGATCAACGGCCTGCTCCCCTACTTCCCGAAAGACCGGTACAAGCACATCGGGATGCGCAAGATCGAGATGCTCCGGGAGCTGGACGCCGCCTCGAAGATGGACCGCCGCCCTTCTTTAATCCGCGAGATGTTCGCCTACGGCGAGGAGCAGGCCGAGGGGTTCTTGGCAGGGTGTCGTAGCCAACCGCTACTCGCCGACGCTCGAAGAGATCATGTTCCGCGAACTTCACCTGTGCGGAGTTCCCTAAAGTCCGCATGACCCCGGTCCACCGCCCATGAGCGCCGAGAGCTCACATCGGAGGCCCAGCGTACCCGTATGTTTAGTCTCCTTATGTGCAGGGTACACATAGATACAGAAAGCCAATCACCCGAACGATACGGAGGTATCTCTACAGTGCATAAGACCACCGACATCAACAAGACGCATAAAACGGGCGAGGCGGCCCGGACTATGTCCAGGACCACCCAGGAGTCCGCTCACACCGCGATGGACTACGCACTTAGGGCTCAGGAGATTAATACCGAGCTCCTGCGGCGGACGTCGCAGGCTTGGATCGAGGGCTTCCGCTATCAGGCAAGGCTCTCCCAGGGGATGGCCCAAGCATTTTTCGAGCAGTGGGGGAACACGTTCGCGAGCACGACGCACGTGGAGCGCCCCGCCCAGGAGCAGAGCAGGTCGGAGGTCACCGAGCCCACCACTAACGGCGCGCAGAAGGACACCGAGCCGTCTGCCGAGGAAACGCAGGAGAGCACCGAGGTAGCCGCCCAGGACGCCCAGGAAACACGGAAGAGCACCGAGATAGCCGCCGAAGACGCCGAGAAGAACACCGACACGGCCGCCTTCCCGATCGACGGCTACGACGAGATGAACGTGGACGAGGTCTCCGAGCGGCTCGACGGCCTCTCCGCCGACGAGTTGAAGAGGGTCAGGAAGTACGAGAAGCGCAACAAGGACCGCGGGTCCTTGCGCAAGGAGATGAAGCAGAAGATAGAGGCCACTTCGTAACAGGACAGAAACGCACACCTCAGAGAAAGGGTGGTCGACATGGCCGGCATAGGCAAGAAGATCAAAGGGGCGGCAACGGACGCCGCTAAGGGCAAGGGCTCCGGTGACAACAAGAAGGGCAAGAGCACCGGAGGCTCAGGAAGCGGCATGGACAAGGCCAAGAGTGCCGTCAAGAACCGTCTGAAGTAGAAGAGTATGCTATCGGGCCGGGGCCCTACGGGGTCTCGGCCTTTCCGTCCGACACCCCCCGCCCAGAAGACCAAAAACGCCTGGAAGGGGATAGCGCGGACCAGCGGTTGGCGGACATGGCAACCATGCGCCAGTGGAGCGAGAACTCTGCGAGGCACGGCGGGGCATCCAAGACTGCCTGAAGGCAGCCACTGCCGAGTCCCCCGCGCTATGCACCCGAGTGCGTGGAATAGGGGTTCTCCGACGTTCGCATCCAGCGTTATGGATAGCCCCGGTCCGCTAGCGAAGCGGGAGGGGCTCATGAGGGAGCGCAGAGGCTCTGGTAGTGTAGGTTCTTCGGGTTCGACTAGAGAGAGATGGGGTTCGAGGTGTCTGAGCAAGAGCGTGGCAGGGAGGGGGCCGAGCGGGCGCGGGCGCACCTAGCAAGGGCGGAGAGTGAGCTTGAAGCTGCCCAACGGTTCGTCGACCCCGGGGGCGGTGGCGAGGCCGAACTCGGGCTGGCCAGGGCACTCGCCAACGCAAGGGTGAGCGTCGCCGACGCGATGGAAACGGTGCGTATGACGCTGGGCGAGCAAGACGCCCGGGAGGACGATGGACCGCTCCTCTAGTGGGTCCCGTTTCTATTTACCCAACGTCGGGGAAGAAGTGTTCTCGGGAGTTCGCATAGCCCCGGTCTAGGGAACCTACGCAAGAGCCTCATAGCGAAGCTGACGGCGTACAGAGCCCCAGCTCCGCTGCGCGCAGGATGATGGGAGGAGGGTAGCTTGGACGAAAAGAGCTGGCAGTTATTGAGGGTGATGAGGGAGCAGCTAGGAGAAACCTCAGCAAATCGTACTGTGGACGCGGTGGCTGCGGCGGGCAGTCTCGGTTTGTACCCTGGAACCCTCGACCACAGCCTGCACGATTTGGTCCGGGCTGGATACATAGAGGAGTCCGCCGACCCCTCA
>DATDKT010000160.1:0-16918 GCA_036519775.1 Rubrobacteraceae bacterium
CTCCCAGCGGACGAGGAGCCGCTACAGTTCTGGGTCGAGGCGGAGGCCGAGCGCATCGAGCAGGCCACCAAGTCTATAGGCTTCTACATGGCCGCCCGTGGTCAGCTCCTCGAAGAGGACACGTAGCTACTACCAACCGGAGCCGGGGCCCAGCAAAGAGCTAGGACCCCGGCAGTAGAGTCGGTGCATACCTACTAACCTCTGGCTGGTTGGGCAGCTTCGTTGGTTGGTTGGGCAGCGTCGCTACTGGGCTCATTAGGCGCTTCTTCAGCTGCCTGCTTCTGTGGGGTGGTTTCTTCTCCCCCACCACCCTCACCAACGACAATACTCCCCTTCATATCGGGATGCAGCTCGCAATGGTACGTTACCGTCCCCGACCCACGGAAGAAGACCCACGTGGACTCTCCTGGCTCTAACACCCCTGTGTCGAATAGATCGTTGTCTGCAGTGGCGGTGTGCGCCTCAGTATCTTTGTTGACGAACGTGACTGTCGTACCTGGAGCAACGTTGAGCTGGGCCGGGTCGAAGGCGTGGTCTTGGATATCCACCGTAATAGTCTTTTTTGCTGGCACAGTTGTTGAATTTTGCACATCTGTTGTATTTGCATCTGCTGCTGTATTTTGGCTCGGCTCTTGGCCCTCCGGGACGCCCTGGGCTACGGCTATAGCGGCGAATACCAGCACAGCCATAGCTGAGAGCGGGATTACGTACATCACCAGTCGCTTCATAAGGTCCCCCCTCGTGCATACACGCACCATCGCTTCTTGCTCTTCGATTGCTTATCGGAACGCGCCCCTTGGAGACTTCCCCCCTCTACAAGTACCCAAGGGACACTCCGATACTTAATGGATAACACTGCCGAATCTACGGCACAAGATGAACCTCTATTAAGATGTCGAACGCTAGATCTTCACCTCAACGTAGGGACAAAAGTGCTTTATATACAAGGAATTGTGTGCTATGCGGACGGTACTCCGACATCTAGTGGTAAGCAGAAGGAACTCTTCTAACCATGACCCGCTCGCAGCCGGTCCGCTACCATAGAAGCAAGCAAGGGAGAAAGAGCCTCCGCAAAGTATTGTGTGGAAGTTAGCAGGGGTTCGGTAGGTCCTGAGGTTACAGGACTGGGGGTTGTAGAGGCAAAACTAAGGGCCGGCCTCTCGTAAGGTAGAAGCTCAGCTTCTACCATCACTTTAGCGAGGTACTCTTCCCTAGTCCTGAAATACCCGATAGGGTCGTCAGATATGTCCAATGTCCCGCCCTTATGAAGTAAGTATCGACGGAGGGTATCAGCATATCATCAGATAGGTCAGTCAATAACCACGCCGCCGTAGCGGTCAGGCCTCCTGCCACCGTGTGGATCCTGACCCTGTTAATGGGCGCGATGGCGCTCGTATGCGTCGTGGGCGCGTCCCTGTTCGCCTTTCCGATGGGCGGGCTTCTCGGCTACATCGTCGGCACGCTACTCATGGTCGCCGGAATCGGCTACGCGACCATCGCATGGCGCCAGCGACGCGGCGAACGCGCAGTATGGATCGCCGCCCTCGTTTTACCCATCGTCCACACGCTCGGTCTGCACACTCTGGACCTGGCGTTGTACGGGGCCATCCCCAGGGAGGACTACCCCTTCATGGGAGTGGCGCTCGCCATCTTGGTGCTCTTGCTGCTGCCAGCCACACGCCGCTTCTTCACGAAGTGATAGTTAGCGGGAAGGAGTCGTACCCGAAACCACCTGAGGCAGTAGCGGATTATGACGAGACGTTGAGTCGAAACCTAGTTCCGTTCCGCGAAGAACCCGAGGCCTTCCCATGTAATCCTACCGTCATGAAGGGCAGCGTTGCGAATGCGCCTTCTCAGAGCGGAAGGACGGCCTCTAGCGGCATGGCTCTAGGATAGATTACTCTTCCAGATGAGGCTCTTTACGTCCCAGGACTGTAGCTCCTCCAGGGCGGCCTCGTCGGTCAGCTTCAGGTGGACGGGGGTAACGCTGATCTCACCGGCCTCCACTGCGGCGAAGTCCGTCCCTTCCTCCTCGTGCCTGCCCGGCGGGTTGTTGTAGATGTCGTAGCCTAGATGACCTCTCTCGTCCCTGATCTCGATGAGCTCGTCCGTGTAGAACCTACGCCCAAGCTTCGTTACCCTGGCGCCCTTCAGCTCCTCCTCGGGCACGTTCGGCGCATTCACCGTCAGGATTCGTCCCGCCGGCAGGTGTTCGAGAGAAACCTCCGCGAGGCGGGCGGCGAAGCGCGCGACCGGTTCGAAGTGCAGCTCCGCCTCGTCGTGGTGGTGCCAGGGACGCTCGACAGCAAGGGAGACGGCGATGCCGGGGACCCCGACTACGATCCCCTCGAACGCCGCCGCCACCGTTCCCGAGTAGGTAATGTCGTCACCCAGGTTCTCGCCGTGGTTGATCCCCGAGATCACGATGTCGGGCTCGAAGTCCATAAGTCCCAAGGCCACGAGCCGGACACAGTCCACCGGCGTGCCGGTGCAGGCGTAACCAATGCTCCCATCGGCCATCTCCCGCTCCTCCACATGCAGAGGAGTATCGAAGGTGATGGACCGCCCGACGCCGGAGCGGTTCCTGTCGGGAGCAACCGTGAGCACCTCCCCAACCTCTTCCAGCGCCTTATGGGCCTCAAGGAGGCCCGCCGCATCTATCCCGTCATCGTTCGTCAACACTATACGCATCTATCAGGCTTCTTCTAAAGTAGCCGGCAGATCTTTTGAGCAAGGCTTCGATTCTATCATCCGGCCCATACACCGGATGGCGACGCTCGCCGGAAGGGACCCGCCGAAAGGCGCACAGTGTGTAACCGCAAAAATACCAGATGTTGTACTTTACGCCTCGGCACCTACCAAACAGCAACATTAAACCTTAATCCAAAATTCATGCATTTCGTGTGGACAAACACACCTCTTTAGGTTAGCTTACCGCCATGGAGACTAAAGACAGGGGCTATTTTGCGCCCGCAAACGCCCGAGAGTGGTTTGAGAAGCGCTCTTACAGCCATGAGGAGTTCAAGGACGTAGAGAAACTCGCCCGGCGCAAGCGAGAGCTGGGCCTTACGGTAAGCCTGGTCCTGCCTAGCCGCAACGTCGCGGACACGATCGGCGGGATCGTGGAGCGCATAAACGCCCTGAACGAGGAGGCGCCGCTCGGCACGCCACTCGTCGACCAGACTCTCGTAGTCGACGCCGACTCCGGCGACGGCACCGCCGAGGTAGCCGCCGCGCGCGGCGCCGAGGTGTACTCCGAGAACGAGCTGCTGAGCCACTACGGTGGCGCACATGGCAAGGGTGACGCCATGTGGCGGAGCCTCTCCGTGGCGCGCGGCGACCTGGTGATGTTCGCCGATGCCGACACGAAGGACTTCCTACCCCAGTTCGTCTACGGAACTTTAGGCCCCGTCATCAGCGTTCGCGGCGTGCGCTTCGTCAAGGGGGCCTTCCGGCGCCCCTTCAAGAGCCAGGAGAGCCTCGAGCTCGACGGCGGCGGTCGCGTCACGGAGCTGACCACCAAGCCCCTCTTCAACCTCTTCTACCCCGAGCTGACTGGCTTCGTGCAGCCTTTGGCGGGAGAGTTCGTCGCCGACAAGGAGCTCTTCTCGAGCATACCGTTCCTTACCGGCTACGCGGTGGAGACGGGGGTCATGATCGACGTGTACAAGAAGGTTGGTCTGGGAGCGATGGCCCAAGTAGACCTCGGCACGCGCCAGAACCGCCACCAGCCCCTCTTCGATCTCGGAAAGATGAGCTACGCAGTCCTGCGGGCTGTGGCGCGCAGGCTCCGCGAGGACGGACGGCTCCGGCAGGTACGTGACCCGTCGACACCTGACTCTCTGTTCCAGTTCAGCGACTACCTACACGCCGTGGCCACACCCGAGGGGCTCAAGCTGCGCGAGCACGTCGAAGAACTCGTCGAGCGCCCGCCGATGGCCAAGGTCCTCGCTGGTAGCCGGGAGTAATCAGCCGCGCAGGTTAGAAAACCCTGCACCCAGTTCTGGCGAGCCTACAGCGGCTCGCCGTTTTCGTCTAGCCGCCTCCGGCGGCGAGGAAGTCCAGGGAGACGGCAGCGGTCCAGGACTGGTCGGGCGAACCCAGAGGCTCGCCGGTGAACGGCTCGAAGTACTCAGCAAAGCCCCCCTCGGCGACCTGGGCCAAAGCATCCCGCCGCATCTTCCTGGCCCTCTCTTGTTCGCCGGCCCTCAACAGCGACCACCATAAAAGCCAATTAGTCACCGGCCAGACAGGGCCCCGCCAGTAGCTGCGGGGGTGAAAACCCGCCTCCTCGGGGCTGGTCGAAGGCGGTAGCGGAAAGGCGAGCCTAGGGTTGCCCGCAAAGGCCGGCGAGTCTAGCGTTTGGAGGAGCTCTTCGAGTCGCTTTGGGCTTAATCCGCCAGCGATCAGGGGTGCAAAGCCGGCCACGGTGCGCACCCGCGCAGGCTTGCCTGCTCTCAGGTCGTAGTCTAAGCACAGCTTGAAGTCCGCATCCCAACGCTCCTCGAGGCTCTCGCGGCCGCGCTCGATCCAACCCTCTATCAGGGCACGTTCCTCGTCGGGGGCCCCGACCGCGTCAGCGATCTCGAGTAGCGCCTCGTTGGCGGCTATCAGGATGGCGCTGAACAGCACATCTTTGACCAGGAAAGGGTGCGACTCATAGATGGCGGCCTCGTCATAGCGCGCCCTCTTGAGCGTCTCCAAGAGCCAAAGGTAGCGGTCGTACTCCTCGTCTGAAGGCCTGTGCGAGGGGTCGGCCACGTGCTGGAGGTCGTAGCGGGTGTAGGGGGGCAACTCCTCCCCGACCTCCACCGCCTCTAAAGCCTCGTCCCACCGCGGGGAGTTGTCGGTGCCGCTCTCCCAGGGGTGGTAGATCGTGACGAGCCCCGACCCTTCCGGGTCCCGAGCGGTCGTGAGGTAGAGGTGCCAGGCCAGAAGGCGCGGGTAGCTGTCGCGCAAGAACTCGCGCGCAAGCTCGATGCGCTCTTTGTTCTTGACCTGGGCGCTCTCCCAGATGCGCAAAACGGCGATCGCGTGTACCGGCGGCTGGCACAGGCCGCTGGTGTGCGGACTCGAGGGGGCATCAGAGGAGAGCGCGGCCGAGCCCCAACGCTCGGCGTCGGGGAAGTAGCTCTGGGGAGGAGCCTCGGGGTTGAAGATCACGTGCGGCAGCTTGCCGGTACTCCACTGGCTGGCGAAGAGGGTCTCAAGCTCTTGGGCGGCCCGGCGGTTGTCTAGGTGCGCCAGCCCTAAGGCGATGAACGCGCTATCCCAGCTCCACTGGTGGGGGTAGAGGGTGGGAGCGGGTCTGGTCCAGGACTCCAGGCTGTTGCGACGCAGGACCCCGGCCGCGAGCGGGTTTACCTCCACGGGTTTTTCGCGAGCCGGTTGGGGCATGCCCTCCGGGCTTAGTTCTTCTCTCATTTTTCGATACTATCTTCGTTTTTCGCCACAGTTACCTTATCGGCCTCTAGCCACGGTTTCTTTAACGGCCTCTGATCTGACTTTAGTCTAAAAAGGATCGGCCTTCAAGATCTCCTACGGAAAGATCCGCTCTCCGGAGCACGCGAAGAGGGCCACCGAGCACCGGCTAATTCTTGGGCTCTTCAAGTCCCTTGGAGACCTCTTTGTGGTACGAGGACAAAGAATCGAGGAAGCCGTCGTAGGCGTTCAGAGAATCCCGGGAGAGCCCCTGGAAGGCCTCCCGATGTTTCCGAATCTGCTCTGCCAAACCCCGCAACGTGTGGCGCTGGATGTCTGCCTGGATCTCGGCCTGTGCCTCTAGCACTTTGACGTTGCTCTCGTAGAGGCTCCGGGCCAGACGGGTGTTGGACTCCTGCATCGCTGCCGTGTTCTCCCATGCCGTCCTGTAGGAATCCTGAACTACTCTGGTTAGCTCTTCGACGGCCTCGTTGACCTTGTCCGTATTCTTCTCGACCATGCTTGGTTCTCTCCTTACCCTCAACCTCTAATGATACTATCACCTTTGCCAACCTACTACCTCCTCATAACCGTCGCAGACGGATTTGAGCTGGACGCCACCATTATGGTATATAACCTCGTATCGCTCGCGAAGAGCACGGGAAACGGGAGTCAGATGCCGGCAGCTCGACCGGTGAGGGAGGGTACAAATGACGGGGGTTCACGACCTCGGTGGTTCGCCCGGCGCGGGCCCTATAGACAGGAGTCAGCACGACATAGAGGACTGGGAACGCCTCGCGGACGCCGTCACCATCGTTTTGGACAAAAAAGGAATCAAGACCACCGACGAGCACCGACGGGCGATAGAGAGCCTCGCTCCAGAGCTGTACGAGAAACTCGGCTACTACGAGCGTTGGATCGCAGCGACCGAGCTGCTCCTCGTCGAGAAGGGCATCCTCACCCCCGAAGAGATAGACGAGAAGGCCACCGAGCTCGAGGAGATCTGGAGATAATGGCCGCGAGGTTCGAGCCGGGCGACCCGGTTCTCGTCCGGGCAGACGAAAAACCCGGGCACGTCCGCACCCCCGGATACGTCAAAGGCAAGACGGGCCGGGTCGAGGAGGTACTCGGCGTATTCGAAGACCCGGAGATCCTCGCCTACGGCGGTTCGGGACCGCCCGAAAAACCACTCTACAAGGTGAGCTTCCGCCAGACCGACCTCTGGGAGAGGTATGCCGGCTCGGCCAACGACGCCCTCTATGTAGACATCTACGAGCACTGGCTAGAACCGGCTCGAGAGGAGGCAAGGTGAGCGACGCGCACTACGATGACGGACACACGCCCGGCCACTCGCACGACGGCGTGAAACCTAGCACGGAGGCCAGATACTATGCCGGGCGTATCCGGGCGATAGAGGCACTCCTCGTCGATAAAGGCGTCCTGGCGAAGGAGGACGTGCGGCGCCAGATCGAGTACATGGAGGCCCGCACACCGGCCAACGGCGCCAGAATGGTCGCCCGCGCCTGGGTGAACCCAGAGTACAAGGCCCTCCTCCTCTCCGATACGAAGGCCGCCGCTCAAGAGCTCGGCATAGACGCCTCCGGCCTGGTCGAGTTCGTGACCCTCGAGAACACGCCGGAGGTGCACAACCTCGTCGTCTGCACTTTATGCTCCTGCTACCCGCGGGCCATTCTCGGGGTACCACCCGACTGGTACAAGAGCTTCGACTACCGCTCGCGGGCGGTGGACGGACCACGCGCCGTGATGCGCGAGTTCGGACTGGAGATACCAGAGGACGTCCGCGTCGCCGTCCACGACAGCTCGGCCGACGTCCGCTACATGGTCCTCCCCATGCGCCCGCCCGGCACCGAGAGCATGGGCGAGGATGAGCTAGCCGGTCTCGTTACGCGGGACTGCCTGATCGGGGCGAGTATCCCTCGCTCCGTCGAGTGAACTACTCACATAAAGTGAAGTAACTACCGTGTAACGGAGCTAGTCCCGTACCGAGAGGCTCAGCCACATCCTTACTCTCTTCAGCGTGCGCCAGCCGTTCCTCCACCCGCTTACGCTCGGTGATGTCTCGGACGATCGCGATGAGCTGGGGACGCTCGTTCGTCTAGATGGTCTTGATGCCGGTCCCCACGGTCACCCGCCACCCGTCTTTGTGGAGGATCACGGTCTCCTGGTGATCTTCGGCCCGGCTATCGAGCCGCCTACGCAAGCAGCGAATATTCTTCTGGGTGGGGCCGACCCGACGGCCTTCTATGCCTCATGCCGCTCTCTCTATCCCCCTCCAACAGCGACCACATTCCGGTGACCGTTCCGTCGAGAACAAGACCCACGTTCCCTACCAAACACGAGCTTTATTCTACTTCAACCGGTGCAGGAGAATCCAAGGAACGCATGCGGCCGCCGCGCCCTGGTAAGAAGGTCTCGCAACAGGCCCGTTGTCGCGTAGACCGGTGCGAGGTACGTGCCGGTAACCGACGTCCTATACCTTCTCCTCGACCTCCGTTTCGTTAGCGGCGAGGACCTTCTCGACCATGTTGGGCGGGACCTCCTCGTAATGACCGAACTCGACGTGGAAGTTGGCGCGACCGCCGGTGATAGAGCGAAGGTCGCGGGCGTAGGTGAGCATCTCGACCTGCGGCACCTCGGCCTGGACGACCTGCCGCTCGCCGCGCTGCTCGATGCCCATCGGACGCCCGCGCCGGCCCGAGAGGTCGCCCATGATATCTCCAACGAGTTCTGAGGGCGCGAGGATCTCCACTTTCACGTACGGCTCTAGCAGAACCGGATGGGCCTGCGCGAAGGCGTTCTTGAACGCCATCGAGCCCGCCACCTTGAACGCCGCCTCCGAGGAATCCACCGAGTGAAAGGCGCCGTCGTAGAGCTTCACCTTTACGTCTACCACCTGGTAGCCTGCCAGGGCGCCCTCGTTCATAGCCTCGATGATGCCCTTCTCGACCGCCGGGATGAACTGGCGGGGGATGGCGCCACCGACGATGGCATCCTCGAACTCGAAGCCCGAGCCGCGAGGGAGCGCCGAGATCTCTATCCTCGCATCCCCGAACTGGCCGCGGCCGCCGGTCTGCTTCTTGTAGCGTCCCTGGGCCTGGGCCCTGCCGGAGATCGTCTCCTTGAACGGCACCTTAGGCGCCCGGGCGTCCACCTCGACCCCATACCTGCGCGAGATACGCTCGATGGCGAACTCCACGTGCATCTGCGCCAGCCCCGAGAGGATGTCCTCACCCGTATCCTCCGAGCGCGCGAGCACAAGGGACGGGTCCTCGTCGGCGACCCGCTTTATCGCCTCGAAAACCTTTTCTTCCTCGCCGCGCGTCCTGGCCCCCACTGCGAATGCCGTCGTCGCCTCCGGCAGCTCCACGGGCGCGAAGACTATCGGGGTATCGGGGCGGCACAAAGTGTCGAAGGTGTGTGTATCCCTGAGCTTGGCAACCGCGACTACGTCGCCGGCCACGGCCTCGTCTATCGGCACTCGCTCCTTGCCCATTAGGTGCGAGACGCCGCCGAGCCGCTCGGTGGAGCCCGTGCGCGGGTTTGTCAGCGTCTCGTCGGAGCGGCAGCGGCCGCTCACGATCCTCAAGATGCTAAGGCGACCGGCGTACGGGTCCACGTAGGTCTTGAAGACGTAGGCGGCGAAGGGGCCTTCCTCATTGCAGGACACCTCGTCCCCGTCTTCGTTCGTCCAGCGGCAGCGCTCGACCGGGTTCGGGGCGCTGCCGGCGATCACGTCGAGCACGCGGTCCACCCCGATCATCTTCTCCGCGCTCGTCGCCAGGACAGGGATGATGACCCCGTCGGCGATGCCGCGCCTCAAGCCCTCGAACATCTCCTCGGGCGAGAGCTCCTCCCCTTCGAGATACTTCTCCAGGAGCGTGTCGTCGCTCTCGGCGATGGTCTCCAGAAGGCGGACCTTCGCCTCCTCGACCTCGCTCTCCATCCCAGCGGGGATCTCGTTCGTCCGCCGTCCGTCCACGTAAGCGGTGCCGCTAACGAGCCCGTAGACGCCTTTGAAGTCGCCCTCGCGCCCTATGGGCAGATTCAGCGGCACGACCGCCTGGCCGAAGCGGTCGCGGAGCTGCTCGACTACCGTGGCGAAGTCCGTGCGCTCACGGTCGAGATGGTTCACGACGACGATGTGCGGGATATCCTCCCTCTCGCCGCGCCGCCAGACCCGTTCAGTAACCACCTGGATCGGGTCCTGCGCGTGGACCACCAGGATCGCGCAGTCAGCCGCCCTTTGCGCCACGAACGCGTCCGCGATAAAACCGCCGTCGCCGGGGGTATCGAGGAGGTTGAGCTGGCGTCCCTTCCATTCGAACTGGGCCACACTCATTCCGATTGTCATGCCGCGTTCTATCTCCTCTTCGGCGAAATCGAGGACGTTGCCCTGCGGCCCCGTCCTCCCCGATGCAACCCCCAGCATCGCCTCCCCGAGCGCCGTCTTCCCGCTCCCACGGTGTCCGATCAGACAGACATTCCGGATCGACTCCGGTTCTATGGCCATCATCTCCTCCTTCCTCGAGCTTCACCTCACCGGCCGCTCCCTTATGCGGTCGGAGCGTCTAGCTTAACGCAGGAGAAACCTTCTTGCAGCCTTCCGCACGACAGAGGCGAAGAACCGGGAACGAGTGTACTTGAAGGGGCGTCGTACGAGAAAAGGAGGAGACCTTGTCGGAGGCGAACAGCGCAACCAGCTCAGAACGACCGGGGGACGACGACCATAAACGACACGGTAGTGACTAGCATCCTCGCACAGGTGGTTCAGAAGGTCGGGGGAGCCGAGCCGGAGACCGGCGGACGCGGGGCTACGACCATACCGGGCGGCACCTCACCCACCATACCTCATCGTCAAGGACGTCTTCTTCCCGAGCAGTAGGGATAAGAAGGACGCCCACGGCTCCTACCGTGAGCGTCTCGAGTTGACTGGTTGCCAAAAGCCGGCGACTAGACCATCAGCAGCATCGGATTCTCGAGGATGCGCTTGACCTCTGACATGTAGAGCGCCCCGTCGCGGCCGTTGGCGATGCGGTGGTCGCCGGAGAGGGTGAGCTTCATCATGCTCGCGGGAGCCAGCTCGCCATCCTCGTCGTAGGTCGGGCGCTTGACGATACCGCTCACCGCCACGATGGCCGCCTGGGGCGGGTTGATGATCGCGGTGAAGCTCTCGACACCGAACATACCCATGTTCGAGACCGTGATCGTGCCACCCTGGTACTCGTCGGGCGCGAGATCCCCATCTCGGGCGCGCTGGGCGAGGTCCTTGGACTCCCGAGAGATGGTGGCGAGGCCTTTGCTCGCGCAATCCTTTATGACCGGGGTTATGAGACCGGCATCAAGAGCCACGGCCATCGCGAGGTCCACCTTCTCGTGCAGCTCGATGCCCTTGCTCGTGTAGATGGCGTTGAGGTTCGGATAGTCCCTCAAAGCCACCGCGCACGCCTTCATCACGAAATCGTTGACCGAGAGCTTCAGGCCCTCTTCTTCGAGCTGCTCGTTGAGCTGCTTGCGCAGGGCCAGCGTCGCGTCCATCTCGACCTCGACGGTAGCGTAGAAGTGCGGTATGTGCTGCTTCGCCTCCGTCATCCGCTCGCCGATGACCCGCTGCATCCGGGTCGGCTCCATGAGTTGCGTTCCCGGTGCCTCGGTTGGCTCGGGCAGGCGTGCGGGCTGTATCTGCTGCTGCGCGGCCTGCTCCTGCTGCGGCTCCTCGGGTGCCTCGACTTCGGCCTGGCCGTCGGTCATCGGCGCCTCGCCGCTCTCCAGAGCCGCCCGCACGTCGCGTTCTACAATGCGCCCCTGCGGGCCGGAGCCCTCTATCCGCGAGAGGTCGAGGTTGTTCTCCCGCGCCAGACGCCGGACTATCGGGGAGGCGCGGACCTGGCCATCGCTCTGGGCCCCGTCGCCGGAGGGCTCTCCTCCCGCCTGCGGCTGCTCTTCGGCAGCCTCTTCCTCCGTCTCGGTGGCGGTCTGAGCCTGGGCCTGGCCGTCCCCTCCTTCTTCGGTCTCTTCCTCGGCTTCGCCTCCGCCTTCTGCGGCGCTACCGTCGCGTTCGGGGACCTCCTCGCCCTCGCCCTGAATAAAGGCTATCGCCTCACCCACCGGGACGTCGTCGCCCTCGCCGGCGATAAACTGGGCGAGCGTGCCGGAGTCCTCGGCCTCGATCTCCATAGAGGCCTTGTCGGTCTCGATCTCGGCTATCGCATCACCCTCGGAGACCTCGTCGCCCTCGCTCACGAGCCACTTGACGATGGTGCCCTCCTCCATCGCGTCGCCCATCTTGGGCATGATCACCTCAGGCACTAGACCACCTCCTGATAAAGCACTTGCCGCGCCGCGTCCGCTACCATATCTTCGTTGGGGAAGGCGGCGAGCTCCAGGTTACGCGCGTAGGGCGCCGGTACCTCGGCCCCGCTTACCCTCTTCACCGGCGCGTCCAGGTAATCGAACGCCTTGTCCTGGATGATCGCCGCGACCTCGCTCGCCACCCCGAACCACCGCCACTGCTCCTGCACCGCGACCGCCCGGTGCGTCTTCTTGACCGACTCGATGATCGTCTCCTCGTCGAATGGCCGCAGGCTGCGCAGGTCTATGACCTCGGCGCTTATGTCGTCCTCCTCTTCGAGCTTGTCGGCCACGCGCATGCACAGGTTGACCTGCCGACCGTAGGAGACGAGCGTCACGTCGTCACCCTCGCGGGCTATACGCGCCTCGCCGAACGGGACGGTGTACTCGTCGTCAGGGACCTCGCCCTTCGTGCCATACAGCGCGCCGGCCTCCAGGAAGATCACGGCGTTTGGGTCGCGGATGGCGCCGAGCATCATGCCCTTGACGTCGTAAGGCGTCACGGGCGAGATGACCTTCAGCCCGGGGAACGCCGCGTAGAAGTTCTCCAAAGAGTGGGTGTGCTGGGCGGAGAGCTGGACGCTGCCACCGTTGGGACCTCGGATCACGAGCGGCACCTCGACCTGCCCGCCGGAGAAGTAGCGGACCTTGGCAGCGTGCTGGATGATCGCGTCGGCCGCAAGGAACGAGAAGTTCCAGGTCATCATCTCGACCACCGGTCTCAAACCTGTCATGGCCATGCCGACGGCCGCACCCGTGAAGCCGTTCTCGGCGATGGGTGTGTCCACGACCCTCTTGGGGCCGAATATGTCAATGAGGCCGTCGGTGACGAGCTGTGTCCCGCCGTAGACGCCGATGTCCTCGCCCATGAGGATCACGCTCTCGTCGCGCTCCATCTCCTGCCTCATGGCCTCCTTGAGCGCGTCGCGGTAGGTCTTCTCAGGCACGGCCTACTCCTCCCCCATGTACTCGTCCTGGCCCGCGTAAACATCAGTGTAGAGCTCCTCCAGGGGCGGCTCCTCGCTCTCGTCGGCGAAGCTGGTGACCTCGCTTATGGTCTCCTGCATCCCGTCCCTTATCTCCTCGACGTCGTCCTCGCTGATGACGTCCCTCTCGATGAGCTTGTGCTCCAGGAGCCCGATCGGGTCGCGCTGGCGCCACTTCTGGACCTCGTCCTTGGTCCGGTACTTCTCGAAGAAGTCCGCCGCCCCATGCGGGGCCGTGCGGTAGGTGAGCGCCTCAACGGCGTAGGGCTTGCCGGTTTCCCGGACCTGCTCGGTCGCCCGGTGGGCGACCTCCAGAACGGCCTCCAGGTCCATCCCGTCCACCTTCTCGTGCTCGACCCCGAAGGCGTCGAACTTGGCAGCGAGGTTGGTCATGGCCGTGGAGCGGGCCACCGATGTGCCCATACCGTACTGGTTGTTCTCCACGATAAAGAGGCACGGGCACATACCGTCCTTACCCCATAGGCCGGCGAGGTTGGCAGCCTCGAGAAAGGGCCCACCGTTCATCGCCCCGTCGCCGAGGTAGAGCTGGATAATCTCGCCGGTCTCCTTGTAGGCAAGGGCATAGCCTATGCCCACCCCTAAGGGTATGTGCTGGCCGACGATGCCGTAACCCCCATAGAAACCCCGCTCGACGTCGAAGAGGTGCATCGAGCCGCCCTTGCCCTTGACGATGCCGGTCCTCTTACCGTAGAGCTCGGCCATAACCTTTTTAGGGTCCGACCCCAGGAGGAGGGGGAAGGGGTGGTCGCGGTAGGCGGTAATGACCCTGTCGCCCTCCTGGTAGGCGTCGATAAAGCCCGTCGCGACCGCCTCCTGACCGGTGTAGACGTGGAGATAGCCCCCGATCTTGCCCTGCCTGAAGCCCCTCTGGGTGGCCTCTTCGAAGACCCGGATCAGGACCATCTTCTTGTACAGGTCCAGGAGGTGGTCGTCGTCTACGGCTACCATGCCGTCGCGGGATTCTGCGCTCGTCTCCTCGCGAGGTTCCTCCTGCGTCTCCACGCTCCCATCCCCCGTACGCTCGTTCTCTGCCGTCATTGCGGCCCCCTTCTCTCACAGAGGTACGTTTCGCAGAAGCATACCACGCGCCAGAGTCTCGCTAAACACGTCGAATGTCCTTGAAACCTATCTCCGCAGCGTTTTTATCCCACCGGCGGAGCCTCTAGTCCGCCGAGTAGCGCCTTGCGAGCGGCGGCCAAAGCGCGGGTGCGGTGGGAGTCTTCATGCTTCCGCGCGCCAAGCTCGGCGTAGGTCGCTGTATGACCTTGAGGAATGAAGATCTGGTCCCACCCGAACCCTCCTTCGCCCCGGAGCTCAGATGATATCTTCCCCTCCACCTCGCCGACAAACGTCCTTACGGAACCGTCCGCGGCGGCAACCGCGACGGCGCAGACGGCTCGGGCCGAGCGGTTGCTCTCGGTGGAGAGCATCTTCAGAAGCCCCTCGTTCCCGATGCTCCCCAGAAACCACTTGGTCAGCGCCCCCGGCAGGCCGTTCCAAGCCTCGAAGACGAGTCCCGAGTCCTCAACGAGTATGGGGGCATCCGGGTCGTTGAGGACCTCGCGGGCGGCGGCGGCCTTGGCTCCGGCGACCCGCGCGAAGTCCAGGGATTGCAACTCGGGGAGGTCGAGGTCGATGCCGTGCAGCTCTACACCCAGGATCTCGGCGGCCTCCCGAGCTTTGTTTTGGTTGGAGGTTACGAACAGGGCTTCCACACCATGGAGTCTATAATCCGTACACTCCTTATGTTAGAGTCCCCCGCATGCGCGAGGTGAGAGTGACGAGCCTCCAGAGGCTGGAAGCAACAGACGGCGAGGTTCGTATACTCGCCAACTCCGGGGACCTCGCGCTCGTCTTCCCGCGCGAGGTCTGGGAGTGCGCGCTCACGGAGACCGTCTCCCCCCAGGAACCCACACCCGAGGAGCTAGAAGAGCTCCTGACCCTGAAGCAGCGGCTCAAAGATCACGCCCGCGAGAACTCGTTCGCCACCGTCCTCGAAGAGGTACCCTGCGGCAATGGGGGCTCGGATCAGCAGTTCGACCTCGTGCAGCGCCCAGCGGGGATGCTCGCGGCAACGATCGGCTATCTCTTCTTGCCGGTGGTACGAGCGGAGCACATGGCCCGGCTCAAGACGGCTTTGGAGGAGGACGGTCTCGTCGAAGGGGCGTACCTCGTCGGGGCGGTGGCGGAGGAAGAGGCTCTCGCCGCCGGAGGAGAGGGCTTGAAGGCGCTCTCTGTCCGGGGGAGGCGGTGCTCATCGAGCCGCTTCGAGCTCGCACCCGAGCTCTGGCAGGTACTCACGGAAGAAGGTTGGGACAACGTCGAACCCGTGGCGTCGGTAGATATCAACCACGGAAGAGAGGGATAAGCCAGGTGCCGCTCGTAGATCTAGATCGCTTCGATTTTCTGTACGCCAACCGGGTTAAGGGGATGAAGAGCGCGGCGACCCGGGACCTTATGGCCACCCTCTCAAGGCCCGGCATTATCTCTCTGGCTGGCGGTTTCCCGGATACCCGAACCTTCGGCGAAGAGGCGTTCCGAGAGATCTCCCACAACGTGGCCGCCGACTCGGCCCAGGCCCTGCAGTACGGCCCGACCGCAGGGCTAGAGGGGATAAAGGACATCATCGTAGACGTGATGGCCTCCGAGGGCACGCGCGCCAACCAGGAGGACGTCTTTGTGACCACCGGGGCTCAGCAGGGTCTCGACCTCGTCGGTAAGGTCTTCTTAGACGAGGGGGACGCCGTCTTGTGCGAGGGACCGACGTACGCGGGGGCATTGAACGCCTTCGCGGCGTACCGGCCCAGGGTGCTGCACGTGCCGATGGACCGGGCGGGCATGATGCCGAACGTCGCCCGCGAGGCTCTGAACAAGGCCCGCAAGCAGGGCATCCACGTGAAGTTCATCTACACCGTCCCCAACTTCCAGAACCCCACCGGGGTCACCCTGGCCGTACAGCGCCGGCGCGAGCTTCTGGAGATAGCCCGCGAATACGACCTGGTCATCCTGGAGGACAACCCCTATGGGATGCTCAGGTTCGAGGGGGAGGCGCTGCCAACCATAGCCGCTCTAGAGCAGGAGACCGACGGAGGGACGGACCGGGTCGTGTATTTGGGGACGTTCTCCAAGATCTTCGCCCCAGGGGTGAGGCTCGGGTGGGTACACTCCCAGCCGGGCATTTTACACAAGCTCAACATCGGCAAGCAGGGTGCGGACCTCTGCTCGTCTAACCTGGCCCAGATGATGATCTACTCGTACTTCAAGCACGCCGACTGGAGCGGTTACGTGAGGCGCCTGACGTCGCTCTACAAGAAGCGACGCGACGCAATGCTCGACGCCCTGGCGGAGTTCATGCCGAAGGAGGTCCACTGGACCCACCCGGAGGGCGGGCTCTTCGTGTGGGCGACGCTACCCAGCTACGTCGATGCGACCTCGATGCTGCCGCGTGCGATCTCCCGGAACGTCGCCTACGTGCCGGGCGAGGGGTTCTACGCGGGCGACTCGGGCAAGAACTGCATGCGCCTCAATTTCTCCTTCGTAGAGCCAGGGAAGATCCGGCGCGGCATCGAACTCCTCTCCGAGGTGATCCGTGAACGGATGGAGCTGCGGAGCGACATGGAGCGGGCCTCGCAACTGGGAGGCTCGCGCTCAGCTGTCGGCAACACGGAGCGTTAGTAGGTTCCCGTGGTGCGCCTGGTGGTCCTGAGAGGCGGTCACTCGATGGAGAGGGACGTCTCCCTCATCACGGGACGCAGGGTGGCCCACGCCCTCGAACGCCTCGGCCACGAAGTTCACTCTTTGGACATCGAAGAGACCACGACCGAGAGGCTCGTGGAGGTCAAACCGAACGCCGCCTTTATCTGCCTGCACGGCCCCGGCGGCGAAGACGGGACGGTACAGGCGTTGCTGGAAACTTTAGAGATACCGTACACTGGGAGCGGGCCACTCTCCTCGATCCGCTGTATGGACAAGGACTACGCCAAGCGGGCCATAAGAGCCGCCAGCATACCGACCCCGCCCATGAGGACTTTCTTGAGGCGAGCGATGAACGAGATGGGCGCGGCGGCGGCCCTGGGACCGGCGGCGGAGCACCTCGGCTATCCGCTCGCGGTCAAGCCCGC
>DATDKT010000161.1:0-3932 GCA_036519775.1 Rubrobacteraceae bacterium
GCACTGCTGGTTCCCCAAAGTCCACAGCGGCGGCATCGGGGTGCGGCCCGTGAGTTCGGTGTAGCGATCGACGACCTCCCTTGGGGTCGGCCCACAGAAGACGTAGTACACGATGGCCCCGCCCTCAGCCCCGTAGTAGGCGCGGTTCTCATCCTCCAGCGCAAGGTCGAACTCGACCCTGTGGGTGTTGTCGAAGAAGAGGCCGTGGGCCTTGCCGTTCGTCATCGAGAAGGTGAACGGGATAGAGCTGTAGAGGTTGTTGAAGGAGGCGGTGTGCCCCAGAGGCGGGTCGACGTTATAGAAGATCTGGTGAGAGCCTGTCTTCTCCAGCCCGCTCGTCCGCTCACCGCACCCAAAGTACCGTTCTCCTGCCTCTCGCCTCTTGTACAGCCGTACCGGACTACCGAAGGGTTCCGAGAAGACGTCGGCCCCAGGGGTCTCGACGGCGCCCATCCCGAGCTCTTCGTCGTCGACAGCGAACTGCCTGCCGGAAGGATCGGCGAACCCGATGCGCAGAGGGTTCAAAGTGACGCGGGCCGTCGCTGCGGTGGTGGAGAGCGTGAGCTCTTTGTCGGACTCCTGCATAGAGACCTCGACAGTGCCCCAGTCCTCCTTTGCTCTGGCCTCCGAGTCGTATCTCGGCAGGCCGCCGGCAGGGAACATCCCCACCCGGAACAGGTCAGGGGCCAGGGCTGCCACTTCGACGGTCGTCGACCCGGCCCTCATCCGCAGGCCCCTGTCGTCATGGTCGAGCAACTCCGCGGCGCCGAGCGGTTCGTAGTTGCCCCCTGTTTCGGGCTGCTTCTCGAAGGTCTCCGACATTTCTCTCCCTTCGGTCGAGAGGTATCAGGTATCAGCCATCTGCTCTTTTTTGAGGCTGGCATTGTACAGGACTACTTTGCTTTGCCTACTCCTGTCTTTACGGCCCTGGCGAAGACTACGATGGCGACGCTGAGGACTACTACGAGGTAGAGGGCCTGGCCGAGGCCCGTCAGTTCGGCGAGGAACCCGATAAAGGGCGGGCCGACGAGGAAGCCTGTGTACGCTGTTGTAGAGACGGCAGCTAGGGCTGGCCCCGCGGCCATACCCTCGGTGCGGCCCGCGGCGCTGAGGGCCGCGGGGAAGACTATGGAGAAACCAGCGCCGGCGCAGGCGAAGCCGACGAGTGCGACGAGGGGTTGCCCTACGGCCAGCGCGGTGCCCAGTCCTACGGCGGCGAGGGCTCCGCACGAGCGGACGAGCGTGGCCGGTCCAAGGCGTTCTGTGAACCTGTCGCCGAAGAGGCGTCCGAAGGCCATCGAGACGGAGAACGCCGCGTATCCCGCGGCCGCGAAGCCTGGGCCTGTCCCGAGGGTGTTGTCCAGGTAGACGGCGCTCCAGTCTCCCATCGCGCCCTCCCCGAGGAGGACGCAGAACGAGATGATCCCAAGCCCGAAGAGAGCCCGAGTCGGACGGGCGAACGCCGGCGCCCCTTCCTCGGAGGCATCGGCGTGCGAAGGCAAGAGCGCCCTGTAGGCACCGACGAACGCTATCGCAGAGAGGACGGCCACGGCAGAGAAATGGGGCAGGGGGCCCACCCCGAGGGAAGCCAGGAGCCCGCCGAGAGCGGCTCCGGCGAGGCCTCCGAAGCTCCAGGCCGCATGAAAGGAGGACATGATCGGACGCCCGTACCCTCTCTCGACCACGACGGCCTGAGCGTTCATCGAGACATCCAGCCCACCGTTCGCCGCCCCGAGCAGCATGAGGGCTGGCACGAGCAAGAACAGGTTCGGCGCCAGCGCCGGCGTGACGAGCGAGAGGGAGAGCAATAGCGCCGTCGTACCAACCACGCGCCTGCTCCCGAAGCGGGAGACCAGGGCCCCGACCAGTGGCATGGCGGCCAGGGCCCCAACCGCAGCCCCGAGCAAGGCGACGCCAAGGAGGCCCTCGCCAAGGCCGAGTCGCTGCTGCACGGCGGGTATCCTGACGACCCAGGTACCGATCACGACGCCGTTGGCGAAGAACACCCCGAGCACCGCGAACCGGGGCACGCGCAGCGCCGGCCGAAGCTGTGAGGACGCGCCGCTCACGGCCGCACCCGCGCAGACCTCGATCGCAAGGGCGGTTCGCGAACCGCCCTTACAGATCCCGTTACCACCCCCAGCGGTCTCGTCCTAAAACGCAATTTCCCTGCCGACGTCGCGCTCGACCGCGCGATCGTAGACCACGCGGGCTGCGGCCATGTCCTCTAGGGCGAGGCCCTGGCTTGCAAAGAGGGTTATGTCCTCGGGGCCTCGGCGGCCCGGCACCTGTCCAGCGATGGCCTGGCCGAGCTCGTAGACGGCCTCGGGGAGGATGGCGCCGGTTTCGAGGGATTGCATCAGGTCGCCTGCCTCGAGACCAAGCTCCTCGCGCGAGTCGGCACACACAAAGCTCGCCCGCCTTACGACCTCGCGGTCGATCTCGGCCTTGAACAGGAAGTTGGACCCGGCGGCGTTGACGTGCGCCCCAGGCCTGAGCCACTCGCCGTGGAGCACAGGCTCCCTCGATGACGTCACGGTGACGACGATGTCCTGGGCCGCAGGCTCCTCGGCAGCGTGGGTCGTCTCTATCTCCATCCCGAGCCGCCCGCCCATCTTCTCCGCAAACTCCTTGCGCGACTGCTCGCTGCGGCTGTAGACGATCACTCGGTCGAGGTCCCTGACGGCCGCTATGGCCTCTAGCTGGCTCTCGGCCTGCCAGCCGGCCCCATAGATACCCAGAGTGTTCGCGTCCTCGCGGGCGAGGTGCTTGGTCGCCACCCCGCTCGCCGCGCCTGTGCGCACCTGTCCGAGCCTGTCTGACTGCATGATAGAGAGCAGCTCCCCTCCCTCGGGGTCGAAGAGCATGGTGTAGAAGCGGGCGCCGGTGCGCGCGACGGTGTAGGCCTTGAGACCAAGGGCCCCGATCTCGGGAGCCCCTGCGGCCATGTAGTTGAGCCCGCCCGTAGAGAGGGCTACGCGGCGCCGGGCACGGTTGGTGGCGCGTCCTTCTGCGTGCTGATGCAAGACCGACTCGACAGCATCCAGCGTCGAAGGCATGTCGAGAAGGTCTTCGACTTCGTTCTCGGTCAGGAGCAAAGTCAAGGCGCCTCCTCCCTGTTCACGGCCGCCTTATCCGCTAAAATCGCTCCACTTATGCGGGTCCTCGTTATAGACAACTACGACTCCTTTACGTACAACCTGGTCCAGTACCTTGGGGAGCTCGGGGCCGAGGTCCTCGTGCGGCGCAACGACGAGGTCACGCCGGAGGAGGTCTCCGCGCTCCACCCGGATAGGATAGTAGTCTCACCCGGTCCCTGCACGCCGAACGAGGCCGGGGTCTCGGTAGAGCTGATCGAGGAGGTCGGTGGGCGTATCCCCACTCTGGGCGTCTGCCTAGGACACCAGTCCATCGGGCAGGCTTTCGGCGCCGAGGTAGTGCGCGGCGAGCCCGTCCACGGCAAGACTGCGAGGATAATGCACGATGGCAGGGGGGTCTACAGGGGCCTGGACCAGGGCTTCGAGGCGACACGCTACCATTCGCTGGTGATCGAACCAGGGTCAGTACCAGAATGCCTGGTCGTCACCAGCCGCACCGAAGACGGTACGATCATGGGCGTCAGGCACCGCGAGTACCCCGTCGAGGGCGTCCAGTTCCACCCCGAGAGCATCCTGACCCGACGCGGTCACGACCTCCTGAAGAACTTCCTGGGGCTCTGAGCCGGCCCCTTGTTGCGCGAGACCCTTCGCAGAGCCGTCGACGGGGAGGTTCTGACCGAGGGCGAGGCGGAGCGCGCGCTGGAGACCATCATGGAGGGTAATGCTCCCCCTGCGGCCACGGCTGCGCTCCTTACCGCGCTCCGCGTAAAGGGGGAGAGAGTACCCGAGATCGTCGGCTTCGCCCGCGCCATGCGCCGCTTCGCCGCGAAGGTC
>DATDKT010000162.1:0-16887 GCA_036519775.1 Rubrobacteraceae bacterium
TCGACCGGGCGTTGGAGAGACGGTGCCCGGCCTTTGCGCCGCGTCAGGTTCCGGACGGGCGCCTCCGGTAATGCTCCCACCGGAGCCTCTCCGGGCTGTGTTAGCTCCCGGACCTGAGGGCCCCGAAGATGTCCCCGGCGATCCTACGCGCCTCCGGGCCGGTACTCGGGTTGAGGAAGAGGAAGGCTCCTCCGCCCAGCACCAGCAGCAGCAGTAGCTTGCCGGAGCGGCCACCGCCCCTGACCCTCTGGCCCCGCGCCCGCAGGTAACCCTGCTGGGCGGCCCCGACCGCCGCTTCGACCTCCTTGCGGAGCTTGCCGTCGTCCCAGAGCTTGGTGACTATCTCCGTTGGGTCTTCGTCGGAGACCTCGTCTACTATCTTACGGGCCGCCTCGATAAAGGTGCGGATGTTGTCCCTGAGGTCGTCATCGTAGAGTAGCCTCTCGGCGAGCGGTCTCGCCCCGCCGTAGGCGCCGAGCAGCACGGCGCCGAGTGAGCCCCTCTGAGCCTCTGCTCTGAGCCTCTCTGCGCGCGATTTCCTTCCGAACAAGGTGGGACCTCCCTCTCTCCTCTTTCCTCCAGTTTCCTAACGCTCACACTATACCCGTTTTCGACCGGTCTCTACCTCGAACCGACCTGTCCGAGCCGCTGCATTCCGATCCATAGCTCCTCTCCGTCGACGGACATGCTATCGAAATCTCCAGTGTCGCCATCGGTTTCTTCACCGAGCGTTAGCTCGCGCGCGAGGACCTCGGAGGTGAAGTAGTTACCCCACGGGCCTCTGAGGAGGCCGACTACCTTCGGGCTCCCCGTGAGCGTCACGGAGATGGTCTCCTCGATCTCGAACCCCTTCTCCCGCCTTAAGTTCTGCACCTTGTGGACAACCTCCCGCACCAGGCCCTCGTTCACGAGCTCCTCGTCGAGCTTCGTGCGTAGGGCGACCGCGAGCGGACCCTCGCGCACTAGGGCGTACCCCTCCCTCTCCTTGGGCTCGACGAGCAACTCCTCGGGGCCGAGCACGACCTCCTGCCCATCGACGCTCACCGGGACCTCTTCTCCCGCCGCCGCCCGCGCCCCAACCTCGGTCGGCGCCTCCGCGAGCGCTCGCCGCAGGACCGGCACCAGCTTTCCGTACTTCGGCCCCACCACTGAGAGGTTTGGCTTGAGTTCGTACGCCAGGATGTCCTCCGCCTCTCCGAAACGCAGCTCCTTCACGTTGAGCTCGTCGAGCACTATCTCCGTCAAACTCTTAACGCCCTCCCGGAACCCGGGAGCCCCCTCCGCGGCTTCTGGCACTACGACGACCTCGCGCAGGGGCTGGCGGGTCTTTATCGCCGCCGCATTGCGGGCCGCCCGGCCCAGGGCCACGATCCGCCGTGCCGCCTCCATCCGCCGCGAGAGCTCCTCGTCCATGAGGGCTTCGTCCGCCTCCGGCCAGTCCGCCAAGTGTACGCTTTCGGGTGCAGACTCGTCGGCGTTCACGACGAGGTTCTGGTAAAGGGCTTCGGAGATGAACGGGGTGAAGGGGGCGCCGAGCTTGGTGATTGCGACGAGGCATTCATAGAGGGTGGAGTGGGCGGCCTTTTTGTCCAGGTCGTCCTCGCCCTTCCAGAACCTGCGGCGGCTGCACCGGACGTACCAGTTCGAGAGCTCGTCCACGAACTCGCCCAGAGCGCGGCCGGCCGCCGTCACATCATAGACGTCGAGCCTCTCGGTTACGGTCTTCGTGGTGAGTTGCAGTTCGCTCAAGGCCCAGCGGTCCATAAGGCTCCGCTCGGTCGGGTTCACGTAGTCTTCGTTCGGGTCGAAGCCGTCTATCCGGGCGTAGGTGACGAAGAAGGAGTAGGTGTTCCAGAGGGTGAGGAGATACTTGCGGACGGCTTCGTCTACCTGATCCTCGCTGAAGCGTCTGGGGTTGCCGGGGCTCGTAGCGGTGTAGAGCGCCCAACGGAGGGCATCGGCACCCTGCTTACCGAAGATCTCCCACGGGTCCACGACGTTCCCGCGGCTCTTGCTCATCTTCTTGCCCTCGGCGTCGAGGACGTGCCCGAGGACCATGCACGTCTTGTACGAGCTACGCCCGAAGAGCATGGTCGAGGCCGCGAGCAGCGAGTAGAACCATCCCCGCGTCTGGTCCACAGCTTCGCAGATGAAATCCGCGGGGAACTCGCGCCGGAACTCTTCTTGCTGCTCGAACGGGTAGTGCTTCTGACCAAATGGCATGCTCCCCGAGTCGAACCACGCGTCCAGGACCTCGGGGATGCGCTCCGCCTCCTCGCCGCACTCCCCGCAGCGGACCTTCACCCCGTCCACGTATGGCCGGTGAAGATCCTCGGGAACGTTGCTGAGGGAGTGTTCCTTCAGTTCCTCGACGCTCCCCACTACGGTGGTGTGACCCTCCTCGCAGCGCCAGATGGGTAGCGGGGTGCCCCAGTAGCGTTCGCGGGAGAGGGCCCAGTCCACGTTGTTCTTGAGCCAGTCGCCGAAGCGGCCCCACTTTACGTGCTCGGGGACCCAGTTTATGTTCTCGTTCTCCCTCAAGAGCTCGTCTAGCCTGGCGGTTGTCCTCGCGTACCAGGCCCTTTTGGCATAGTAGAGCAGGGGAGTCCCGCAGCGCCAGCAGTGAGGGTAGGGGTGTTCGTACTCCTCGGCCCGGAAGAGGAGGCCCTTCTCTCTAAGCTCCTCGACGAGACCGGGATCAGCCTCCTTGACGAAGGCGCCCGCGAACGGACCGACTCTCTCGTCGAAGGTCCCGTCGGGCTTAACGGGGTGGAGGGTCGGCAGGTCGTAGCGGCGGCCGGTCCTCGCGTCGTCTTCGCCGTAGGCCGGGGCGGTATGGACTAGACCGGTCCCCTCAGTCGTGGTCACGTAGTCCCCGAGCACGACGGTCAAGAGGTTTGGCGTCTCCTCCACGGGCACGTAGTCGAACGGGCGTCGGTATGTCAGACCTTCGAGGCCCGACCCTTTGCGTGTCTCTACGACCTGGTGGTCGCCTTCGCCCAAAGCCTTCTCCAGTAGCTCGCGCGCCAGGATCAGGCGCTCTCCGTTCACGGCGACGACCGCGTACTCGACATCGGGATTCGCCGCGACGGCGGTGTTGGAGATAAGCGTCCACGGCGTCGTAGTCCAGATGAGGAGGCTCGTGCTCTCCTCGTCCACGAGCGGGAGCTTGACGTAGACGCTCGGGTCGGTGACGGGCTCGTAGCCCATCGCGACTTCTGCCGAGGAGAGGGAGGTCTGGTCGCGGGGGCAGTGAGCGGTGACCTTGTAGCCTTCGTAGAGGAGATCTTGTTCGTAGAGGGTCTTCAAGGCCCACCAGACGCTCTCGATGTAGTAGTTCTCCAGGGTCCAGTAGGCGTCGTCCATATCCACCCAGAAACCGAGGCGGGCGCTCATCTCGCGCCAGTCCTCGACGTAGCGGTACACGGACTCGCGGCAGAGGCGGTTGAACTCTTCGACGCCGTACTCCTCGACGTCGTTCTTGCCGGCGAGGCCGAGCTCTTTCTCGACCTGGAGCTCGACGGGGAGGCCGTGACAATCCCAGCCGCCCTTGCGCTCGACCCGGTAGCCGCGCATGGTCTTGTAGCGGGGGATGAGGTCCTTGAAGGCCCTGGCCAGGGCATGGTGGAAGCCCGGGCGGCCGTTGGCCGTCGGGGGGCCCTCGTAGAAGACGAACGTGTTGTCTTTGGGGCGCCGCTCGACGGATTTCTCGAAGGCCCCGATCCCCTCCCACAGCCGGAGGACCTCACCTTCGATCTCGGGAAATTTGACCTGTGACCGCACCTGCTCGAACGCCATATCTGAGCCTCCTCACGCAAAAGCCCCCGCCCCTCTAAAGCCGGACGGAGTAAAACCTCACTCCACCGTAGGGACGGGAGCCTTGTTACGAGGCTCTCGCGGTACCACCCCACTTGCTCGGAACGCCGGAGCTTCCGGGCCTCTCTCGTGCGCTGTAACGGGCGTACCCGGCCGTCTCTACTAACTCCTGGACGCCTCGCGCGACCTTCGCTTTGGAGCCGGCGGCTCGGGGAGGATCTTCGGGCCGGTCTCCGCGCCGGGCTTCACACCGCCCCCGGCTCGCTCTCGCGGAGTATTTCGACCTTACTCGTTCCCGTCGTAACCTGTAATACGTTTTGTAACTCCAAAGAGCGAGCGTGTCAAGACCTGCTCTCGTGTAGCGCCGGCAGCGTAGAAATGGCGGGACTTGGGAAGGATTCCTGGTCGAAAGAAGGTTCGAGGGAGGTAAACGTCCGGTGAGTTCCGAAGAGGGTTCTGGAGGAGGAACCGGGGGGACCGAAGCGCGGGAGCACCTTGCCAACGAGAGGACGCTTCTCGCCTGGGTGAGGACCGGTGTGGGGCTTATCTCCTTCGGGCTCGTGGTCGAGAGGATTGGGGCGCAGGTAGGCTCGGTCGGGAGTTCGGGGGCCTTCGGGGTCGCGCTGGCCGTCCTCGGGTGTCTCACGCTAATCATGGGAACGGTCCAGTTCCTGCGCAGCCGGCGGGGGATAGCCGCAGGCAACTTCGTCCCCGCCGTGGCCGCGTATATGGTGGTCGTGGTCGGGAGCCTGGCCCTCGCCGGGACGTTCGTGATCTACGTCCTACTCGGTGATCTCTAAAGCGAGGCACAGAAACGAGGCTATCGAGACGAGCCTTTTCGACCACCGCCGGCCGTTGATCCGGCACCGCCTCGCAACCGTAATCCAAAACGCAAGGACTAGTTAACCGTTATGTAAGGATCGGTTAACGATTAGATGGTACTCTGGTCTCGGACCAGGCAGAGAGGTTGGATCGTGGCTAAAAGCATTGGAGAGCGTAGGATGAACGTCAGGCTCAGGGCCTTCGCGGCGGGAGCCGTGGGGATGGTGGTGGTGTTCGGCATCGTGGAACTGGTCCACGGCCTTTACCAGCTGGTCCCCTCGGTGCTCACGGCGGTCTCCCAGCGGATCATCGAGCTAACGCCCGGCGACCTCGCGACCGCTGGCATCGCCGCCGTCGGCAAGGCAGCGTCCCCGATCTTAATCTCTGTCGTCGTAGTCCTCACGCTGCTCTTCGCCGGTTTCCTGGCGAACCTGAGCCTGAGATCCTGGCTCGGCGCCTTGGCCGGGGTGACCTTGCTGGCGGCTGTAGCGCTGGTTGCGGCCTTCTCAGAGCCGTTTATCGATCCTATCGCCACGATACTCACTGTCCTCGGATCGCTCGTCGCCGGCACCGGCGCGGCCGCCTTGTTGCTGCGCGCCTCGGGCCTTACGGTGGCGCGCGAGGCCGCCCCGGAGGAGGTCGGAGATGCAGAGGGCTCGGAGCAGCGACCGTCGTCGCAACCCTTCAGAGGCCGGTACCGGGAGGCGCATTCGCGCGACGGTGTCGCCGTTGGCCGCGGTGCTTTCCTGCTCCTCAGCGGGGGGGCGGCGGTGGCGGGCCTTGCGGCAGGGGGCGTCGGACGCGTGCTGTCGAGTGAGGAGGGCTCGGCGGTCGCCGGCCCCGGGTCTAACCCGTTGCAGCCTTCGCAGAGAGGGGGCGCCTCCACAGCGGTTTCCGAACCGCAGACCCTCCCCGAGCCGCCCGCCGAGGCGGTCCTCGACGTGCCCCGGATGCCGCCGCTCTTCACCCCGAACGAGGACTTCTACCTTATAGATACCGCGATCTCCTCGCCGCGCATAAACCGCGACAGTTGGACGTTGAGCATCCAGGGTACGGACAACCCCATGGAGCTCTCCTACGACGACCTGCTCGGCCTGCCCACCCGCGAGGCGGACATAACGCTCTCGTGCATCTCGAACGAGGTGGGGGGCGGGCTGATCTCGAACGCCCGCTGGACGGGGGTTCTGCTCTCGGACGTCCTCAACGAAGCCGGAATGAGCCCCGATAAGATCACGAACGCTACCGAGCAGCTTGTCGGGCGCAGCGCCGACGATTGGGAGGCGGGCTTCCCGAGCGAGCTCGCGTTCGACGGCCGCGAGGCTCTGGTCGCCTTCGGCATGAACGGCGAGGAGCTGCCCCTGAAGCACGGTTACCCGGTCAGGCTCGTCGTCCCGGGGCTCTACGGGTACGTCTCGGCGACGAAGTGGCTCACCTACATAGAGTTCAGGGACTGGGGCTACGACGCGTACTGGATCAAACGCGGCTGGTCCAAAGAAGGCCCCATAAAAACCCAGTCTCGCATCGACACCGTCTCGAACAACGACAGGCTCTCCGCGGGGACCGTTCAGATAGGCGGGGTCGCCTGGGCCCCCACCCGCGGCATCGAGCGCGTCGAGCTCTCCACCGACGACGGCGAGACTTGGAACGACGCGACCCTGGCCGCCCAACTCGACGCGGATGTCTGGCGCCAGTACGTCTACAACTGGGATGCGCAGCCCGGCGAGTACACCCTCAAGGTCCGCGCCACCGACGGCGAAGGCGAGACCCAGACCAAAGAAGAGGCCGCTCCCATCCCCTCCGGCGCCACCGGCTACCACACCATAGAAGTTACGGTCGCGTAAGAGCTCGCTAAAACCCTCTAAAGCCTTATCCTCTTAACCCTGAACCGGAGGTTCAGCTTCAAGAAAAATATCCAACTTCTCGTATAAAGAGGCGAAAAAGCGGGTACCCGTAACCAAAGTGTTTCCTTTGCGCAACAAAATCGTAACATCGGAGCAAAGCCAACGTAACACAGCACGGGTATAGTGATGGTTAACCGAGCCCCGGCCGATGGGACATTTCCCCCCTCCAGGACCTGTCGGCCGGATCGGTGTTTTTTATGCTCGTCGCTCCCCTTCTTCGTCTTCTGTGGTGCGGTTACGTGAGGGTCGAGGGGCTTCACGACCTGTATCTCTCACCGGCCGAAGCCCGGCGGTTGCAGGGGGAGCTCGCGCCACGCGTCGTCAAGGGGCCACCTCTGGACCTCTCCAGCGTACGATACGTAGCCGGGGCCGACGTATCCACGCAGGGCGAGAGGGGCTACGCGACCGTCGTGGTGCTCTCCTTCCCGGGGCTCTCGGTGGTTGAGGTGCGGGGGTTCGAGGCGCCACTGACCTTTCCGTACGTGCCGGGCCTTCTGGCGTTCAGGGAGATACCATCGATAGTAGGGGCGCTCGAAGAGGTCCGGTCGGAGGTAGACGCGGTGATCTTCGACGCCCACGGACTTGCCCACCCGCGGGGCCTGGGGCTCGCCTCGCACCTCGGGCTCTTTCTAGACGCGCCGGCGGTCGGGTGCGCTAAGAGCCGGCTCGTCGGCGAGCACGAGGAGACCGGCGTGGAGAAGGGGAGTGCTACCGACCTCGTCTACCGCAACAAGGTCGTCGGCAAGGTGGTGCGTACCCGCACCGGCGTCTCCCCGGTCTACGTCTCGGTCGGCAACCGTATAGACCTCGACGGCGCGGTGGATCTCGTACTGCGGTGCTGCACCAGGTACCGCCTGCCCGAGACTACCCGCCAGGCCCACAACGCCGCCAACAGGCTACGGCGAGGTGAAGGCCCGGGCCTTCTCTCGGGGTGACCTAACGAGAGAGTAGAACCTTCGACGGCGCCTGGCGCACTCTTCTCCGGCAGGTGATAAATCGCGCCGAAAGGGTCTGTAATGTACGCAGGTGCAACGTACATAGAGTGGCGGACACGGTTTTGCGGCACGGTTTTCTGGTAGACGAGGCTGAGAACTGGTACGAATACGTAAGAAGAAGCCCTTAGGACTATCCGCCCTTCGAAATGAGCTCTTATTAAGAGACCTTTACCGTACTGTTATCCGGTGGTGATCCGAGACACCCAACATACCGTGTAACAACTTGGTGCCTTTGGTTCATCCCTTTCCCTTTCCCCTTACCAAGGGCACCAGGATCTATTCACGCTTTACACGTCGTTCGACTTCCGGTTCGATTCGATCCTCGAATCCAAACATGTGTACGTGCTTGTACGTCTCCAGTTGTCGCAGGCCTTTACTATCTTTAAGGCTCGTCGGGAAATCTCCGCCCAGTTTTCCCGCTCGACTAGCTCAGCGAGAGCTAAGGATCTTCCAAACTCTAGTAGTTCGGTGCCCGCCTCTAGGTAGGGTAGGTAGCCGTCCAAAGGCATATCAGCGCCTACTATGTGCCGAACAGGCAATGTCTCACGCAGCGAGCGGATGTAATTTGGGCCTCCCAGAGCTTCGGCGAGTACCCTTACGAAATCAGCTCCCATCTCTTGTGCTCGCCAAATCTCCGTTGGGGTTAGGCCACTCAGGATGCAGGGTATACTTATTTCTTTACACGCAGAGACTACGTCAGGTGCGGCTACGGTAGCCGTAACGAAGTCGGCTCCAAGCATCCCCGATTCACGAGCTTGAGACGAGCGTGTAATAGATCCGACCCCAACAAGAAGGTCTCTTTCTTTTAGCGACCGGACCAGCCAACCCGCGCTCTGGACGGTTGTATAGGACAATTCGACCGCTCGAATACCTCCCTCGACCAGGGCCGCAACGGTGGGCAAGAGTTGCTGTTCGTCAATCACCCTGACGGCGGCTATGACGCAAATTTCTCGGAGGGTCTGTGCAGGCTCTTCGCTTCTCAAGAGTTTCCGTCCCTCCTCGTTAGGTACGTCAGTTGTGCGGACGATGTAATAATGCTGGTTAAAGGGCAAAGCGTAGAGCAAAACACCTTACAGGGTGTGAGCGTTGAACCTAACTATTTCATAACATTAATCTCTCTAGTAGCACCGGGACGTGTGGAACGGGCGCGGTCTAGCGTCACGCAACCACTAAGCCTCTGCCTCCCATCTCTGAGTACCACTGACACCCGCATTTCTACTGCCGTTCGTTCCATCGTGATGTATTCTGATTCGGCCAATTAACCCTTCCATAAACGTTAGATTAAGGCGCCTTTACAATTGCAGTTGGTGTACGTCTCGAACCAGAATTCGGACTCCTTTGGACAGCGGATACTAAGGCGGACAGGAGAGGTGTGGATACTCGGGATCGTTTCCTTACAGGTTAAAAACCGTTAAAACTCAGCGAACTTATAGCCTATACCGCGTACGGTCTGGATATAGCGGGGATTCTTGGGGTCCGACTCGATCTTCTTCCGTATGCGCTGGACGTGTACGTCAGCCGACCGGACCTCACCATAAAAATCCCCATCCCAGAGCTGCTGCATTATTTGCTGTCGGCTGTAGACCCATCCGGGATGGGCGGCAAGAAGGCTCAAAATCTCGAATTCCGTTGCGGTGAGATCGGCTGGTTTCCCGCGAGCCCAGACTTGCCGGCGCGAAAGATCAACCACGAGGTCGGGGAACTCGTATTTTAGGTCCGCAGCTTGGGCGTCTATGCGCCGGCGGCGAAGGTGAGCTCGTACACGACTAACCACCTCCGCGGGGCTGGTCGGTTTGGTAATGTAATCGTCGGCTCCCACTTCAAGGCCCACGACGACGTTTCGCTCACCCTCACGTGCCGTGAGCATAACTATCGGCACGTCGCTACCTCTCCTAAGTTCCTGGCAGAGAGTGATGCCGTCGATGTCCGGGAGCATTATGTCCAATATAACCAGGTCGAGTGTGTCGGCGTCACGAAAGCTCTTCAGGGCCCTCTCACCGTTCCCGACCGCCTCCACGATCATCCCCTCACGCTCAAGGGCAATCTTCAGGATGTCTCTTACCGCAGGGTCATCTTCAACTATTAGTATCTTGGGCATCCAGATCCGCCTCCGGCAGCTCGACCTTGACTGCTGTGCCGACTCCTTCTTGAGAGCGGATGGAAATACGGCCCCCCATCCGCTCGGTGAGCTCTCTACAAATTGTAAGCCCCAGGCCGAAGCCTTCCGAACTTCCTTTCCCCCGGTAGAAACGCTCGAATACGTAGGGAAGCTCTATCGAGCTTATCCCTACTCCTTCGTCTTCTACCGTAACAGCGCTATTATTCGCACGCAGCCGTATATCCCCGCCCCTGGCGGAATGCTTGATAGCGTTGCTAAGCAAAACCAAGAGCGTCTCTTGAAGCCACTCAGGATCTGCGTGTACGCGAGCACTTTCACCCTCGATGCTGAGCCTGAGTCCGGCGCTCTCCACGAGCGGTTCTACTAGCTCGGCCGCACGTTGACCTGCCTCCCTTAAGTCGACGATTTCCTGATTGGGCTCTCGTAGATCCCAACCCACGCGCGATAGGCGTAGCAGGGCCTCGGCTAACCGCTGCATCCGGCGACTCTCGGAGAAGATATGGTCGAGGAGCCTACTTCTCGTGGCGGGATTTGCGTCCTCACCGGTCGCTAGCAGCTCTGCCGCACCCAGGATGGCCATTATGGGCGTCTTGAGCTCGTGGGCCGCGTTCGCGAGGAACCGCTGCTGATTGGCCTCCAGCCGGTGTCCTTCCGACAGGTCTTGCATGACCACCAGCACGTTTTGGCGTCCGTCTTCGACTAGGCACTCTAGCCTGACTCTCAGGGGGCTCTCTCCGTAGCTTACCCGAGCCTCTATGCTCTCCCCAGTGCGAGCGCAGCGAGTTACTGCTCTCGGCAGTTGGAAGTCCTCCCATAAATCAGGCAGGTCTCCAAGGGTCTCCCCGCTTATCGTACCCAGCATACGGCCAGCGGCTGGATTGACAAAAACAGCGCGTCCCCACGCATCGGCAACCAGCACACCTTCGGTGAGATTATCTAGTATGGCCCTGAGACGTTGTTGCGCGGCCTCGGCCTGAGCGCGGGCTGCCTGCTCCCGAAGCAGGAGCTCGGTACGTTCTCTCTCGGCTCGCTTACGCTCGGTTATGTCTCTAGAGTTGACTACCATGCCGCTCACACTGGGATCAGCTAGCAGGTTATTGCCGACCGCTTCAAGGAAACGCCAGGTGCCGTCCGCGTGTCGGAACCGGAACTCTACGAGCGGGCTGGTCCCCTGGTTCTTCAGGGTTTCGGCGAACACGAGCCGCACCTGCTCGGCATCTTCCGGATGAACGTAGTCGAACACGTTGGTCCCGGTTAACTCTTCAGGTCTATATCCCAGGATTCGCTCGATAGATGGGCTCTGATAGCTTACGGTACCCTCTGCTCCGAGGACCGTGATAATGTCCGAGGCGTACTGGACGAGGGAGCGAAACCGCTCCTCGCTCTGCCTGAGTTCCTCCTCGGCCTTCTTGCGCCGGGTAACGTCTTCCTGGACCCCTATGAAGTTGACGAGCTTCCCTGCTTTGTCGCGTACGGGGGAGATGGAGAGCTCGTTCCAGAAGAGGGTGCCATCCTTCTTGTGGTTTCTCAAGACCACCTTGGATTGGCGGCCCTCCCGCAGCGCCGCGCGTAGCTCCTCCAGAGCCGGCTGCTCGCGCTCGGTACCCTGCAAGAATCGGCAGTTGTGCCCGAGCGCCTCTTGTGCAGAGTAACCGGTCATGCTTTCGAAGGCGGGGTTGACGTAGATGATTGGGTTGTCGGCCTGGTTGGGGGCGGTGATGACGATGCCGTTAGAGCTGGCGGTGATGGCTCGGTCCCTGAGGCGCAGCGCTTCCTCGGCCTGCTTGCGCTCGGTAATATTCTCATGCGCGATCACGGCACGCGGCCGCCCATCGGCTGGAAAGCGGGTTACCCGTCCAATGAACCAACGCTGTTCGGCAGGAGCATGGCAAGGATACTCTAGCGCGAACTCTTCGCGCTGATCAGAGAGCACCGAACGGATCCCCTCCGCGAAAGCAGCGGCATATTCGGCTTGTTCACCCGTCGCCGCCTCGCAAACTCGTAGGTAGTTGACGCCTTCTGCAACATTTCCTACGGCGTTATTGGATACAGCAAATTCTCGCCAGGTTTTGTTGACGAAGGTAATGGTGCCCGACTCGTCGAGGATTGCTATGTGCGCGGAGAGGCTGTCTAACGCGGAGCGAGAGAAGGGTTCGGACTCGCGCAACGGCTCCTGGCCATACCTGCGATCGGGTATACCGGTCACACTGACGTCTTCAGTGAATACTTTTCAGTGAGAGTGCTCTCATGAACCTACGATATAGCCTGGACTTGTATAAGGCAACTTCGCGGCGTTGGGACTGAACCCAAGGCGCTTACGTATGGGAGTAATACCGTTCGTAGCGGGGTAGACGAAAACCGCTGGCGATGGTCTTTGCCGTGTCCTGTCCGTATTCTACCCCGCTCTCGAGCTAACACGACAGCAGAATCAGGGGAAGCTTATGCAAAGGAGGACTTACCAAACCGCTGGTGCATCTTGGCGGAGAGGAGAAAAGTGTTAAGAAACCTTTACCGAGCTGTTATTAGGCATTGACATGGTTCGACCAGAATAACCCTATAGAAAATAGGACTTGATGTGTTGGTTAACGAGGCAGTGCAAGGTAAGAGCGACGACTGCAGCGCGGATGACAATCGATTTGTCCTGATTGAGGGTACGGTTGCGGGAGCACGTTGTCGGGTGCCAACGTGACCTGTTATGTTCACCGTTCTCCAGTTTTTTAGAGAAGGTCGCAAGGTCACCCCAAAGGACACTCGGAGAGGGGTTGTGCAGTGGAGCAACGTGATGACCTGTCGGTAGTGGCCGAGCCTCGGTACGCAGGGTACACGGTCTACGACGATGTCGAGCAGCAGGTCCAAAGTTTATTCGGCGTAGTGAACCATGGGGTGTTGGAGGTGCCTCCCGTCAATTGGATGATGCCCTTCCTCTTGGCCTGCTTGCGGGAGAGGGACTGCCATGGTGACGAGTTGGCGCAGAACGTGAATGATCTTGGTGTTGAGGCTACGCATTCGGAGATTATGTACAGAACCTTGCAGCATATGGAAAAGGAGGGTGTCCTCGTCTCCGAAGAAGACAAGTTCGACCGTATGCTATCTAGGCGCAAGTACTCGCTCACGGAGTTGGGGGATGTCTATCTAGAGTCTCTGGCGAACGCGCTCATGCAGTACAGGGAGGAGGTAGATCTCTTCCTCCAGATTTACAACAAACAGACCACTCGGGGCCTCAACTAGAACACAGCTATCTCCAGTGTGAAAGAAAGGGAAGCAAAGAATGCTTACACACGACACCAGGAGCTTCGCGGCCGCCACCACAACTGTGGAAGGTCTGGTGCCGAAAGACTTCGAGATGTTGGGCATCCGGCTAGTCGAACGGCACTACACGGCAAAGGATATTATCTTCGCCCCGGGAGATCTGGACGACCGACTCTACTTCTTGCTCAGGGGCACCGTTCGTCTGTACAAGCTATACGGCGACTACAAGGAAGCTACTACAGCTCTCCTCAACGAGGGTGAAATTTTCGGTAGGCTGAGCCTCGTCGAGAGTTGCTTGCAAGATAGCTTCGCCGAAGCCGTGAGCGATGCGCGGGTAAGCAGCATTCAGAAGAGTACGCTGGCCGAAATCATAAAGCGCCATCCGGAGTATGCTGTGAAGCTCTTTGCCTCCTTCTCCGAGCGCCTTCGACAGTCCGACGAGGTCATAGAGAGCCTCTTGCATCGGGAGGTCTCGACGCGACTGGCGACGCTACTCTTGAATTTGAGCGATCGCTTCGGCGAACCCAGCGGCGTAGATACGCTGCTCGGCCTACGCCTCACGCACCAGGATCTAGCTAACATGATCGCCTCTACTCGCGAAGCGGTCTCCAAGGTCATGAGCGAGTTCCAGCGCAAAGACTCTATTCAGGTTCAGGATCGCAAGATTGTCATCCGTCCTAAGCTGGCGAAAACATACTTGGCGGCTCGTAGTACCTGAAGGCCTTACCCTCGAACAGAGGCGTATGTTCTACCGGATGTAATGTGCCCTATGGTTTTGGCAGCTCCCGACGAAGGTGGGGAACTAGAGACAATAGCAGACCTCTAGCTCCTAGAGAACAGGATACTGATCGTTGAAGATGACCTCGGCTATTCCGAGGACTGCTCGCTCATCTTCTCGAACCCATCGCTTTACACGAGCTGTTTTTGCTGTTGACTTCAGACGCTTGCCGGGAGGGCTGGGAGCGCTGACTGATGTGGGAGGAAGGGGAGGTAGAGATGGTGCTGGAGTCTGGATCGACAGTAGCCTAGAAAAACAACCTGAAACATAGAGCAACCTAAGATCTCATACGAGACGATCCGCTCGGTTACCATTGCAGCAGCGGGGGCATAATCTATTGGCACGGCGACGAAGAAGGTTATAGAAGCCGAAAAAGAAAGGAAGCGTTTCCATGCTTGCCATGAATTACCGGGGGCCACTGCGGGTCCGCATCGACCATAAACCCATGCCGGAGATCATGCATCCTCGAGACGCCATCGTTCGGGTCACCCGCTCGTGTATCTGCGGATCCGATCTGCACTTATACAATGGGTCGGTGCCGGATACCCGAGTGGGAATGACGTTTGGCCACGAGTTCACCGGCGTGGTGGAGCAGGTCGGCGAAGAGGTGGAGAAACTGAAAATCGGCGACCACGTTCTGGTGCCGTTCAATATCGCCTGCGGAACGTGTGTCTTCTGCCAGCAAGGCCTGTATGGCAATTGCCATGAATCCAATCCCCAAGCCACCGCGGTAGGTGGCATCTTCGGCTATTCGCATACCGCGGGCGGCTACGATGGCGGACAAGCGGAATATGTACGGGTCCCGTATGCCGATGTGAGTCCTACGCTCATTCCGGAAGACATGGACCTGGACGACGCAGTGCTGCTCACCGACGTGGTGCCGACAGGATTTCAGGCGGCTGAAATGGGTGGTATTCAGCCCGGCGACACCGTTGTCGTTTTCGGGGCCGGTCCGGTAGGCATCATGGCGGCCAGATGCGCTTGGCTCTTTGGGGCAGGACGAGTCATCGTGATTGATTATGTGGAGTACCGTCTCGAATTCGCGAAAAAGTATGCTCCCTGCGAGGCCTATGACTTCAGGTCACTGGAAGATCCGGTGGTGTTCATCAAAGAGACTACCGAATCCTTGGGGGCCGACGTGTGTATCGATGCCGTGGGAGCCGAAGCCGCTGGGAGTGCGATGCAGACGACCCTCGGCAGAAAATTGCTGATGCAGGGAGGGGCGGCCACCGCGCTGCATTGGGCGATCAACTCCGTGAAAAAGGGCGGGATTGTCTCCATCGTTGGGGTGTATGGTCCGGTCGACACCCTCGTCCCGATCGGAAACGTGGTGAATAAAGGCATTACCATCCGGGCGAACCAGGCATCGGTGAAGCGGCTGCTGCCGCGACTGATCGAGCACGTGCAGAACGGCATCCTCGATCCGAAGGCACTGATCACCCACCATATCCCTTTGGAGGATGTGTCAGATGCCTACCGGATTTTTTCAGCGAAGCTCGATGACTGCATCAAGCCAGTGCTGATGCCGCCGTCGGCCAGAACGTAGAGAGGAACCGCTATGGAACATTCAGCTAAAGACCCCTCGCAGATCAAAGGGTGGGGCGTGGACGCCAATCCAAAAAACGACCCGACCTACCCGATGAAGAAGCGCAACAATGGCGAACACGCGGGCTACAGCTGGGAGCGTCCGCCGCAGCAGCCGATCACTATTGAGGTGTTGCATTCCAACGAGCGACCAAACGTCACCTCTGTATTCGGGACATCGACGCCGCCCTCGGCCCTGAGCGGCGTGCTCCGCCGCATCGCTTTCAGATATAGCGAATCCAGCTATGGCCATTGGCTGCCCCTGAGGCTGGCCGACCGGGTGAGCGTAGTGGAGGGTGTCCTGGGCGATCTCAAGCACGGCCACCTCCCCAATGCCTTTGCAGAACTGGGCTGGAAGGCGGAGTGGAAACACAATAGGACAAGTCTCGTCCGGCGAATTCTTGTCAGGGTGGTTCTAGTTACCGCTACCGTCGCCTACTTCAGTAGCAGAAGGGCTGGTTCGTATCGGGAGAAATGATGATTTTCCTCGGCTCCGTCCCGATACTAGCTGATTGGCATCTCGTGGTAAGTGACGACAATTCTGACGACAACCGGGCCGACACGGAGCAGTACGCGGCGGTACGTACCTGCCTATTCTAACTTGCAAAAGCCCTGCAAATACGACACTTTGCGTTATTAAGCGACACTAGGCGAAAGATGCTCGTCACGGACTTCTAAACCGCGGGTCGCAGGTTCGAATCCTGCCGGGCGCGCTTCTAAAATTCCTGCAAATGGCACTAAAATAAAAAGCTCAGCATGAGAGCTGAGCTCTTTTGACGACAACCCGACGACAACCCATATAAGGTCTTGTCAGCTAAAGATGCGTTCCATTGCTCCGGCCGCCTCGTCGCCCATGCCGGGTAGCAGGTGACTATAAGTGTCGAGAGTTATGGAGATCGTTGCCTGCGAATCCGGCTCGCAAGAAGCAGCTGCTCGACCTGGCGTCCGTGATGTCGCCGCCCGGCCACAGCAGGCAGTTTAATCTCGCCGTACTGGATCTGTGTGCCCTCGTATGCACGCCGTCGCGGCCTAAATGCCCTTCTTGTCCAGTGCATCCGCTCTGCGCGTTCGGGCGATCCGACGTCGGTTGATCCGCTAGCAGCCCGCCCCTCGTATATTGTGAAGGCGCACGCCTGCTATGATGCGAGTGAGGAGGATTGGTCAAGTTTGTCGTCCGTCCCCAAAGCAGCCGGGTATAATAACGACCGAGCAGTTCCGCGCGAAGAGCGCCGCTCTCCAAGAAGCTAAGGAAGCGGCTATGGTTAGTTTGGGAACAGCACGCGCTCATCGGGAGCGCGTCGAAGACTTCGAGCGGGACAAGGAGGCGTTACTGGAATACCACGCCCGCCTCGTCCCCGAGGACCTTAACGGCCTCACCCCTGAACAGAGGCGGACTCTCTACCGGATGATGCGCCTCAAGGTCCTGGCCGCCCCTGATGGGAAGAAACCAAACCTTACTGCCGAGTGGGGTTGTAATGTCTTAACAACACCTCTTGGTAGTTTCCGCACTCGGGGCAGGTGAAGTTGCGAGCGCTGCGGGTAGAGTAGGCGGGGACGATAGTGGTCTTGTTGTAATCGTAGACGTAGCCGCACTCCTCGCACTTCTGGCGGTAGGTGACCACC
>DATDKT010000163.1:0-7891 GCA_036519775.1 Rubrobacteraceae bacterium
GAATCGCTTAGCAGCTGTTCATTTGCCCCCGACGTGGACGGCTGGGCGACGCTTGCGATCCGGTTCGGCCTCCCTAAGCACCTCGTGGGTGACTGGGGCGGTGTCTCCCTCCCCCAACAGGAGGTAGCGGAACAGATACGCGAGGGGGTTGCCCTCCGTCCAACCGAAGTAGCAATGCGGTTCTTTGCCGGTGATGTCGCGCACGTGGAGCAGGATGGCGGCGATGGCGTTCGGGACAGTCGAGCTTTCGGCGCGCAGCACCTTGTGGCTGTCGACCTCGACGCCCCTCACCTCGAGCACCTCCTCGAACTCCGAAGGATCGCCAACGTCGACCTCCAGGAACAGGATCGGTATGTCCTCCGGGACGTGGTTGTCCTCGCGCTGCTCTTCCTCCTTCGAGGCGTACTCCTCGGGGTCGTCCACCCCTCCTTGGCGTCGGTGGGCGAGGATGTGGATCTCCTCGCCTTTGCTCGCTTCTTCGACGAAGCGTTGGGCGGCTTCGTCGAAGTCTACACTCTCCGCCCGGAGTTCGGTAGTGCGCCAGAGCCGCGAGGCGAACGAGGCGACGACGATCGCCCCGATGAAGAACAGGGCGATCTTTATGCCATCGGGTCGGTCGAGGACGTTCGCCCCGGTGGCGTAAAGGAACACGAGGGTAACCAACCCGAAGCCGACCGCGCCCAACCTTGATCCCCCGCGCAAGGCGGTGAGCGCCACGGCGATGGCGGCCGAGGTCATCATCGCCAGGATACCGGTAGCGTAGGCCCCGCTCTGTGCGTCCACACTGGCCCCGAAGATAATCGTGACCGCGAACGCGATACCGGTGTAGACCAGCACCAGCGGCCTGACAGCCCGCGCCCAATCGGGCGCCATGCCGTAGCGGGGAAGGTAACGAGGCACGATGTTCAAAAGGCCCGCCATCGCAGAGGCCCCCGCAAACCACAGGATCAGGATCGTGCTCAGATCGTAGACGGTGCCAAAGGCACCGCCCAGGTACTCGTGTGCCAGGTAAGCTAGCGCCCGGTCCTTGGCTGCCCCGCCCGCTTCGAACTCCTCGAGTGGTATGAGCACGGCCGTAACGAAGGTGGTCGTGATCAGGAAGAAGCTCATGATCAGCGCAGCGGCCACCAACATCTTGCGGGTGTCTCGGATGCGGCCCGCGGGACGCTCCGGATCGTCCCCCTCGTCGCCGCGCACGAGCGGCATCATGCTCACGCCGGTCTCGAAACCCGAGAGCCCCAAGGCCAGCTGCGGGAAGACCAGGAGCGCCACGACGATCATCGCCAGTGGGTTGCCGTAGCTGGTAAACAGCGCCTCCGACCAGTCGACCACGTACTGAGGGTGCGTCATGCCCTCGTAAAGGCCGACGGCCACGACCACTAGGTTCAGCAGCAAATAGACCGCAACCAGTAGCACCGCGACGCCGATGGCTTCCCTGAAGCCTTTGAGGAAGACCGCGCCGAGCAACGCTAACAGCACGAGGGTTATAGTGACCTCTCGACCCTCGAGGAACCCCGGCGCGAACGGGTTCTCGACGATGTGGGCAGTGGCGTCTGCCGTCGAGAGCGTGATCGTGACCAACCACGCGGTCGCCACGAAACCCAGCAGGCACAAGACGAAGATCTTGCCCTGCCAGAAAGACAGCAGACGTTCGAGCATCACCACCGAGCCTTGGCCGTGCGGGCTCTCCGCGGCAACGCGGCGATACATCGGTACCATCCCAAATAGCGTCAGCAGCACGATGAGCAGGGTGGCTATGGGAGAGAGCGCCCCAGCCGCCAGAGCGGCAATGGCGGGCAGATAGCCCAGCGTCGAGAAGTAGTCCACGCCGGTCAGGCACACGATCTTCCACCAGTGGTGTTGTTCCTGGCCCTCCTTCGACTCCCGTCCCCCCACCTCTTCGACGCGATTTCCGAGCAACCAACGCTTGAATCGGTTGGCGGGGTGTTTCGATGGAGCCGTTGCCTCGGCCATTGCTACTCCTAAATACAGTAGACACGTACCTTGGGGCGCTAGTCTAGCACCGCCGGGGATTTGGCTCAGTGCCCATGTGTCGCAAGCGTACGATGAGATAACGATGCACCTCAGCTAGGCGAAGCCCAAGAGGTTGTCTCTCCTATGTACGTAGCGATCCGGCAACCCGATAGCCCCAATTCTACCCTTGAAGAAACTCCTGAGCGGCACTTCATCACCCTTCTTCGACACTTGTCCGCGAACCACCCAGAGTAGTGCTCGGAGCACCGAAGATACTATTCAAAGCGGGGCGTGCGGATCCCGCCTAGACCACCGCCAGCTCCACCTCAGAGTCGCCCTCGCTCAGCAGGACTCAGAAGCGTACCTCAAGCTGTGTTGTAAATTTGAAACGCGGTAAGATAATGTTCACCGCAGCGCGTCCTCCCCCGGCAGACTGTTATTGTCCACTCCGAGCCAGGTGGCTACCGTCGCGCCTGCATCCGCGAAGGAGACGCGGATACCGAGGTCTCGTGGCTCTCCGCCGCTGGCTCCGCCCTTCACGAGCAGCAGCGGGACACGCTCGCGGGTGTGGTCCGTGCCGGGGTAGGTCGGGTCGTTGCCGTGGTCGGCGGTAATGATTAGCAGATCGCCCTCTTTCAGCGCTCGTAGGAGCTCCGGGACCCGGACGTCGAAGCGTTTGAGGTTCTCGGCCATGCCGTAGGGGTCGCGGCGGTGGCCGTACTTCGCGTCGAAGTCTATGAGGTTGGCGAAGATGAGGCCGGACTCGATGCGTTCCAGGGCTTCGAGGACGGCGTCTACCTTCGCCGCGTCGTCGGGTTTGCCGGGTAGGTGCCCGGTTATGCCCCGGCCGTCGAAGATGTCCCGGATCTTGCCGACCGCGATACAGTCGTGGCCGGCGTTTTTGATGAGGTCCAGGTACGTCTCCCTAGGTGGGGTGATGCCGTAGTCGTGGCGGTTCTCGTTCTCGCGTTCGTAGGCGCCCTTTTTGCCGTGGTATGGACGGGCGATGACTCGCTCGACCAGGATCTGGCCTTCACCGATGAGCATCTCGCGGGCCTTCTCGCAAGCTTCATAGAGCTCTTCGAGCGGTATCACCCCGGTGTGGGCGGCTACTTGAAAGACCGAATCGGCGGAGGTGTAGACGATCCAGGCGCCAGAAGATTCTTGCTCTGGCCCGAGCTCTTCGATGATCTCCGTCCCCGAGGAGGGCCTGTTCCCGATGACCGCTCGCCCCGTCTCCCTTGCGAAGCGGACGACTATCTCCTCGGGGAACCCGTCCGGGTAGGTGAGCAACGCTTCTTTCAGGATTATCCCCATCATCTCCCAGTGCCCGGCGAGGGTAGCCTTCGCCGCGGAGCGTTCTTGCATAAGCCCGTACGAAGCTTTTGGGCTCGCGACGGGCGGAGTACCCTCTATCTCGACGACGTTTCCGAGCCCTAGAGCGCGCAGGTGTGAGAGCTTCAGGCCACCGACAGCACGAGCAGTATTGGACAGGGTGTTCGCGCCCTCGTCGCCGAAGCGTGCCGCGTCCGGGGCATCTCCTGCGCCGACGCCGTCGAGGACTAGGATCGCCGCTCTGCGCTCCATTTACTCCTCTCGTTTCAGACGAGCATCCCGGCGAGGAGCGTGACCGTATCGCCGAGGTCAGACGGAACCTCCATGTGTACCTCTCCTCCGTCTCGTTTTCGCGATCTTTTCCGCGATCCAGGGGCTATGCTATGTTACATCCGCCTCCGATCCCGGGCAAAGACGGCGGGCGGAGTCGGGCATCCGCGACCTGGGTAAGAACCTGGTATGGCCGGATCGGAGATTAATGAACCTGCGGCGGAGGCTGTGCGCGAGGCCGTCCCCGAGGATGCCGAAGCTCTTCACGCCCTGATGGGGGACCTCGCCGACGCTCTGGGAGATCGAAGTCCCCGGTTCGGGGCGATGCGGGCGCAGTTGGAGAAGCTCCTAGCGGAGCCGGGGGCGCGGGTGTTGGTGGTCGAGGGGGCGGAGGACGTAGTGGGGGCGGCGAGTTTGTGGATCAAACCGGACCTCGCCCACGGCGACGTCGTGATCGAGGTGCCCATGCTCGTCGTCTCCGGGAACGCCCGCCGCCGGGGTGTCGGAAAGCTCCTCGTCAAAGAGATCCGGAGAATAGCCGCTGAAGAGAACGCCGCCCTCATAGAGCTCGTCGCAACGAAGGAGAACGATGTCGCCCGCGCTTTCTACATGTCCTTGGGTTTCATCGAGACTGAACACATCGCTCTGGAGTTCGTCGGTGACATGCAGCAACCCCCAGACCCGAAGGAGTAAGGCAGCCTCTTTTAGACCGGCAGGCCCTGCTCGAGCGCCAGGAGGAGTAGCCCCGTTACGGCGAGGCAGGAGAGTAAGACCCTTCTGAAGCTGATCTCCTGGACTACCGAGAGCCCTACCGCGAGCAACACGACCCCAACGTAGGCCGTCGCTACCCATCGCACTCCTGGCACCGCCGCGAGCGGCGAGAGATATCCGAGCGGATAGGCGAGGACGCGCCAGGTGACAGCGTAGCCGTATCGGCCCCCGTAGGCGACGAGATGGTAGGGCACGGCGAGGACGAGCGAGAGGGGGAGGGGCAGAAAAAGCGCCGCCAGAGCCGGGTAGGACCCGTCTGTGGCGAGCCACGCGACGCCAGCCGGAAGCCCGGAGAAAAGTAGAAAAAGGCCCGGAGCACGGGGGTCGGGGATCTTGGGCAGAAGCTCGAAGAAGCGGATCGGGTGAACTAGCAGGGTCGCCAGGAGGCGTAGGTAACTCGAAAAAGGCCGCGAGACGTCCCAGTCGCTTGCCCCACCCCGGATGGTGTCTCTATTGTAGCCCCGCTTCGCCACGATAGAAGTATAAGTCGCCGGTAAGGTGCCGGTTGCGAAACCGGGTTTCTACTTACTACTCTTGGCGCGAACCATACGCCGAACGTTAATGAGACAAGATAGTCGTAAGTGACTGCTATACTGGGAGCGACCGACGATTTGTTTACAGAGTGACATTCTAGGGAGGCTTTGCCATGCAGAGTAACGACCCCTTCGGCGAGCGCGCGACCCTTGCAACCGGCTCCGGCGAGGTAGAGATCTACAGCCTCAAAGCATTAGACGAGAGGGTAGAAAGCGACGTCTTCTCCCTGCCGTTCTCTGTGCGGGTGTTGTTGGAGTCCCTCTTGAGGAACTGCGCCAGCAAGTTCGTCAGTGAGGAGGACGTCGAGGCACTGGCCTCCTGGCCGGCGTCTGTCGGCGGGGAGCTGGCGTATCTACCGGCTCGAGTCGTGATGCAGGACTTCACCGGGGTTCCGGCGGTGGTGGACCTGGCGGCGATGCGCTCGGCGATGCAGCAGCTAGGGGGCGACCCGGCCAAGATCAACCCGCTCGTCCCTTCGGACCTCGTTATCGACCACTCCGTTCAGGTGGATGCCTTCGGCTCACCGGCGGCGCTGCAGTTCAACGCCGAGCGCGAGTTCGAGCGCAACCGCGAGCGCTACGAATTTTTGAAGTGGGGCCAGCAGGCCTTCGACGACTTTACGGTAGTCCCGCCGGCGACCGGCATCGTCCACCAGGTAAACCTCGAGTACCTGGCGCGCGTGGTAGAGGTTAGAGATGGAGTCGCCTTTCCGGATACTCTCGTCGGCACCGACAGCCACACCACTATGGTCGAGGGCCTGGGTGTCCTCGGCTGGGGCGTGGGCGGAATCGAGGCCGAGGCTGTGATGCTCGGACAGCCCTACTACATGCTCGTACCCGAGGTCATAGGCTTCAAGCTGACCGGCGCTCTGCGGGAAGGAGTAACCGCCACCGACCTCGTGCTGACCGTGACCGAGATGCTCCGCCGCCACGGCGTCGTCGGCAAGTTCGTCGAGTTCTATGGCGAGGGACTCAGCAAGCTCTCGCTTCCCGACCGGGCTACCATCGCCAACATGGCACCCGAGTATGGGGCGACCTCGAGCTTCTTCCCGGTGGATGCCGAGACCGTCAAGTACCTCCGTGGCACAGGACGCGACGAGGAGCTCGCCGACCTCGTCGAGCGTTACACGAGGGAGCAGGGGCTTTTCCGCACCGATGAGACGCGGGACCCGCGCTTCTCCGAGACCCTGGAACTCGACATGGACACCGTCGAGTCGAGCCTCGCGGGACCGCGCCGCCCGCAGGATAGGGTCGCCCTTGACGATATGCAGCTCTCCTTCCGTCAGGCGCTAGCCGAGATGATCGGCTCGGAGAACGGGGAGCCTCCAGCGGGCGGAGGTCCGGACGAAGCCGAGGGCAAGTACGGTGGTGCGGTATCCGACGGGTCTAGCTATACGGCGCACGACGTCGAGTCGCATCCGGCCAGCGACGCCCCAGCGGAGGCCGCGGGCGTTACTGGCGAGGGCAAACCTGACCCCACGGCTGACGGGGAACCCCGGCCTGACGCTCCCGAGGCAGATCTCGACGGAGGCATAACCGTCACCCTCGATGGCGAGGAGGCGACCCTCCGACACGGCTCCGCCGTTATCGCGGCGATCACGAGCTGCACTAACACCTCCAACCCCTCGGTGATGATCGGGGCCGGACTCCTGGCCAAGAAGGCCGTCGAGAAGGGACTCTCGGTGGAGCCGCACGTGAAGACGAGCCTCGCTCCGGGTTCGAAGGTGGTCACCGAGTACCTGCAGACCTCGGATCTTTTGCCGTACCTGGAGGAGCTGAAGTTCGACGTTGTGGGATATGGCTGCACGACGTGCATCGGCAACTCCGGTCCGCTGCCGGAAGAGATCTCCGAGGCGGTCAACGAGAACGACCTCGTGGTCGCGGCCGTCCTCTCGGGCAACCGAAACTTCGAGGGACGCATCAACCCGGACGTTCGGGCCAACTACTTGGCCTCGCCGCCGCTCGTCGTAGCCTACGCCCTGGCCGGCACGGTGGATATAGACCTGGTGAACGAGCCGCTCGGGACGGGTAAAAGTGGGGAGTCGGTCTACCTCAAGGACATCTGGCCGTTACAGGAAGAGGTGCGGCGCGAGATCGAGACTGCCCTCGACCCGAACATTTACAAGAAGCAGTATGCCGACGTCTACACCGGCAACGAGCAGTGGAACGAGGTAGAGGTGCCCTCCGGCGACCTCTACGCCTGGGACCCGGATTCGACCTACATCCAGGAGCCAAGCTTCTTCAAGGATCTCAGTCCCGAGCCTGAGGACCTGAAGGACATAGAGGGTGCCCGCGTCCTCGTCAAGGTCGGTGACTCGGTGACGACGGACCATATCTCGCCGGCCGGTGCGATCCCCTCGAGGATGCCCGCGGGGCAATACCTCATCTCCAAGGGTGTGGACCCGCGCGACTTCAACTCCTACGGCTCTAGACGCGGTAACCATGAGGTCATGGTGCGCGGCACCTTCGGCAACATACGCCTCAGGAACCAGCTCGCAGGCGGCAAGGAGGGTGGTTACACCGTCCACTTCCCTGATGAAGAGGAGACCACGATCTACGAGGCGAGCATGAGGTACCAGGAGGAGGGCGTGCCGCTCGTCGTGGTGGCTGGCAAGGAGTACGGTACCGGCTCCTCACGCGACTGGGCCGCCAAAGGCTCGTTCCTCCTCGGAATAAAGGCCGTCATAGCCGGGAGCTTCGAGCGCATCCACCGCTCCAACCTGATCGGGATGGGCGTCCTGCCCCTCCAGTTCGCGAACGGTGAGGACGCCCAATCTTTGGGCCTCACCGGCCAAGAGACCTACGACATCACCGGCCTCGCAGACCTCGAACCCGGTGCGGAGCTTACGGTCAAAGCCACAGGCGACGACGGTGAAACCAGGAAGTTCAAGGCCAGGGCGCGGGTGGACTCGCCGGTAGAGGTCGAGTACCTCAGGAACGGCGGTATCCTGCAGACCGTTCTCAGGCAGCTTCTCAAGGAGAGCATTTAGCAAGCTAGCAGAGAGGAG
>DATDKT010000164.1:0-12002 GCA_036519775.1 Rubrobacteraceae bacterium
CCGGCATCTTATTTGTCGAACCCGATCGGCTGGCACCCTCCGGCTGGGGTGAGCCCCAGAACCTCCTCTTCGGCGCTGGGGTCTTGTTTATTGGCTACGAGGGCTTCGGCCTCATCACCAACGCCGCAGGAGAGATGACGAACCCCCGTCGCGAGCTGCCGCGGGCTATCTACCTTGCCATGGCCATCGTTATCGCTATCTTGTTAGATAGGATACTCAAAGACCAGAAGATGGAATGACGACTAATGGAGAGCAATCTATGAGAATTGCGGTCGGCAGCGATGAGAGTAGCGAATTAACGGATGCCCTCGCTGCAGAGCTCGAAAAGCGAGGTCACGAGGTGCTGGCCTTCGGACCGGTAGCAGGTCAAGAGGAGTCGGACTGGCCGCTCGTGTGCGGCCGGGTGGCGGAAGCGGTGGCCGCCGGCGAAGCGGATGAAGGCATCGCTTGCTGCTGGACGGGTACCGGGGCAAGCATCGCCGCCAACAAGGTGCCCGGCATCCGGGCTGCACTGGCACACGACGCGGAGACGGCCCGCGGAGCACGAGTCTGGAACCATGCGAACGTGCTGACTCTCAGCCTCCGTGCGACCCCGATCCCCATCATGCACGAGATCCTGGACGCGTGGTTCAACACGCCCGTCTCGGAGGGCGAAGCCCAGAGCGCTTGGAACCGGGAGCAGATCGACCGTATCCGGCAAATGGAGGAGAAGTATCGGTACGGGGATAAAGTATAGATTGGCGGCGAATAGACGAACTATTCGTCTTCCTCCATCTCCTAACAAATGGTCGACGGGCTTCGCCCCTTACCGGCGAGCAGCAGGAGAACCTCTTTTGAACTTATGAACAGAACCTTTTCTTTCAAGCTACAGTGGTGGTTGGTCGAGTCCGACCTAGGGGATGCGTATGAGCAGCGACATAAACTGGAAGAGAAGAGAAGAAACTTTAGAGAAAGTCAGTGGACTTCTCGAAGAAGGAAACACTGACGCTCTTCTCTTTGAGGCAGCACAAATGCTATCTCAGATATTCGACAAGTTCACAAGTCGAATTGGCAACAACGTTGAATACACGCATTTCTCCGTTAACTTGATCGTGCGCTGCATAGCAGTAAGGACTTACGAATCTTTGTCAGCAATTATCGAGCTCGTCAGCTCCGGTAAAAGTTACTCAGCTATGGCTCTTCTTCGCCCGATGTGCGAAGAATTCATATTTCTAAGTTTTATGAAGTCGATACCAGAGGAGGGCGCAGAAGAATACTTATATCTCAAGGGTGATTTTGAGATTCTTCAGGGGTTAAAGGCGCAACACGAATTTTTCCCACGAGTAGCGCAGATGTTTTCCTTTGACGACGTTCCAGAAGACGATCCAGACTCGATATCTATTAACAAACTGAACTCCCGAATATCTTCTAAAAAGAAACAGCTCAAAGAGTTGGGGAAGAAACTCGGTTGGGGAGATAGACCTATACCAAGCGCAAAGTATATGGCCGAATCAACAAATAATGTTCCGGTGTACGATTTTTCTATCACGCATCTTCTAGCGCTGTTCACGCGAGCCTACATCATCTTTTGCGGATGGTGTGGGGGCACCCAAAGTCAGGAATCTTCTCGGTAACAAACAAGAATTTCGAGCAGTATTACAGTAGGTTCGTTCTGATTTATGCGTCTTGGCTTGCCTCTAAAGCTATGATGATAACTAGAAATGAGTTCCCTACCGAGTGGCCTGAAGAGGAGGAAGACAGCTTCTCTATACTGTTAGCCCTCTTCGTAAAACCTGCTGTATATCATAGGGCTCCTAAGATAGTTACCAAGGAAGAGCTGCGGCGGTGGTCCACATAGATCGGCGCTACAGACCACCTATCAGTGACTTTGCTCAAGCATTAAAGACAAACTCTAAGAGCTGCGTCGCAGCGCCTCCTGGTGTGAGGCGGCACGCTCTACGTAGGTATGCACGCCTCGGGCTATATCCTGCGCCTGTTCCTCGCTCACCTCTTTAACACGCTTGGCTGGAGCGCCGATTATCAGACTGCGGGCAGGGAAGTCCTTGCCTTCGGGGACGAGGGCGCCAGCAGCCACGATCGAGCCCTCCCCTACCTTTGCCCCGTTTAAGATCGTGGCGCTCATCCCGATCAGGCATCCGTCACCGATCTCGCACCCGTGCACGACCGCGTTGTGGCCGACCACGCAGTCGTCGCCAACCGTCGCCGGATACCCCGGGTCCGCGTGCAGCACGCAGCCATCCTGGATATTCGTGCGCGCCCCTACCCGGATGGGCTCCGTGTCCCCACGCAATACGGACCCGTACCAGACGCTCGACTCCTCCCCTAGATACACCGCCCCGATGACGTAGGCCCCCGGCGCGACGAAGGCAGAAGAGGCGACCTCCGGGCGTTTGCCGTTGTAGGGGAGCAGGTTTCCGGTCAGGGCCTACACCTCCACCAGCACGGCGTCACCCTGACCGCCGCCGGAGCAGATGGTCGCGAGGCCCCTGCCACCGCCTCTGCGTTTTAGCTCGTAGCAGACCGTCATCAGGATGCGGGCACCGGAGGCGCCTATGGGATGGCCCAAAGAGACCGCCCCGCCGTTGACGTTGACGATCTGCTCGTCCACGCCCAGGATTCTGCTCGAGTTGATCGCTACCGCCGCGAACGCCTCGTTAATCTCCACGAGGTCGAGGTCGTCGGCGCTCCAGCCGGCCTTCTCTAACACAAGCGTGCCGGCGTTTCCGGGCACGGAATGCAAGTTCGGCGGCTCCTCGGCGACCTTGGCGTGTGCGACGATGGTCCCCAGGGGCTCGATGTTCCGACGCTCGGCAAAGCTCTCGCTCGCGAGCACCAGTGCTCCTGCACCGTCGGTTACCCCCGGCGCATTGCCGACGGTCACGGTTCCGCCCTCGTCGAGAGGCTTGAGGGCGGCTAGCCTTTCGAGAGAGGTGTCGCCGCGGATGGGCTCGTCGGCCTCGACATAACTGGTCTCACCCTTCTTGCCGGAGACCTTGACGCCGACGATCTCCTCGGCGAGCCTGCCCTCATCTGTAGCGGCGGCGGCGCGCTGGTGGCTGCGTAAGGACCACTCATCCTGCTCCTCGCGGGAGATGCCGCTCTCGCGGGCGCCGTCGCTGCCGAAGCGGACCATGTTAACGTGCTCGAAGGCGTCTAGCAGACCGTCGTGGATCATGGCGTCTACCATCGACGTGTCACCCATGCGCGCTCCCCACCGGGCCTTCTGCGAGAGATAGGGCGCGTTGGACATGCTCTCCATGCCGCCGGCGAGGACCACATCGTAGTCACCGCAGCGGATCATGGTCTCCGCTAGCGTGGCGCTCCTCAGGCCCGAGGCGCAGACCTGGTTCAGCGTCTCCGTCGTCAGAGAGTAAGGCAACCCCGCGTGGTAGTTCGCTTGCCGCGAGGGGATCTGGCCGACCCCTGCCTGCACGACGAGGCCGAAGATAGAGTGTTGTATCTCCCCGTCCTCGACGCCGGAGTATCCTATCGCCTCCCGGATCGCTGCCCCGCCCAACTCTGGCGCGCTCAAAGGCGAAAGTGCTCCGCCGAACTTGCCAAATGGCGTCCGCGCCGCCCCGAGAATTACCGCCCGTTCCACCGCTGCTCCTCCATTGCTAGAGACCAACGTCACCAGTCTAACCTAACTAGGTCGCCCGGGACTATGAGTTTAGTAAGATACGGCATTAGGGAAGCTATCTTCGCAGGGGAAAGCGAGGCAAGGAGGAGCCGTGGCCAACATAGGCGATTACGAGACAACCTACGCGAACTTCGAGTGGGGGACGCCCGAGAGATTCAACTTCGGCCGCGACGTGGTGGACGCTCTGCCGGAGGATCAATCGGCCATGATCTGGCTGGGCGAAGACGGCGACGAACGCCGCCTCACCTTCGGGGACTTCTCCCGCCTCTCTAACCAGTTCGCTAACGCTATGAAGGAGCTCGGCGTCGAGCGCGGCGACCGGGTGATGGTGACTCTGGGCAAGGTGCCCGAGTGGCACGCGACCCTGCTCGGGCTCCTGAAGCTCGGGGCCATCGCCATCCCCTCCTCCCCGATGCTCCGCGCGAACGACCTGAAGTTCCGCACCGAACACTCCGGGGCGACCGCCCTCATCTCCGGCCCCGAGAGCGTGGAGGAGATCGAGAAGATACGCGACGAGGTGCCGAACCTCGAGCACTTCGTACTTCTGGGAGAAGAGCGGGAGGGCTGGGAATCCCACGGAAAGCTCATGGACAACGCCTCCGAGAGCTTCACTGCCGAGGACACGGCGTCGGACGAGGGGGCTTTCCTGCTGTACACCTCCGGGACGACGAAGCACCCCAAGGGCGCGCTCATGAGCCACGGCTACACGCACGCCAAGAGGATGCAGGCGAGGTACTGGTTGGATCTCCAGGAGGACGATAGGCTCTGGTGTACAGCCGCGAGCGGCTGGGCCAAGACCGTGTGGAACGTGTTCCTGGGACCCTGGAGCTACGGCACAGAGCTGTTCGTGCACGAGCCGGCCTTCGACCCCACGGAGCGCCTAGAGCTCATACCGAGGTACGACATCACCGTCCTCTGCCAGGCCCCGACCGAGTACCGGGTACTCGCCAACGCCCCCGAGCTCGAAAGCGCCGACCTCACAAGCATCCGGCATGCGGTCTCGGCTGGTGAGCCTTTGAACGCGCCGGTCATGGAGCGGTGGAAGGAGTTGCACGGGCTCACGATCTACGACGGCTACGGTCAGACGGAGAACACCCTGCTCGTCGGAAACTTCCCCGGTATGGAGGTCCGGCCCGGCTCGATGGGTAAACCCTCCCCCGGCTGCGACGTCCGAATACTCGACCCCGAAGGCAACGAATGCCCGCCGGGTGAGCCGGGCGACATTGCGCTCTCCAGAGACAACCCCGCGCTCTTCGAGGGGTACTGGGAGCAACCCGAAGAGACCGAGGACGTCATAAAGAACGGCTACTATCTCACCGGTGACCGAGCGACCCGGGACGAGGACGGCTACCTCTGGTTCGTGGGGCGCTCGGACGATGTGATTCTCTCCGCCGGGTACCGTATAGGGCCGTTCGAGATCGAGGACGTCCTCATAGGCCACCCGGCGGTCGCCGAGAGCGCCGTAGTGGGAGTACCCGACGAAGAGCGGGGGAACCTGGTCAAGGCGTTCGTGGTCCTCACCACCGACTACGAGCCGGGCGAGGAGCTGGTCGGGGAGATACAAGACTACTGCAAGAGCGAGACCGCCCCGTACAAGTACCCGCGCCAGATCGAGTTCATAGAAGAGCTCCCCAAGACCGCGAGCGGCAAGATCCGGCGCGTCGAGTTGAGGCAGCGTGAGGAGGCCAAGACGACCAGCTAACGCGAGGTGACGGCCGACCCGAGGAGCCTCGCGGGGGAGGACTTCTGCTACCTTACGACCGTTGGGAGGGTGAGCGGCACGCCGCACGAGATCGAGATCTGGTTCGCCATCGAGAACAACTCCCTCTACATGCTCTCCGGCGGCCGCGACCGCTCAGACTGGGTGAAGAACCTCCGCCGCAACCCTGAGGTTACGGTTCGCCTCGCCGGCGAGTATTTCGAGGGCCAGGCGCGTCTCGTCGAGAGCGAGGAGGAGGACGAGCTGGCGCGAAGTCTGCTCGTCGAGAAGTACGAGCATAACCCGGGCAGCCTCGCGAACTGGCGGCGTACTGCTCTACCGATCGCCGTGGATCTGGCAGTCTAGCCCGTCTCCTCGCACCTTGCCAGGTCTTTGGATTGAGGATATTCTTCGAGGGGCAGGCCGAGCCAGGCGCTTCGCGGTCGCTTCGGCGCTCTGGGCAGAAGCGCGCTAACCGAAATCGCGAGGGTTACTTATGCAGGAACCGCAGCAGAGCACCGACGTCCCGGCGGAACCAGCCGACAATAACTTCATGGCGACGCTCCTGCGCGTCGCCTGGCTCGCTATCCTCCTCGGCATCGTGATGGAGGGCCTGCTCCTGCTCTTCGCGGCGGGGTTCGGGATCTTCCCCGGTCTCGAAACGATAGCCGCGGACCTCGTCAGGCAGCTCTCCTGGTCTACCTTCGTCTGCGTCGGGCTCGCCATCGGGACGGCAGTCTCGAAGGCCCGCGTGCCACTAATGGGGATCATAGGTCTCCTCGCCGCCCCCCTCGCCTTCAGTATCTCCCGCAGCCTACATCAGGGGACGGTCAAGGCACTCGAGATCGCCGGCGCCGGCTCCGACACCACCCCCGTGCTGGTCCTCGCCCTCCTCAAGGCGGTCGAGTACGGGTGCCTCGGCGCAACTATCGGTTGGGTCGGGGGGCATTCTTGGGGAGGACTGGGGGCCCACGTAGCAGCGGGGCTGGTAATAGGTATGTTGTTCGGCAGCACCATGGTGGCCCTCGCGTACTGGACGGCCCCCGAACCTCTGGCTACCCAGGCCCTCGTCTCCCGCGGCGTAAACGAGATACTCTTCCCCGTCGGCTGCGCCCTCGTCCTCTTCTCCGCGACGGCCGTGGGGAAGCGGGTAACTTCCTAGCTTGCCGGCGGCTAAGCTCTTAGCAGAGCCGAGAGCTGCACGAGGCTGCTCGCCATCCTGGGGCCGTACCAGGTGAGAAGCTTGCCGTCTACGAGGTGGATCCTATCCTCCCTAGCCGCAGGGACGTCCAGCGCGTAGAACTCCACCAAGTCCTCCGCCGAGAACGGGTAGGGCTCGTCCGGCAACAGCACGACCTCGGGTTCCAGCGCCTCCACCTCCTCTAGAGAGAGGATCGGGTAGCGTGTAAAGCTCCTACAGAGGTTCTCGCCACCGCAGGTCTCAAGGACGTCGTGCACGTAGGTGTCGGAGCCTATACTCATGTACGGCCCTTTCCAGATCGGGACGAACACCCGTCGCGCCCTCCCCGGTTCCTGGCACACCCTCACGTACACCCGCTCTATCGTACCGAGCATCACCTCCGCCTCGTCCTCCGCAGCCCCAACCCGCCCGGCCAACTCCCGCAACATTTCCAACGCGTCTTCCACGGTCTCAGGCGCCCCCACGAAGACCGGTACTCCGGCCTCCTTCAGGCCCTCGATGTCCTTGCGCGTGTTCTCCTCCTTCACCGCGACCACCAGGTCCGGCTTGAGGGCGAGGACACGCTCCGCGTCCACCTTCTTCGTTCCCCCAACCTTCGCGATTCTCCCCACCGCCCGGGGCGGTTGGGTGCAGTACCGGGTCCTCCCGACTACCCGGGTCCCCACCCCAAAGGCGAAGAGCGCCTCGGTCAGGCTCGGCACCAGGCTGACGATCCGCTCCGGCTTCATAAATAGAGGATACCGCCCGAATGGCCACCTCGGCTACGGGAACCGGGTGGGACGAAACCGTCACCAGAGAACCCCCGAAACGTAACCGTGTTGTTGCCTTTGCCGCTTAAAGTAGTACGAGAAGGATGGCGACCAGAGTGAGAAGGCACCGGAAGATCATACTAAAAGCGACCGGAAGTCATTCTTTTGGAGGATGCGAGCCCGCTGCAAGGGTGAGAGAGTTTTCCTGGTAAGTTTTCTGAACCCGTGGAGAAGGAGGACTATCATGAAGAGGTTGATCCTACCGGCGCTGGCGCTGATAGTGTTCCCCTCCTGGGCCACCGCCCCGACCCTGGCCCAGGAGGGGAACACCAAAGGAGATCCGGCGAACAGTCCACCCCCTGGCCCTTCCCCGGACAAGACCGCCACGCTCTCGTTCGAACTCGCCGTTGAAGCAGAGCGAAAGAAGGCGTGATGGCTGCTCTCATGAGGCTGGTCGGCGCGGTGATGGTGCTGGTGGGGCTGGGGCTCGTCGCTCTGTTCTTCGTCGGCCCCCCAGGCGGCACGGCGGGCAACCTCCCCACCGGGGCCGCGGCTGGGCCCACCGATGCCCCCGCGGACGGCACCCTCTACCTGACGGTCCCCAAGATAGGGCTCGAAAACGTAACGGTCCACACCTCGCTCTCCGAAGAGGACCTAGACGACTCTACCATCCACCTGCCCGACACCGGGTTTCCTTGGCAACCAGGAGCGAATACCTACATCGCCGGGCACCGCATGGGCTACTTCGGGACCGGCTCCTTCCTCGTCTTCTACCGACTGAACGAGCTGGCTCGCGGCGACGAGATAACCCTCGAAGATACCGCCGGGGGACGATACACCTACCGGATCATAGAGTCACTGGTAGTCGGACCGGAGGACACGCAGGTTACGGAACCCGTGCCGGGCAAGAGCATCGTCTCGCTGCAGACTTGCACCCTGCCGGACTACTCCGACCGCCTCATCGTCCGGGGGGAGCTGGTTGCATGAGCGACCCTCGCGAGCATACCTTCGGGTGGTGCAACGCCGGCAACGACACGATAGAATCCGCTCAACTTCGTTAAGTTCGGAGGATTAGGAGGGGTTAATCTTGGCGAAGAGTTTGAAGATCTTGATCGAGATGCTGGCGGTGTTGCTCACGATGGCGGCGCCGGCCCTGGCCCAAGAAGGGGCTGAAGAGGGTGAACCAGCGGAGACCCCACCAGCAGAGACTCCTCCGGCGGTAGACACGGTTACGCTCTCGTTCGAGGTCACGGTCAAGGGCGAGCCTCCCGAGGGCACGACGTTGCTCGGCTTTATCCCGGCTGAAGGTGGGATCAGGGTGCCGCTCACTGACCCAGACGACGACGGCATCTACACTGGCAGCACGACGCTGGACAGCTTCGGGCCGGGTCCGAGGCCGGTGCCGCCAGGCACGGAGCCCGTGTCGCTGCCGGTTCAGATAGCGCAGGAGAGCGGCGGTAACATCGAGGTGATCCGGGACTTCGGCGAGGTGCCGCTCACCGGAGACAGGACCTTCAGGGCCAGGGCCAACTTCAGGGGCGGTACGGGCGCCACACCAGACCACGAGACGCCCAACCCGGGCACCAGCCCCGGCGTTCCCACGGATCCTGCGTCCGGAGTGGACGTCAACGAGGACGGCTTGATAGACGAGAGCGACGGTGAGGTCGCCGCGGCCATCAGCAACAAGGCTATGGAGGCAGCCAAGTCCTCCGGCGAACCCTCGCTCCCCGCTACCGGCGGTCTTCCGCTCACGCTCGGGGCCGTGCTCCTTCTGGTCGCAGGCCTCCTGGGGCACCGCGCGCTGCGCGCCCTGCGCTAATACGCTCCTCCAGAGCACCTTCTCCCGAAGGGACGGTCTCACCGGGATCGTCCCTTCACCCTTTTTCACCTCGGGTAGGCGCGTTTACTTTGGCCGGCGAGGAACTGGATAAAGGCCGACGTCGAGGCCTTCAACCGGCGCTACTCCCTCATGTAATATTCAAATGCAACGCATCCCTGAGCTTCGCTTCTCCGCTAGCAGATGTTAGGATCCGGAGATCGAGCGCGATCGTGCCCTGCTCACTAAAGTGCGTGCAGGAGCTCACCTGTTCTTCGGTCGCTCTTCCACGGGTTGCACGAGGTACTGGACGTATCCGCGCGGGTTCCTCTCCGAGTGCTCGTTCAGCTCTTTGGCCCGCCACTCGGCCTGCTCGCGGGTCGGGAAGCGCGCCACCTCCTTCTTCCCAAAGAACATCACCGCGACCACCTTGTAACCGGCCTCTCCCAAAGAAACCTCCGTCTTGCCCCTGTCCATTGTGCCTGCTAACATCAACGCTCACAAGGCCCCAGGGGAAGGGACTTTTTATGTGTGGGGAGGCGGAGAAGCCTTCTCTCGAAGAAGCCGGTAGAGCACCCGGGTGGAGCTGGACCTGAAAGACGCGACCCGGGAGGACTTCGAGGAAGCATTTATGCGGAAGACGGCCAAAGAGTGGGAACAATAGGCAAAAGAGCGTGACCTGCCGCTGGCGGCGTTGCGCGACGTACCCCAGGAAAAGGAGGAGATTAGATGAAAGGCTTGATCCAGGACTATCAGCTGACCCTACCCGCGATCCTCAAGCGGGCCGAGGATCTCTACGGCACAAAGGAGATCGTTACCCGCAACCCCGACAAGAGCTTTCACCGCTACACCTATGCCGACTTCGTCCGGCGCTCCAAGAAGCTCGCCGTAGCTTTGGGAGAGCTAGGGCTGGAGAAGAGCGACCGGGTCGTTACCCTCGCCTGGAACACCTATCAACACCTCGAGGCTTACTTCGGCGTCCCGTCCGCGGGGCTGGTCCTGCACACCCTAAACCCGCGTCTGAGCTCCAACGACATGTCCTACATCATAGAGCACGCCGAGGACAGGGTGCTGCTTATAGACGAGACCCTCATAGAGCTGCTCGACAGCTTCGAAGATGAGGTAGACCTGGAGCACGTCTTTGTCTTCTCCGCCGACGGCTCCGCACCGGAGGGGTTGAAGAGCTACGAGGACCTGCTCGAAGGCGCCGACGAGGTCGACTTCGAGTACCCGGAGCTCGACGAGACCGATGCCGCGGCCCTGTGCTACACCTCCGGAACGACGGGGAGACCGAAGGGCGCTTTGTACTCTCACCGGAGCGTCTGCCTGCACTCGATGGCCTTAGCGGCGGCAGACGGTCTGGGAATCCGGGAGCGAGACGTAGTGTTGCCGGTGGTGCCGATGTTCCACGTCAACGCCTGGGGGGTGCCGTTCGCCTCCACCATGGTCGGGGCCAAGCAGGTGATGCCCGGTCAGCACCTCGACCCCGAGAGCCTTCTGGAAGACTTCGAGCAGGAGCAGGTGACCTTCACCGCCGGGGTGCCGACGGTCTTCCTGGCCGTGCTGCAGACGCTGGACAGCGATCCGGAGGCCTACGACCTCTCCAACATGAGAAGCATGGCCATCGGAGGCTCGGCGGCTCCGGAGAGCATGATCCGGGCCTTTGACGAGCGGCACGGCCTCAGCGTACTCCACGCCTGGGGCATGACCGAAACGGACCCGGTCGCCACCGTCTGCCACCTCACAGGTGAGCTGCTAGAAGCCCCGGAAGAGGAGCAGTACAAGTACCGGGCCAAGCAGGGCTTCCCCTTGCCCTTCATCGAGATTCGGGCACGCAGCGACGAAGGCTTCATCCCCTGGGACGGCGAGGAGATGGGCGAGCTCGAGGTGCGCGGACCCTGGGTCGCCAGCAGCTACTTCAACACCGGAGAAGGCGCCGACAAGTTCACCGAAGACGGCTGGTTCAAAACCGGCGACATCGTGACCATCGAACCCCGGGGCTACGTCGAGATCCGGGACCGGGACAAGGATCTCGTGAAGTCGGGTGGGGAGTGGATCTCCTCTGTGGACCTGGAGAACGCCATTATGGGCCATGAAGCCGTCGCCGAGGCCGCCGTCATCGCCATACCGCACGAGAAGTGGGACGAGCGCCCCCTGGCCGTCGTGGTCCTCAAGGACGGGCAGGAGGCCACCGCGGAGGATCTCCTCTCCCACCTCGAAGGCGACTTCGCCAGGTGGCAACTCCCGGACGCGGTCGAGTTCGTAGACGAGATCCCACGCACCGCCACCGGTAAGTTCCTGAAGATGGAGCTGCGCGAGCAGTTCAAGGGCTACCAGTTCGCGTAAAGACCAAAGGAGCGCCAAGGAACTCCCCCGGCGCTCCTCCCCCACCAAACCTCGTCGAATAACACTCGAGAAGGGAGCACATGGAACGGTTGGGAGAAATCGTGGTCCAGAAGAACGTCCCCGCCACGATGCGTGACGGCACGACGCTCGTGGCCGACGTCTACCGGCCGGGTGGCGAAGTCTCGGACGGGGGATACCCGGTCCTCCTGACGCGGCTCCCCTACGGCAAGGACCTCCCCATCGCCACGGGCTACATGAGCCCCGTCAAGGCAGCCGAGCGCGGTTATATAGTCGCGGTCCAGGACGTCAGGGGCCGCTTCGGCTCCGAGGGTGAGTGGAGCCCCTCCGTGAACGAGTTCGAGGATGGCTACGACACGGTCGAGTGGGCGGCGAAGCTGCCGGGCTCGAACGGCGACGTCGGGATGTACGGCGCCTCGTACTTCGGGATGACCCAGTGGCAGGCCGCCGTCATGCAGCCACCCTCCTTGAAGAGCCTGGCGCCGGGGATCACCTGGGGCAACTACCTGAACGGTGACCAGTACCGCGGCGGC
>DATDKT010000165.1:0-10777 GCA_036519775.1 Rubrobacteraceae bacterium
GCTGGCGGAGACCATGATCGCAGCGCCTTTGGTCGACGCCCCTATTCACTAAGGGATAGTAAACAGCCCTATCCGCCCCGGCTCGTCTTCGGGGCTCCGGCTCTAAACTCTTGCTCCTTATTCACCCACCTTCCGAGAGGAGGTCTTCTCGGAAACCCACTTGCAGCCGGTGTTCGAGATTCTCAGAAACCCTGCTTCCGGTGTTCGAGATTCTCGGAAACTCAGGTGCCGGTTCCTAGTGGTGTGTCTCCAAAACAAATATGCGGTGTGTTGATATGCTCGGTGAGTGATTCTGAGCGCGGTCAGTCCAGCGCGAACGATCCTGTGACGATCTCGCCTGCCGGCTCGTACGTACCCATCACGACTCCAGTGGTGGAGACCTTGCTTTCGACAAGCTTCAGCCCGGAGGGGATGGTGCCTTCCGAGAACAGGCGTTTGCCCGACCCGATGACGAGGGGGAAGACCCACAGGCGGTACTGGTCGACAAGGTTGTGGCGCAACAGCGTCTGGATCAGGTTCCCGCTGCCATGCACCTGCAGCTCTGGCCCATCTTCCTTCCTGAGCGCCGCGATGCCTTCGGCCGCGTCTCCCTCGATCAGGACCGAGTTGCTCCACTCCAGCATGGGATGACTCCGCGACGCGACGTACTTGGTGGCGTCGTTCAATGGCTTGGCGCCGGCATCGTCTGTGGCGTGCGGCCAATGTGCGGCGAAGATGTCGTAGGTCTTGCGTCCGAGAACGAGGTCGAACGGCGTGCTCATCGCCTCGCCCATGACCTGAGCCATCTGATCGTCCCAATAGTTCACCGACCAGCCACCGTGCGCGAAGCCGCCGCTGTCGTCCTCTCCAGGTCCGCCCGGGGCCTGCATGACCCCGTCGAGGGTCAAGAAGGTGCTCACGATCAGCTTTCTCATCTCTCGTGTCCTCCTTTCCTCAGAACATGACCTATATGTACTATTTTCTACTAAATCCTTGCGCCGGGCTATGGGGGACTACCCCGTTGCCTCTCTCCCGCCAACCCTTATTCATTCAACATCCGAGAAGGGGTGTTCCCGGAAACCTATATACCGGATGATGAATCCTTATCCGATAGGACCGGGGCAAAGCGCTGTTTCGTGCCCTAAGAGGCGTGGTGGGCAACACAACATGTAGCAAGATTGGATAGATATACAGAGGTAGCCTAGACTACGGCAAGGGTGTCTGACCGGTTGGTCTCCACCGGCTACCAGTGACTCACTACGGCTCGAAGAAGAACCTGTAGAGCTACGAGCGGCGCTATGACCTCTTCTTTCGGGCCCTCGACCTCCTGTCCGGCAATATCTCTCGCGGCATGCCGATACACCAGTAGTACACCAATGCAGGGAAGTACGAGGACGTTTGCTGGGATACGGCTGAAGCAGAATCGGCTTAATTACGCGGATCTCGTACTCTGGTGAACCCCGACGAACACGTTCTCTCGACTTTAAAATCCGTACAGTGTGGGTTCGAGTCCCACCGCCCCTACTGAAAAAACGATCGATTTGGAGGGCCACCTACTGACTTGTCAAGCCGCGCACGAGGTCGCGCATCGAGACAATACCCACGGCGTCTTCTCCATGAAGCACCACGAGGTGACGGAAGTCTCCTTCCGTCATCTTCTCCACGGCCTGCTCGAGCGACGAGTCTGCCGTTACGGTAACCACGTCATCCGTTGAGTTGTCGGCCACGCTCTGCCCATCCGGATCTTGCCCTGCTGCAACAGAGTTGAGCACGTCCCGCTCCGTGATAATCCCCGGCCGCGACCCACGGTTTCGGTCGAATACGAGCGCCGCTCCAGCATTCCTCTCGGACATCTGCTGAGCCGCTTCTCGGAGCGTGGCTTCAGGCGTGACAGTGAGCATGTCCGTGTTCATCACATCCTTAATATTCATGATTTCCTTTCCACATCAACGTTTTGTTGCCACGATTAACGCTTCGATGATGTGAATTGTTTGAGTTGTTCGTCGTAGCTGCATCGAATCTCAGGCCATAGCTAGCATCTACGGACAGCCCTCATGTAAGGTTCCCACGCCTCCTCTTGCTTCCTTTTTGCTACTCTTCCACTCGGCAACCCCTTTGTCCCACTGCCTTGTCTATTACCCAAGTGACCTCCCCAATAATCTCTGACCACCTGGGCACGAATCTCTCAGCTGAGCGGAAAGGCTTCAGTGTGGCACGCTCGTGAAGAGCCTAGTGCCGCAAGAGGTCCAAGGGTTCGTAACTTCTTCGGAAAAGGATGCCTCTTAACACAACGGAGTGAAGCCGCTGGACAGAGACGTTAGTACACTAATTAGTACACCAACCCGCCATAAACAACGCCGAACAATGAAGAACATGTTTCGTGAGCTTTTGAGCCATTTGCAGGCTCTTTTAAACAACCAGTAACAATGGAGAACCTATAACCCAGGACTTAAAATCCGTACAGTGTGGGTTGGAGTCACACCTTCTCTGCTACAGAAAGCTACCGATTTACGGGGAAGGGTCGAGCCACATCTCCTTCCTTTAGGCTCTCGATAATGTTAAATGCTCGGCGTCGCCATCGACTAGTAAGGCTCGGAAGACTAGGCTGGAGCGTTTTGTGCTTTTGAATCGTCGTCTTGATGGTGGCATGCCCCAGAAGTTCCTGAACCACTTTAGGATGTACACCTTTGGAGAAGAGCAGGGTAGCGCAAGTGTGCCGCAGATCATGGAAACGTATATCCGGTAGCCCAGCCCGCACAAGGAAAGCTTTAAAGGCGAGACGTAGGCGCGAAGTATTGATAGGAGTGCCCTTGGTGGACGTGAAGACGAGAGCATCGTCCTCCACGGAGAACCCTGCTTCGCGCTGGCGCTCTCGATGGCGTTCGAGGGCATCAACTGCTTTCGCGGTAAGAATGATAGAGCGGCGGCGCTTCGCCGTTTTAGGTGAATTCGAAGGTGGGCGACCCGCGCCCGGCGACGAGGGCGTGGCGGACGCGCAGGGTGCGTTGGGCTAGGTCGAGACATACCCACCGAAGACCAAGGATTTCACCCCTTCTCATACCACTGGTCAGCGCTAAGCAGTAGAGCGCATGATGCGGCTCCCTTTCGGCAGCGCGGCAGCGACCATAAAGGCTCGCGCTTCTTTGGGGTTGAGTAGGCGAATATCTGGGGATGCGGCTCGCGGCGGGTCCGCGTCTTTGCAGACGTTGTAGGGCACCCGTTGTAGGGCACCAGTTGCCAGCGCACCGCACGCGAGAGGGCGGCGGAGAGCACGGCGTGAATCCTCCTCACGGCCCCTGGTGAAAGACCCCCGGCACGCTTGGTGGCGTAGAGGGACTGCACGCGCTCGCGGGAAAGCTCTTTGAGCTTAAGGTGCCCCAGCATCGGCACCAGATGCACGCGGGCGGTTTCTTCGTGTCTCTTCCCAGGTGCGCTTCTTCAACGTCTCCTTAGTGGCCTCCAGGTGTTCAGCCAAAAACTCGCTTAGGGTAATGTTCGTCGGGACGAGCACGAAATCTTTCTCGGTGGACATGGCCTCCGCTAGCTTATCTGCACACTCTTTGCGCGAAGACCCGTATACGCTGCGCCGCTTCTTACGCCAGCTTGGACCCTCTTCCCAGTAACGCGCCTCCCATCGCCCGTCTGGTCTTTTCCGTGGACGACTTCCTTCCCCGTTCCCGTTCTTTCTCGCCACGAACGACCTCCTTTTGTTCGTGGTCCAGCTCCCGGTGGGGGTTACCGCGGTGGTCAACGCTCCGATTCCGCCTCTCCCCAGCACGCCGTTTTCTCTGCAAATACGCTGTTTACCGGGGACCCCGGCACCCCCTAGTACATAAACGGCGTCTCCTATTAGGTGGCGGACCCTACGGCGAGACAACGAGTAGTGGCGGCTACCGTAGAGTAGCCGCTAGTTACCGGCGGCTCTTTAGGCGGCTTGTTCTTCGGCGAGCTTGCTCTGTTTCTCGATAAGGCGGTCGAGCCAGCCCAGAGACGGGTCTCCCTCGGTGGTGCGGGCGGCGTTGACGTACCAGTTGAGGGCCTCCCGATGGTTGCCGAGCCGGCGGTTGAGCTCACCGACGAGGTAGGTGGTGAGGGAGAGCTCACGGCCGGCGAGGGCATCTTCTTTTAAGGCGCGCAGGAAGTAGCGTACGGCCCTGAGCTGAAAAGTGCTCTCGAAGGGATGTTCCTTCTCCTTGCGACAGACCCAGGAGGCGCGCAGGCAGAGGTCGCCGAGCTCGCGGGCGGTCAGGCTACGCTCCTGGCCACAGACCTCGGCGGCGTGGAAGGCGAGCCAGGGCGTCGGACTCGTCCGAAAAACGCGCAGTAGGCCGTCCTCCTTGAGGCGCTGCTCGAGGCCGTACCGCTCGATGGGGGAGAGGTCGAGGCCATCAAAGTTCTCGCGGGCGGCGAAGGAGCAGGCCGGGCACATGGTCACCTCGCTCTGTATGAGACGCGCTCCGTCCGACTGGCGGCCGGGGAACTTGGGGCAGAGGTCTGGCTCGCGGCCGACGGTCACGTAGGTGCCGGCGCGCGGCGCCCGGAAGATATATTGGCATATGGGACAGCGGGTGTAGACGCGCCTGACCTTACCCACGAGCAATCCTCGAGACGTTGCGCGAGTTATTCGAGGGTCTGGCCTGGGAGGTCAAAGTACGTTCGAGTTTACCATAACGCTGCTCCATACCCTCCCCGTGACCCGGCCCGTCTTCCCTGTATACTGGCGCTCGAAGGGAGGCACTTTGGAGCAGCGTAAGACCGACGCGGAGGTGGCACTGGAGCTGATGCGGCTTGTTCTGGATCAGGCCGGGAGCCGCCGCCTCTCTCCGACCCGGACCCTCGCCCTCTACCACCTCTGCAAAGAGGCCGTCGCCTACTCCCCCGAAGGGGCGGTCACCGCTACCTACCTTGAAGACGAGCTCAAGAAGCTACTCCTGTAAAGGTCCCCTCTGGTGGCGCCACTAGTGTCCGGCGCGGCTCCTCCATGGCGATGCTGTGTTATCGGGAGCTCGTCGAGGACGAAGAAGACGAACTACTTCCCGAGGAAGAGCTCGAGACGACCTGGTTCACGGAGCTGGAAGAGCCCGAGGACGAAGTCGAGGAAGAGTAGCCGCCGTTCTCCGAGTAGGTCAGGTTTATGGTGCCTCCGGAGCTGTCGGTCTCTTGCCTTATGCGGTCGCTGGGTCCGGTAAGGAGGACCTCCAGAGTACCGTCGCCGGTTTGTTTCTGGATCTCACACTCAAGCTGCTGGCCCCCCAGGTCGTAAGAGAAACTATCGGGGACCTGACCCTCGAAGCTCTCCTCTTCGCCGCCTACGCTGCACGTCCCGGAGAATTCGATCCCCGAGTCGCCTTCGAGGCTTAGCGTGACCTCCCGGCCGGAACCCTCGCCTTTGGTGCTCTCTTTGTCCCTCTTCGTGTCTTCTTTGCGGGCTTTGTCTTTCGTGGTCGTCTCCTCGGCAGAGTCGTCCTTCGTCTCCTCGCCCCCGCCGCAACCGGCGGCGAAGACGACCGAAGCAAGTAGCGCGACGAGCGAGACCTTGATGTTCGGGCCCACGCTCTTTCCTCTCCTAAAGGATCGGTGGGTATCTTCAGCAGCTTGCACTAGCGCCTCCTTTCGAACGGTCGAGAAGGCTTATCCGACCCCTCATACAATCGTCTACGCAGCGGGTGACCTAGGAGTTTCGTTAGCGAAATCTAGAATCCTCTCCGGCTCCGTCGGCGGAACCACAATCATACTTTTGGTGGTTCAGAGTCATACTTTTGGAAGAGGCGTACCCGCGGCTACTACTATAAAATGCACTCGATGTAAAGCTTGTGGGTCCCACATGACCTGGCGATGAGAGGGAGGTGAAATGGAGACACCGCGTATGAGGGTGATGACGCTACTGATGATAATGATCACGGTGTTACCCATTAGCGCCTCAGCCTATTACAGTGGTTACGATGCCGTCGATTATTTCATCGACTACTTGCAATACGTCTGGTCGTAACGAGCGGCTCTTCTTTCGCAAACGCCCGATTGTGCGCCAGGTCCGTGTCCTGTTGAGAGGATGAGTTAGCCGAAAAGGGGTCGTAGACCGGCTACGCTCCGCGAAATCGTTGGGAAGACGGGCGCCGTAAGGCGCCGTTTCCGTAGGGCTTAGGGTGCGATGGAACTCGCGAGACCATTTGGACGAGGCAAAGAAGATATCGTGAGGGGGATCGCTCCCGGCGCACAGGGGCACTATAATGAGGTTCGTCAGGGCGAGCACCGGAGGTTAGGATCTCTCTTCGCGTTCTATTCATCGGCGTCAGACCTCGACCATGGGGGGCTAAGCGTGGACCGGAGCACGATGGCCTTGCCTAGGGGCGGCGTGTTGGGCAAGGTGCGGTGGTGGTGGGTTCTCGCTACCGGCGCCGGGGTTGGGGTTCTCTCTCACGTTTTGCTGTACCCGGTGATCTTCGGCGGTCTCCTAGTCCTCTCCGTTTTCAAACGGGACGTCCAGTCCTCGCTCGTACAGTTCGGGGAGGCATACGGCGCCTGGGGTATGCCGACGATGCACATGCTGTTGATGATCTTCGCGGCCTCCTGGCTCGCACGCAAGGTCGGTACCGCAGCGGTTACACACGGGGTGCTGACGGCCGTGGTCTCAGTGGTCGTCAACCAGGCTATCGTGCTGTTTGCCTTTCCTCCCCTCAACACGAGCGAAGCGGCGATATACCTTGCGATGGCGCTGGCGGGCGGCTTGCTGGGCGGCGTCGAGGGCCGGAGCGTTCTGGCCAGTCAGGATGCCCTTCACCGGGTCAGCCAGCGTATCAGCGAGGCGCGCGACCCGCGAGCCGTGCTCGTTGCCCTCCACGACTACCTGGCCGACTCAGCGGTAGTTGGGGTGGTGCTGTGGCAGGTGCCCAACCGGACGGACGACGGCTCGTCCAACGGTTCCGGAGCCCTGGATGCCTGGAACCCGTGGTCCGCGGGGGATTGGCCGGACGGCATGAGCTTCGACGGGTTGGACGTATCAGCGCTGGCCGGCGCCGATGGGAGGGCTTCACGGACGGTGCGTGTCGGGGACTTGCCCGCCCGCGAGCGGGCGGCTTGGAGTAGCCGGGGCATGAGGTCTGCCTTTCTGCTGCCGCTGGTCACCCCCGGAAGCGCGAGGGTCTGGCTGCTCGCGGTCGCCTCTCGCAAGAGGCGCCTGCCCAGAAGCACCGTCCGCGCCTGCCTCACCGTCGAGGCGCAGGTGGCGCTCGCGCTCGAGAATTTGCGGCTGGTCGAGGAGGCCCGTCGGGCCGGGCGGCAAGCCGGGGTCCTGAGGGAGCGCCAGCGCATGGCGCACGAGATCCACGACACTTTAGCGCAGGGGTTCACCAGCATCGTGATGAACCTTGAGGCGGCCGAAGGGGCCATGCCTCCAAGCACCGATCGGGCGCGACACCACCTGGACCAGGCGCGGCTCACCGCGCGGGAGAGCCTCACGGAGGCGAGGCGCCTGGTTTGGGCCTTGCGACCGGAGGCCCTGGAGAACGCTTCGCTCCCCGAGGCCCTGGAACGGCTGGTCGAACGCTGGAGGGGGGAGAGCAGTATCGTCGCCAGCGTGGCCACGACCGGCACGCCGTGTTCTCTGCCCTCGGAGATCGAGGCGACGCTCTTCCGAGTGGCGCAAGAGGCGCTCTCCAACGTCCGCAAGCACGCCCCAGGAGCGAACCGGGTGGCGTTGACCCTCTCCTACATGGGAGACACCGTCGCGCTCGACGCGCGCGACGACGGCGAGGGCTTCGATCCCGACCGCGAGGCCGAAAGGAAGAGAGACCAGAACTCCGGTGGCTTTGGCCTCAAGGGCATGCGCGAGCGGGTCGAAAGTGTGGGCGGCACGCTCTCCGTCGAGAGCGTTATAGGCGAGGGTACGACGCTGGCGGTCAAGTTGCCGATGAGCGCGAGGGGTCTCGAGTTCGAGACGTACCCGCGGGAGAAGAGCCTGCGAGGCATAGAGGAGGTTACGTGAGCGTACGCATCCTGGTAACCGATGACCACCCGGTGGTGCGGGCCGGCCTGAGCGGTATGCTCTCCGGCGAGCCGGACTTCGAGGTTGTGGGGGAGGCCCAGAACGGCAAGGAGGCCGTGGCGTTCGTCGGCGAGCGCAAGCCCGACGTGGTCTTGATGGACCTCAGGATGCCGGAGATGGACGGCGTTACGGCGATACAGCACATCAAGTCCAATTACCCAGACGTCCACATACTGGTCCTGACCACCTACGAGAGCGACGCGGACATCTTGCGCGCCATCGAGACGGGGGCCACCGGTTACCTCCTGAAGGACACCCCGCGCGAGGAGCTTTTCGGGGCCATCCGGATGGTGGCGCAGGGCCAGTCACCTCTGGCCCCAGGCGTGGCCGCCCGGCTCATGCAGCGCGTGCGCAACCCCGAAGAGGAGGGCTTGAGTACCCGGGAGATCGAGGTCCTGGAGCTCGTCGCGCATGGCACCAGCAACAAGGAGATCGCCAAACAGCTCTGGGTTAGCGAGACCACCGTCAAGAGCCATATGCTCCACATCTTCGACAAGCTTAGCGTCACCGATCGCACCGCCGCCGTTACCGAAGCCCTGAAACGTGGCATCATCCGCCTGGAACCCTAGCGAGTTACAGTAGCACCGGAATCTCCCAGAGCCGGGCGAAGGCCTTACTTCCCGAAGGTTCTGCGGGCCACGAAGAGGCCGGCTGCGAGGAGAAGGACGCCCACACCGACGACCAGGGCCGGGGGACCGCTGGTCGTCTCGCGGAGCCCGCTCGACAAGACGTTTCTCTGGGAGACGGGCTCGGCATCGAGGCCAGCATCTTCCTCTCCGAGCTCCGCTTCTGTATCGCTAGAAGCGGAGCCCTCCCCGGCGCTGGCGTCCGCGGACTCTTCCTCGGAGCCGGACGACTCTCGGGACCCGGACGACCCTTCGGACTCGGCTCCGGTACCGCTATCAGCGCCGGCGCTGTCGCTGCCGGCATCTTCTTCGCCAGACACCGTCTCGGAGGCGAGGGCTACTTTGTCGCCGTCGTTGGTGGTCCGGGCGGCGTCGAGGGCCGCGTCGTAGGCGTTCTTGCCTTCAAACTCGCCGTCGAGGATCTTCCCGGCCTTCTCGACGACGTACCTGCCGCAGTTGGCGCAGATAGTTGGCGGGAGAGCGGGTGCCACTTTGTGTGTGGCCTCCGGCGCTGCCGCCGCCTGATTGACTTGGGCCGTACAGTTGTACTCAGCGTAGGCTACGTCTGGCCGGGCCGAAAGCTCCTGCCTCTTGGCCTCTTCAGCGGCCGGGTCACCCATCACCTCCGGGAAGGCGAGGTGCTGCGCGAGGATCTCGGGGAAGGCCCCAACCATGTTCTCCGTCGGGGCTGCCTGGAAGGCCTCCTCGGAGGTGTAGCCCACCAGAAACTCGCCGGGGGCGTGCGCGCAGGTTCCCGGTGCGACCTCCGGTGCTGTACCCGCGGGAGAACCGCCAGGGACTTCTTGCGCGGCCAGAACAGGAGCAGTAGCCAGCTGCATCATTAGCGCCGCCGCGACCGACAATACTGTGCGTAGTCCGCGCCTCCCCTTGCTCGTGGTTCTGTTTCCCATCCTCTCTCCTCGACGAAGCCGTAGCGCGAGACTCACGTCTCCCAGAGTTACGTTATCAATATATCTCCGCACGAGCCCGGACAGATGGCCCGAGCTCCGCATTTTCAGCGAGTGGCGAGATCTTGTCGGCCGGACGACACGGAGACCCTACGGAGGGTGCCCCGGGGTTTGGTTCCGGTTCGTCGCGTCTCTTTACTTGCTCTCCGCCTTTCGCCGTGCGGCTCCATCAATTCTCCCGGATCGCGGCGGGGGTACGCATCCTCCAAAAGGATGGTTGAGATCGTCAAAAGGATGATTTTTGATCTCGACGCCTCCCACTAACCTGCGGCCGCCCCGAACCGGCGGCAGGGCTCCGGGAGAGGCGAGTGCGCGGCGGCCTAGAACCCTACCTTCTTGACGCCCCTAGTCTCCTCCGAAGGGCTCTCCTCCGGAGCCGCCCCCGAGTACTCGACGCCACCGAACAGCAGCCTCGGCTCCACCTCGAGCCCGGCCGCGAGCTTCCGTACAGTCGTCGGATACGCTCTGCGCTGACCCGTCTCGAGCTTCGAGATGGTGTCCCGCGCAACCCCGCTCCTCTCCGCTAACTGCTCCTGGCTCAGAACCGCCTGTTGCCGCAAACCCCGCAGGTGCGGAAGCTCCACCTCTTACCTCCAAACACTACATTAAACTTGCAGGAACGCTACAATAATGCTACTCTGATAGAGTATAGCTCAAACGGTTGAGAAGGAGGTTTGGTGATGGACCACGACCCGCGGCAGGTAATCCCTTACGTAACGGAGCAGAGTCCGCGCGGGGAGCGGACGATGGACATCTACTCGCGGTTGTTGGCCGACAGGATCATCTTCGTCGGCACGCCGGTAGTCGAGCAGGTCGCAAACGTCGTGATGGCGCAGCTCTTGCATCTAGAGAGCGAGGACCCCGAGCAGGACATAAACCTGTACATAAACTCTCCGGGCGGCAGCGTCTACGCGGGGATGGCGATCTACGACACGATGCAGTTCATCAAGTGTGACGTGGCGACGACGGCTCTGGGGATGGCGGCCTCGATGGGGGCGTTCTTGCTCTCGGCAGGGACGAAGGGCAAGCGGAGCGCCCTGCCGAACACGCGGATACTGTTGCACCAGCCGAGCATCGGCGGGGGCCTAGGCGGACAGGTCTCTGACGTCGAGATACACGCCAGGGAGCTCATGAGGACCAAGAAGCGCATGAACGAGCTTCTG
>DATDKT010000166.1:0-7849 GCA_036519775.1 Rubrobacteraceae bacterium
GGATCCGGACGATCTTCTAAGGGACGCCGACACGGCGATGTACCGGGCCAGGGACGGGGGCTTAGGTTACTCGGTGTTCGACCAAGTGATGTACGAGAAGGCGATAGAAAGGCTTGAGGCGGAGAACGACCTCGGGCGGGCTGTGGAGCAAGAGGAGTTCGTCCTCCACTACCAGCCGATCGTGAGCCTCCAGACCGGCGAGCTCTTCGCTGTGGAAGCCCTGGTGAGGTGGGAGCACCCGGAACGGGGGCTTCTAGACCCCGACGAGTTCGTACCGATGGCCGAGGAGAGCGGCCTGGTGATACCCATGGGGGAGCAGGTCTTGAGGGAGGCCTGCCTCAGGGCGAAGGAGTGGCAAGATGCACACCCCCGCCTCCCTCCTTTGGTTATGTCCGTGAACCTCTCCGCCAGGCAGCTCTCCCGCCACGACCTCGCAGAGACCGTCGAAGGGATCCTGAAAGAGACCGGGCTGGAGGGAAGCTGCCTCACCCTCGACGTTACGGAGACGATATACGTGAGGGCGCTGGCGGGCAACACGGAGACCCTCGATCGCTTGAGGGAGATAGGGGCGAGGATCTCCATCGACGACTTCGGGGTGGGATACTCCTCGTTGGCCTACCTAAAGCGCCTACCCGCCGACGCCCTCAAGATAGACAGGTCCTTCGTGAGGGGCTTGGGCGAGGACGTGGAGGACACGGCGATCGTTCACATGATTATAGAGTTGGCCCATACGTTGGGGGTGGAGGTCATAGCCGAGGGGGTGGAGAGTGGGGAGCAGGCGACGCTTTTGCGGGAGATGGGCTGCGACATGGCCCAGGGCTACCACTTCTCAAAGCCGCTTCCTCCAGAAGAGATCCCGGCACTGCTCTCGTCGGACACACCCACGTCCGCCACACCCACCTGAGGGCCGGTTCTCGGACTCGGACCGCTGCCTTGGTGGTCGTAGGCCCCGAGGATGTGGAGGTGGGGGATACAAGGCATCTCACCAGCTTCAGTATTGATGGTGAATACACCTCTAACACCTTCTCAGAGCGACGAGAATGGCTTCTGAGAGCCTCCCCTACCTATTAGAAGGGGTGGTTACTCCAGGAGAGTCACAGGGGATTGTCGTGCCTCGTCTTTGACCTGCTTCCAGCCTTGGCTCCGACCGTTGCGACTCTCTAGAATGATAGATTGCTTGGATCACTTGCGGAGGAAAAGAGCATGACGGACGCGGATTCAGCCCCGGTCCCCCGAGCGCTCAGGAGGGCGTACAGAGGCCTTGGTGGCGTAGGGTCTTCGGGAGGTGAGCATGGAGAGAAAAGAGGCTAGCAGAGAGGTCCACGCAGAGTTTAAGGTCAGGGGTAGCTCTACGGTTTCAGTGTCGGCCTCCGTAAAGCACTGGCAGCGGTTCGATATACTGCTCCAAAGGGCGAAGGAACTTAGCAAAGACTTTCCCGAAGCGGCGATCGTCTTGGCGCAGACGGCGTGCGAGGTGTGCACAGAAGTAGTGGTGAACGATGCAGTAGACACCAAAGTCAGCGACGAAGATATAGCCACATTCATCAAGGATGAGGTGCGGAAATACAACCCGACATCAGACAATACACAATTGAAGCGCTTGTATAAGCTGCTCTTCGACGAAGACATTCGCGAGAAAAAGGAGCAGCTCTGGACGTCGTTCGATGCACACAACACCCGCCGTAACGATGTAGTGCACCATGGAAAGGCCGCCTCTACAGCAGAAGCCGAAGAGTCCATAAAAGCGGTCGAAGCAGTCATAGATCGCCTGCTGCGGGACCGTACCTGAGCGGCTATTCACCCGAGTGCGTGGAATAGGAATTCTCGGAAGTTCACATACGAGGAACTGGATAACTCCGTCTAATATCACAGCCCATCCCTCTCTAGACCCACGATATAAGAATAGGTCCAGGCTCCTTGCTGCGCGATTGGATGGATATACAGGTTCTTGGATGTGCGCTCACCCCGCAGGGGCACGCAGTACCCTGCACAACCTGGAGAGAACCACCCCTACAGCGGATTTCAAAGGTATTGAACCAATAGTCATTTGGGAAGTGGGGTGCGCTCATTCGCGCCCTTCGGGGTAGAGGGTAGGTTGTTTCAACTCTTCAGTGCGGCCCACTCTCGGTGCACAGGATGACCCGCAAGAGCCCTAAGACCCCGAGGCGCAGGTCTTCAAGGTCCCCGACTTCTATGCCCCTATTCATTTGATCAACGTAGGGCCAAATCTTACGCCGCACGCCCTCACTGAAGTAGAGTTCGATGAACCGAAGAAGACTGGCGGGGTCGTCATCCTGGTCGTCTTCGGGTGTCTCCCAACCGCCAGCAGCTTCCAGGACCACGCAAGCGGCATCCAGAAGTTGGTTGGCTCTGTCATCATCCCATCGCCGCTCCTTCATACATATCTTCCTCTCGTACTATCGTACGCACTCTGGTGTTCCCTCGACCGTGACCGGGTGTGCCTTCTATGACAGTCTTCACAATCTCTTCTCCTTGCTCCCGTATCCCTCTTCACACCCCTGTCAAGCTCATTTTTGAACCTTTCTCTAACACCGAGTATTTCCCATAAGTAAGAGACAAATCGACTGTAGTGAGTGGGCTTAGGTGGACAAGTAACCAACATAATAAAGAATACGGGTGGGGGAGAGCTACGTATATCGAGAAATGGCACAATGCTCAGAAAGGAGATAACACTGGCCATCTTCCTGTTGGTGAGGGTATTACTGTGCTTAGATATTCTCATGGAGAGCGAAGCAGACTTCATCAAAGAGATAAGGTACCTATCAGGACTCATGCGTCAGAACTGCCACGATGCTTCGTGGAGGATGGAGAGGTTACTCTCGAAGGTCGAGCAGGGAGAGTCGTTGGACACGAGAAGCACCTCTATCCAACTCAGGGAGGCCCGTGATGAGCTGCAGCTATTGATGCGGGGCATCGAGGGTATCCAGAAGCTCTGCGAACTGGAATCAGACGACAGCTAAGCGTCTTCTGAGCTGCTCAGTGCCCATTGTGATTCCTTTTCCAGCACGCGTAGGTGCTCATAGGATAAATATACTGCATGAATACCACGTACCTATGCGGAGAAGCTGGATGCCTGGCTCTTGGAGTTGCCTTCGTCACTGCAATCCTTCTACTGGTACTGATAGGGTGGATATACGTGACTTGGCAGGATTGGGCGGTTGGGTATCTTGAAGACATAGAGCAGGACATAAGGCGTGAGCGTCACCTCAAGGCGACTGACCAGGATGAGGAAGCTGCATAACGACAGACGGGTGCCGGAGCACTCCAAATGGGTACGTACATCCCATCACCGTTCTAAAGCTCTGAATACTGCTCCTGATAGGCGTCCAGTGCCTCGCTCACTTCTAGGGTGAGAGACTGTATAAGCTCGAGGACACTGCGTACATCCTCGGCTTCCGTGCTCCCATCTAGGTGTGTATCTTCCATTCTTACGTCCAGAAGCTCTACGACTGCTTGGGCCTCTAGACTAATCTGGCGCATCGCTTCACGGATGCTGCTGATATCCTCTAAGCGTTGAGGGTCGGGGTACACATCTCTCCTTACTATCTCACCGCATGACCTTGCGCCGAACGGCCAACGCAAGCAGCGCAATCTGCAATGGTGCTAGTAGTCCCTCTACTAGCACCAAGGACTGGAACAGCCCTGGTTCAGTGGGCCTAGGCTCTGGGTTTAACCGAGCTACCGCTCCCAAGCTATAGACTAGTGCTTGCCCTAAGTCCCCCAACTTGGGAGGACCGAATACTTTGTAGAGAGCTGCAAACGCTGCACATATCCCAATCAACACCAGGAACGCACGAGTAGCCCTCCCTCCATAACCACTGAGTGCCCAATATAAGGTGCCTATTGCTCCCAGACTACGCCACCCTTCCTCGCGAAGCGAGTTCATCGACCAGTAGTAGGACTCGTTGGCCAACGGATACTCACGGTTCTCTTCGGCAACGAACTCTGCCACCCAACAACTTCCTTCTGTGTGACGCTCTCCCACTCTGGATTCTACAGGAGTGCTAGGGAACGAAGCACGTAAACGAGGCACGTAGAGAAGCGTGGGTACCGGACCATTGTCAGCACCCGCCAAACCCCTCAGCACGGCTCCTGAGGTGTCTGAGAGCTATCCTAGTGCCTCGTCTATGCCGTCTGCCGCCATGCCGCTAGTGCCGTCAATCATGTGGGCATAGACTTTCATTGTTATGCCGGGGTTAGCGTGTCCCAAATATCTGCTGACCACGGGTACAGGGATGTTCTGATTCAGGAGTAGACTTGCGGTACCGTGTCGCAACTGGTGCGGGGTTAGCGTCTCTGTATTGCGCTACTCAACGTCCGTCTTTGCGCTGGTAAACGCTGCCTTCCGCTGTCATTTACTGTCACTCCCAACTGTCAACGGAGCGGGAATGTTGACTTGTGCAGGGAAAAGGAATTCGTTACCTTTATCAGGTCGATAAACAAGGAGCTCCTCTACCTCGGGGCGCGAACATCATGCGGGGTGGCCTGATCCACGCGCCGGTGCCAAAGTCCGAGACACCACAAAAAACGCCAACAACCTACGTCGGGCGGCGGCAACGCCGTGAGCAGCAGAAAGCACTCCAGCGCCGGCGTCTCCTTGTGGCGCTGCCTATCCTGATCGGGCTCCTCACAGGCCTGCTCTTCTTTGCGCTCTCGATGGAGAGAGAACCGGTAGCCCGCCTCGAAGGTCCCACGGTCGGGTCAGGCCCTGAGGCCCCGACCGCAGGGTCGCAGACGGGCTCGAACCCTGATCCTCGGGCCGCCTCCGAGGTGGCCACGGGCGCCACCCGCGTCGAGACGGAGCTCACCGAGGAGAAGACAGAGTCCCTGCGGAGCGAGCTCGGCCAGATAGCGCAGGCGTATCCCGCCACCTACGGGGTGGTTGTCCTTGATCCCTCCTCGGGTGAGAGGGTGGCGATGGACGCCGACCGGCGCTTCCTCGCGGCCAGCCTCAACAAGCTGCCCGTCCTGATGACGCTCTACAGGGCGGCAGCCAGCGGCATGGTGGACCTCAACGACAAGATCTCCATGCAGACCTCCGACGTGCAGGCTTACGGCACGGGTGTACTCTACACCTATCCCGTTGGACACACCATAACCCTGCGCGAGTGCGCCAGGCTCCTGATCAAAGAGAGCGACAACACGGCCTGGAAGATGCTCGACAGGTACCTGGGAAGGGATTACATCAGGGCCGAGCTGTACCGCGTGGGCGCGCGCTCGACGGAGTACTGGATCCCCAACACCACGACCCCTGACGACGTCCTGCTCGTGCTGGAGAAGATCTCCGATCCCTCCTACACCACCCCGGACCTCTCGGCAGAGATGCTCGACATCATGACGAACACTTCGTTCGAAGACCGCCTGCCCCAGCCTCTCCCCGAAGGGACGCAGGTCTCGCACAAGATCGGCTACTACGGAACTACCTTCGCCGACGCCGGGGTAGTCCTCCCCGAGGGCGCGCGCGACGCCCGAGATGCCTATCTCATGGTCGTGATAGCCAGCGACACGAGCGAGTCGGCATCCCGCGCCGCCACGCGGGAGATGTCCCTCGCTACCTACCGCATCCTGTCCGAGCCCGCACAGACTGACGCTCCCGGCAGCAAGGAGCAAGGATCGTAGGAGGTGACATGTCCAGCGCCAGACCGGAAAGGGGCGCTGTCCCGAGACGATACATAGACTGACATGTAGGGCGATGTGCAGAGTCGGCAAGGAGCCAGAACAACAGGCTGAAGTGCTGACTGGCTGAATTGCTAAAACAACGAGAGGGGGATGTATTCATGAGGTGTCTGCTGGTGGTCTTCGTCGCCATCTTTATTGCGGCCGCAGGCCTCATCCGTGTAGACTCGTCCGCCGAGGCGGCGGGTGGAGGCTATGCCAGCAGGTGCGGAGGGGGTGAGATCTTCTTGTACGCCAGCGAGAAGCGGCTGCTCACCTTGCACAACAACGCTCGTAAGAACCACGGCTTGAAGCCTTTCTGCGTGCATCCCTCCCTCCAGAAAGCCGCCCGTGCACATTCGAAGGACATGATCCAACGCGACTACTTCTCTCACGACACCAGGGGGAGGAACGAAGACCCGTGCACGCGCTTCGGTCGCTTCGGTTACCACTCGTTCTACTGCGGAGAGAACATCGGATACAATGCTACTCCGGAAGGCATGTTCCGCTCCTGGATGCGCAGTTCCATCCACCGCCCTAACATACTGGATGGGAGGTTCCACGAAATAGGCATAGGTGCCTGTACGGGCGACTACAGCGACTCCAAGACCACCATGTATACTGCGGACTTTGGTGCCCCCGCTGAACAGAGGTCCGATTAACCCCAATTATTAAGAAATTTTAAGATAATCGTAGAACATATTGGCAACAGTGTTGACACTGTGGGCTAAAGGTGAAAAAATGCGACCTGTAGAGGCAGATCTCGAATAGGAGGTAGATTTGAAGAAGGTAATGTTATTAGCGGCTATGCTGGCCATGGTGTTGGCCGCCGCTGTCCCGGCTCTGGCGCAGTCGGTGACGCAGGTCGGCAGTGGCAATCAAGCTTGCGTTCAGACTGCTATACAGGCAGAGGTCGGCAAGGTACAGATAAGCCAGTACGGGAACAACGTCAACATCCAGAACATAGCCCAGGTGTGCAACATCAACGTGGCTCAGGCCAAGGCGGCCGTCGCCAGCGCTAGTGCGTCCGCCGCTCCGGCTGCCGTGCAGTATCAGTATGCTGCGCCTGCAGCGCAGTACTCCGCCCCCACCGCCAGTCCAGCTGCCGAGCTTCCCCCCACGGGTGGTTCGTCGCTCATCGCGCTCGGTGCCGGTGTCCTGCTCGTAGCCGGTGGTCTACTGGCCCGCAGGATCGTCCGCTAAGCGACCGGACGAGGCCTAACCAGGCGGGTCCCTTCGGGGACCCGCTTTTTTCGTGCCGGCTCTGCCCGCCCGGCGGCTTGTATTCAGGGGGTGTTGTGGATATCCTCATGAGCGGTGATCTTGCTTGAGCCGTGTGATCTTCAGACTCTCCGCGGGTTTTCTGGTGGGGGTTTTGGCCCTGCTGGCCACGTTGCTCTACCTGTCGGATTACTACACTGGCGAGCAGCAGCGCCTGGCTGCTGCCGGGGACGTTGCGGGGGCGATGGAGGCGTCGCGGAAGGCGGTTCGCCTGGACCCCTTCGATACCGACGCGCTCCAGGCGCAGTCCTTTCTATGGCGGCAGCAGAAAAGGCACGATAGGGCCGTTCTGGCTCTCAAGGAGGCGATAGAGCGGGACCCCAACAACTACCTGCCTTACCTGACGCTGGCCAATCTCCAGCTCGGTATGGGAGATCTGGACGCTGCGGCGAAGGGCTACCGTGATGTACTCGAGCTCAACCCGAACGCCGTTTCGGCCAGAAGTTCTCTCGCGCAGGCACTCGCGAGACAGGGAAAGCTGCAGGAAGCCAAAGAGAAGTACGAGGCGCTCGAGGAAGAGACGAGCATCACCTACCAGGACCGCTACGATCTTGGCAGGATCCAGGTACGAACCGGCGAGCCGCTCGAAGGCGTGAAGAATATAAGACGTGCGAGGCGCATGGCGGCCGCCGAACTGAACAGGCCGCGTACACAGGTAAGACAGCGGCAGCTCTTGGTCTCTATGGACCTCGCCACCGCCGATGCGTTCGTCGTTCAGGGTCGGTACGGGCAGGCGCGCAGGATCCTCTCGCGGAGCCCGTCCCCCCAGGCGCCGGGCCTTCTGGAGTTACTGAACCTGGACCCCGCGGCCTATCGCGAGCAGGTCATCAACAGTGGCATCTACTAGCGGCCGGGGCTGGCGGGACAGGGCGAGGGAAGATCCCTCGCTCTC
>DATDKT010000167.1:0-18368 GCA_036519775.1 Rubrobacteraceae bacterium
GGCAACGAGCGGCGTATCGAGGAGACCGAGGGCCTCGACCTGCTGGCGGGCCAGGCTCGCTTCAGCAGCCCCAAGCAACTCGAGGTCCACTTGAACGGCAATGGCGAGATGCTTCAACTAACCGCTGATGACATCTTTATCAACGTTGGAGCCAGGCCCACCAACCCACCGATAGAAGGTTTAGACGGTGTGCCCGCCCTGAACTCAACGACGATCATGGAACTAGACGAGCTCCCCGAGCACCTCTTGGTGCTCGGTGGCAGCTACGTGGGGCTAGAGTTCGCCCAGATGTTCAGGCGCTTCGGCAGCGAGGTGACGGTCGTGCAACGCGGCAAGCAGTTGATGAGCCGCGAGGATGCCGATGTGGCCGAGGCGGTGGCCGAGATAATGCGCCAGGACGGCCTCCAGGTACTGCTCGAGGCTCAGCCTCAGCGCGTCGAGCAAAGTGAGGATGGCAAGATCCAGCTGACGGTTAGCACTCCGGATGGGGAGCGCGTGCTGGAGGGCTCGCACCTACTCGTGGCGGCCGGCCGGCCTCCCAACACCGACACGCTCAACTTAGAGGCGGCTGGCGTAGAGACGGACAAGCGCGGCTTCGTGAAGGTGAACGAGCGGCTGGAGACAAACGTGCCGGGTATCTACGCCATGGGCGATGTAAAGGGAGGTCCTGCCTTCACCCACATCTCATACGACGACTTCCGCATCATCCGCACCAACCTCCTCGAGGGCGGAGACGCCTCCATCGCCGATCGGCTCGTGCCTTACACAGTCTTCATCGACCCACAACTTGGCCGGATAGGCCTTAGCGAGCAAGAAGCTCGCCAGCAGGGCCGCGACATCGGCGTCGCCAAGATGCCGATGAGTTACGTGGCTCGCGCTCTGGAAATGGACGAGTCCCGAGGCTTCATGAAGGCAGTGGTGGACGCGGACAACGATCAGATTCTAGGCTGTGCGGTTCTGGGGATAGAGGGGGGCGAGATCATGGCGATGATCCAGATAGCCATGCTGGGAGGGGTGCCTTACACGGCACTGCGGGACGCCGTCTTCTCCCATCCGACTCTGGCCGAGTCGCTCAACAACCTGTTCGCCACCCTCGACGAGACGCCGACGAGGATGGGGGTCACGCCGAGCATGCGGTATGAATGATTCTTGAGGTAACCTCTTGAGGTAACCGTATATCCGCTGCGAGAAGGAGAGTTCTTGATAAAGCAGTGGCTGTTGTTACCGGCAACCCCAAAAGCAGCCACTTGGCCGACCTGCCAGAACCGATCGTCGACGATATCCTCAACGGGCGCGGTGTTCTGTTCGAGGTGTTGTGCGTGAGCGTGGACGGTACAGACAGAGAGATCAAGGATGTCGAGTACGGTGCGGCCATTGGGGACGTACCTCCCGCTGGATAACGCGCCGGACGTCTCAAGGGATGCCGCTGTCCTGTCCTACACCCTCGCCCCCGACGCTCTGGAGCGATACCGGCAGGTTGGGGCCGACGCCGCGGCGGCAGTGGCGGAGGTGGCGAGCTCCTTGGAGACGGGGATGAGCGAGTACGAGGCTGCCGCGAACCTGGCGGCGACCTGCCGGAGACCTGCCGGCCACGGGGCTTCTCAGCCCCGTCTCCTGGCGGCTGCTGATAACCGCATCGCCACTACCGGCATCCCATCCCGCACGGCAACCTGCTCGAGCGATGCGCCATGCTGGTGGTGAGCGCGGAGCGTGGTGGCCTCTACGCCAACGTCAACCGGATGGTCCACTTCGAAGAACCAGATACGGAGCTGAAGCGCCGGCACGAAGCCTGTGAGATCCTCCTCCGACGCATGAGAGAAGAGGTTACCCGTCCCGGCCGTACGCTGGCCGACGCCTTCAAGGTCTGCCAGCGTTTCTACGCGGAGGCAGGATTTCCTGACGAGTGGCGACTGCATCACCAGGGAGGTCTGACCGTCTACACCTCGCGCGAAAGCATAGCGACCCCGCCCGCGTACGCAGCAAGAGATACAGGCAGGTCAGGCTTTCGCCTGGCGCCCCTCTATTACCGGGGCCAAAGCGGAGGATACGTTCATCCTCACCAACGACGGGTCAGAACAGATTACCGGCCCTTCCATAGATGGTGGGTAAGGGAGTGTTACGCATACGGACTACTCTAAGGGATCGCGGACACGAGGCCGCCGTCCACCTGTAGAGAAACCCCGGTGATATATGAGGCGGCTGGTGAGAGCAAAAACGCCGCTGCGCGGCCGAGTTCCTCCGGTTGGCCATAGCGCCCCAGAGGGATCCCCTCGCTCACGTTACGGCGCTGCTCCTCGACCGAGATGCCAAGACCTTGGGCGCGCGACTCGTCGACCGAGCGTGACCGGGCGGTGTCGATGCGCCCCGGGGCCAGGCTGTTAACGCGGATGCGTGGCCCTAGCTCGTTTGCGAGGCACTTAGCGAGCGCCGCGACCCCCGGGCGCAGGACGTTCGAGGTGTCGAGGTTCTTGATCGGCTGCCGCACGGAGGACGAGGTGATGAACAGAACGGAGGCGCCCTCGTTCATCCGCGGTACGAGCGCACGCAGCAGACGTACCGGACCACCTATCAGGATGCGGAAAGCCTCGAGCCACTGATCGTCGCTCAGCTCGAGCGCGGGTCCGAAGGGCGGTCCCCCCGCGTTGACCAGGACGCCGTCAAGTCCGCCCAGGTGTGTGGCGGCCTCGACGACCTCATCGATGTTCGATGCCTCCGAGAGGTTCGCTGCGCACGGGTAGGCCTGCTCACCGAGCTCCTGGGCTACCTCTTGTATGGTGTCGGCGTCGCGGGCTACGAGGAGCACACGGGCGCCCTCGGTGACCAGCTGCTCTGCGACGGCTCGTCCTAGCCCGCGGCTCGCGCCTCCGACCACGAACGATTTGCCCTTGAGATCCAGCATCATCTTGCTCGCCTCCTTAAAAAAGATGTCGATTGCGGGGCGTCCATCCTACCCTCACGCTCAACCTTGTGCCAATTGTCCGCACCTTGTTGACCAAGAACGGCACACGGCCGCTAAAATTGGGTGAAGCCTAGAGCAAGGAGGTGCGACGCGGGCCGCTCCGCCAAAGCGCAAACAGGGTCTACCGAATACTGCGCTTAGAACTGTGCCTTCGGAGACGGGCTATAGAGTGGCGGGACTTTTTGTACTTCGGTACCCACGTCAACACCTACGTGACGTGGCAGGCGTTACTGGTGGACGGCGGAAGGGTGAGAGCCCTGTCAGAAGGCGGTCGAGAGCCATGATATTATTCGCGGCGTGGCAGATCGCACGATCTTGTGGACCTCCTTCCGCGACGCGCAGTATGTAGGTCGATGCGCTCCTTCGTGGTGGCCATCGAGGCGGAAGTGAGATAAGCTGTAGTTCAGTCAAGGTAATACCACACCCCTATACGAGGCTGGAGGCTTGTCTGGAGGGTAATACGCTTCGGGGGACCGCCGGAGGTTCGGCGAGAAAAGACTTGAGGGGGAGATCCGGTATTCTAAGCCAGAGAGTAGGTTACCGGATCAGGTTAGCAAGGGTGAGCCTGGAGAGTCCACGGTGAGGGTGCAAACCTGCGCCGCTAGGAGGATGGGACTGGCCTGATGCCGGAGCTCGAGCGCCAGAGAGAACGTGGTAAAGAGCAGAGCGGGGCGGAGCGGGAACGTCTCCGTGAGCAGTTCTATGGCAACGAAGAGGGGCAACCCCCGCGAAGGTTTCGGAGGGCCAAGCCGACGACGGGCCGCCAGAGGCGCCGCCGGCGTGTGATCTTCTTACTCCTCGTGGCGGCGCTCGCCGCCTACCTCTTCGTGGCGCACTCCCCCTACGGGGAGAGCACGCTCCAGAGGCTCGCCGATCTCACCCCGCTCGGAGAACAGGAGCAGGCTACCTACGAGGAACCCGAACTCCAGGAGGAGCAAGGCGCCCCTTCCGAGGAGCCGGGAGAAGGGGAAGAGGAGCAAGACTCCTCTGAACAGCCGGCGGAAGAGGAGACCGAGAAGAACGTCTACGCCGCGACGATGACTACCGAGGTGAAAGAGTCGCTGGCCGATGTGCCCGAGATGGTCTACGTTCCGAACGTCATCGATGGCACCGTTACCGTTATAGACCCCAAGACGTTCGAGGTAGTGGACAGCTATAAGGTAGAGGCGCTTCCGTTCCACGTCACCCCGTCTTGGGACATGTCGACGCTGTACGCCGGCAACGAGGAGTCGAGCACGCTCACGGCTATAGACCCCCGCACGGGGAGGCCGTCGGGCACCGCCGAGGCTGCCTTCCCCTACAACTTCTACTACACCCCCGACGGGGAGAAGGCCATAGTGGTCGCTGAGCGTATCCAGACGATAGGGATCCGCGATGCGGATACGTGGGAGCTCTTGGGGAGCGTCTACATCCCCTGGCCCGGCGTGGACCACCTCGACTTCTCCGAAGACGGCAGCTACTTCCTCGCCAGCAGCGAGTACAGCGGGGTCGTCTCGAAGGTGGACGTGGAGAAGATGGAGCTCGTGGGCTACGCCGAGGTTACGGGCGCCCTGCCGATAGACGTCAGGCTCTCCCCCGACGGCGAGGTCTTCTACGTCGCCAACCAGGGCAGCATGGGCGTCTCCGTCATCGACCCGGAGAGGATGGAGGAGATCGACTTCATCCCCACGGGCGAGGGGGCGCACGGGTTGCAGATCTCCCGCGACACCAAGTCCATGTACGTCGCCAACCGCAGCGAGGGCACCATCTCGGTCATGGACCTGAAGACGCGCAAGATCACCGACACGTGGGTGACCGGCGGTACCCCGGATATGATGCAGGTCTCGCCCGATGGGGAGCAGCTCTGGGTCTCCGGGCGCTACGATGGCGCGGTCTACGTGGTGGACACCCGTACCGGGGACCTGCTGGCCACGATCTTCACCGGCGCCCAGCCGCACGGTCTCACCTACTTCCCCAACCCCGGACGCTTCAGCCTGGGCCACAACGGCGTGTACCGCTAAAACCGACTCCGGAGAACCGACGGCCGATAACGCCGGATCGTCGGTTCCGGCTCTCCTTGCCACCTCCTAGGAACCGCGCGACAGGGAGCGTTCGTGGGACGGGGCGTGCTTAAAGCGCCGCCGGGGGTCGGGCGTGGCCGTGCTATGATCCTCGCGATGCCTCTTTTCTCAGACCAAGCTGGCTCTGTAACGAGCAAAGACCTAAACCTTGGCGCCGTGCTCCTTGCAGTCGCGGTCGCGACTGCGGGGGTGCTCCCAGCCTTTCTCACGGGCGGGCTAGCGGTCCAGATCCGGGCCGAGCTCGGCTTCGGCGAGGGCGCTCTGGGGCTCGTGGTCGCGGTGTTCTTCGCCACGTCCGCGCTTGCCTCGGTGGTCTTTGGACGCGTGGTCGAGCGCGTGGGGTCTTCCCTGGGGATGCGCCTCGCCGCCGCGGTGAGCGTGGCCTCGCTGCTCGCCGTCTCGGCGCTCGCGAGCTCGTGGTGGGGCCTCGTCGCCTGCCTGGTCCTCGGCGGCTTGGGGAACTCGATCTCCCACCCCGCGACGCACCTCTGGCTTGCCCGCGAGGTTCCACAGGACCGCCAGGGCCTGGCCTTCGGCGTCAAGCAGGCGGCCATACCGGCGGCGACCCTACTTGCGGGCCTCGCCGTTCCTTTCGTCGCCGCGACCGTCGGCTGGCGTTGGGCCTTCGTCGGCGGCGCTGCGCTCGCGCTCTGCGTCGCCCTCCTCGTGCCCGGGGGCGGAGAAAGAGGTCTCCGTCACGTTAAGGAGGCGCGAGCCGGTGACGCGCCCCTCGCGCCGCTCATCCTGCTGGCTTTGGGTATCGGGCTCGGCTCTGCGGCGGCCAATCCCTTGGGCGCGTTCACCGTCGAGTCGGCTGTTGCCGCTGGTATCGGGGTGGGTGCGGCCGGCCTGCTGCTAGCCCTGGGGAGTGCCGCCGGCGTGGCCGTCCGCGTTGTAGCCGGTTACCTTGCCGACAAAATGAGCAGCGGGCGCCTGCGCCTCGTCGCCGGGATGCTGGGGGTCGGAACTGTCGGGTTTGTCCTGCTCGCGAGCGGCGTGGTTCCTTTGCTGGTGATCGGGGTCGTCCTCGCCTTCGCCGCCGGATGGGGTTGGCCCGGCCTCTTCAACTTCGCTATCGTCAAGACCAACCCGAGAGCGCCTGCGGCGGCGACCGGCATCACCCAGACCGGCGCCTCCAGCGGGGCCGCTGCCGGACCACTCGCCTTCGGGTTCGTGGTGGAGGGTTCTTCCTTCGGTACCGCCTGGCTACTCTACGGCGCCCTCGCCCTCGTCGCGGCGGTGACGATCCTTATAGGACGCTACATGCTCCTGCGCGTCCGCATCGCCGAGCCGAAGCTTTACAAGTGAGCGCCGCAAAGCTCGCGCGCGACAGGAGGATTAGCGCCTGGTGAGCGCCACCCTCACGCCATTCCTGGGTCGCAGCGTGATGGAGGGCTGCGGCTCGACGGGCCGGTCCTGCGCCAGCCGGAGCCGGAACTTCTGGGCTATCGTCGCGAGCAGGAGTACCGCCTCCATCTTGGCGAAGGAGCGGCCGATACAGAGCCTGGGGCCGCCGCCGAAGGGAAAATAAGCGTAAGGGGGAAGCTTCTCGACCGAGCCGTCCACCCACCGCTCCGGGCGGAACTCCCTCGCTCTTTCGTAGTAGCGCGGGTCACGGTGCATGACCCACTGGCTCATCACGAGTTGGGTACCCGCGGGTACGTGGTAGCCTCCAATCTTGCAGTCCTCGACGGTCTCCCGACCGAAGGCCCAGGCGGGCGGGTAGAGTCGCATGGACTCCTTGACGACCGTGTCGGTGTAGCGCAACCGGGGAAGGTCTTCCACGGTCGGAGCGCATCCCTCCAGCACTTCGCCCAACTCCTCCAGCAGCCTGGCCTCTGCCTCTGGGTGCCTGGCGAGCAGGTACCAGGTCCACGACAGGGCGTTGGCGGTGGTCTCGTGGCCGGCCAGGAAGATCGTCATGACCTCGTCTCGAAGCTGCCTGTCGCTCATGCTCTCGCCCGTCTCCTCGTCCCGGGCCTCGAGGAGCATCGAGAGTAGATCGCCGTCTCTTTCGCCGCCCGCGCGGCGCCCTTCGATGATCTTGTAGATGATCCCGTCGAGCAGCTGGATCGCCCGCCGGAAGCGCAGGTTGGCGGGGGTGGGGACCTTCTCGGGGATGTGGAATAGTACGCCCCCTCGCCCCGTGAACCGCTGCGTGATGGTCTCGAGTGCGGCGCCCACTTCCTCGAACTCGACGGTCAGGAGGGTCCCAAAGAGGGTCTTGGCGACGACGTCCAGGGCGAGCCGCGCCATGTCCTCGTGCACGTCGCGGGTCTCGCTGCCTTTCCAGCCGGAGATCGCACGCTCGGCGCACTCCACCATCACCCCGCCGTAGGCGTCTATTCGCTCCCGGTGGAAGGCGGGCTGGGCGAGCCGCCGCTGCCGCCGCCAGAAGGAGCCCTCGCTGGTCAGGAGCCCATCGCCCAGGAAACCGAGGCTATGGCGCACGCCTTTGCTTTTGATGAAGTTGCGGTTGTTCTGGACCAGCACGTACTCGACGTGATCCGGGTGATTCAAGAGGTAGACGGGCACGTTTACGAAGCGCAGACGGACGACGTCGCCGTACTCCCGGGCGCACCGGGTCAGAAAGCCGAGATAGTCCCGCGTGTAGTCGAAGAGGTTGCCGGTTAGAGAGTGGCCTTTGGGGCCGGGGGGCCGGGTACGGACGCTCATGCTACGCGGACCGTCCGTACCCCCCGCCGCCCGGCGTCTTGACCGTGACCACGTCTCCCCCTTCCAGCTCCCGGCTCACTTTCGGTGGCAGGTCCTCGTCGTTCAGGAGGTTCTCGCCGACCGCACCGGACTTTCCGCCGTTCGCGCCGCGTGGCGGGTAGCGGCGGCGGTCGCTGAGGAGGGAGAGGCTCGCGGGTTCGAGCACCCGTACCGAGCGCACGATGCCGTCACCGCCGCGGTTCTCCCCAGCCCCGCCGGATTCATAGAGCAGTTCGTAGCGCTCGACGCGCATGGGATATTCGAGCTCGAAGGCCTCTATCGGGGTGTTGAGGGTGTTGCTCATGCCGACGTGGACGCCGGAGGGGCCCGGGCCCTTGCTGCTCGCTCCCTGGCCGCCGCCGATGGTCTCGTAGTAGGTCCAGCCGGGGCCGCCGATTATAGTGTTGTTCATCGTTCCCTGGCCCTGCGCCGGAACCTCTTCGGGGGCGAAGCTTGCGAAGGCGGCGAGGACGGCGTCGGCGATACGGTTGCTCGTCTCGACGTTCCCGGCCACGACGGCGGAGGGACTTTTGGCGTTGACGAGGCTGCCCTCCGGCGCTTTTATCTCGAGGGGCGCGTAGGTGCCCGCGTTGGCGAGGATGTCCTTGGGTAGGAGGACGCGCAGGGCGAAGTAGCACGCGGAGCGCGTGACCGGCAGCGGGCAGTTCACGTTGCCGCGGACGGCGTCGGCGGTGCCGGAGAAGTCTATGGTCATCGAGTCGTTCTCTACGGTAACGGTTACTTTGATCGGGATGTCCTCGTCCACTATCCCGTCGCCCTCCATAACGTCCTCGGCCGAGTACTCGCCGTCGGGCAGCTCGCGGATCGCCTCGCGGGCGCGCTTCTCAGCGTAGGAGATGACCTCGTCGAAGGCGGCGAGGACGGTATCCTTGTCGCGGCGTTCGATCAGCTCGCAGATGCGCTCCTCGGCGATGTTGTTCGCGGCGATCTGGGCTCTCAGGTCGCCCCGGCGGATGGCTGGCGTGCGGACGTTGGCGAGCAGGAGATCCAGGACGTCCTGCACGTACTCCCCGCCTTGCACCAGCCGTACCGGCGGGATGATGATGCCCTCCTGGTAGACCTCGCGTGAGTCGGAAGGCATGGACCCTGGACGCATCCCGCCCACGTCGGAGTGGTGCGCCCTCGTAACTGCGAAGCCCAGGATATCGTCCTCGTACGAGATCGGCGAGACGAGCGTTATGTCCGGCAGGTGAGTGCCACCGGAGTACGGGTCATTGATGGCGAAGACGTCGCCGGGTCTGGGGTCTCGCCGCATCACCGCCGCCACCGCCTCGGGCATCGCCCCGAGATGCACGGGGATGTGCTCGGCCTGGGCGACCATCCTCCCGCGCTCGTCGAAGAGCGCCGTCGAGCAGTCGCGCCGCTCCTTGATGTTTGACGAGTACGCTCCCCTGATGAGCACCGCACCCATCTCCTCGGCGACCCCCGCGAGGGCGCTCGCCAGCACCGAGAGGGTTACGGGGTCCAGCCGTCCGTTCTCGCTCATCCCTTCTCCAGTACGAGGGTCCCGACGCCGTCCACCGCGCCCCGCCAACCCGGGCGGACGACGCAAGTCGACTCCTTGAACTCCACTATCGCCGGGCCTGATACCTCGGAGCCCTTGCCCATCCTCTCCCGGTCGAGGACCGGCGCCTCCTGCCACTCGCCGTCGAAGTTCGCCTGCCGGGTTTCGGACTCTGGCTCCTCGCCCTCCGGTGCGGGCTCGTCGAGCTCCGGCTTCTCGACGGGCACGGTGGCGATCAGGCGTAGGTTTACTAGCTCGACCGACTCGTCGTCCATCCGGTAGCCGTAGCGCTGCTCGTGGGCGGCGTGGAAGCGCTCCTCGAGCTTCTCCAGAGAATCTGCCTCCACGGTGAGCTCGAAGGACTGGCCCCGGTAGCGCAGGTCTGCCCGGCGGTCGTGCTCCGGGTCTTCTAGGTCTTCGGCGGCGGAGCTCTCCATGTTCTCGAATTTCTTCTCGAACTCCCCTTCGTCCACGTTTTCGAGGCTAACTAGGTAAGGGTTCACGTAGTCGTGCCTGAGGTCGGAGATGGCGAGGCCCAGGGCGCTCAGGACGCCACCCGCACGAGGGACGAGCACAGTGTCCATGCCGAGCTCTTCGGCGAGGGAGCAGGCGTGCATCCCGCCCGCACCGCCGAAGGCGAGGAGGGCGAACGCCCTGGGGTCCAGGCCGCGCTCGACGCTGATCACACGCAGGGCGCGCATCATCTCGGCGTTCGCGACCCGCACGATCCCCAGGGCCGCTTCCTGGGGGTCGAGCCCCAGCTTCTCGCCCAAAGAAGCGAGAGACTTCTCTGAGAGTTCGCGCTTTAACACCACCTCGCCGCCGAGCTCGGCCCTGTCCGCGAGGTAGCCCAGAAAGAGGTTTGCATCCGTGACGGTCGGTTCCTCGCCGCCCGCGTCGTAGGCGACGGGCCCGGGTTCGGCGCCCGCGGAGTGGGGGCCGACGCGCAAAGCGCCGCCCGCGTCCGCCCAGGCTATGGAGCCCCCGCCAGCGCTCACCGTATGCACGTCTACCATGGGGAGTTTGATCGGGACCCCTGCGATCACCGTCTCCGTAGTCGTCTGTGCCTCACCTTCTATTATCGGTGCTACATCCGTGCTCGTTCCGCCCATGTCGAAGGTGAGGAGATCTCGGTAGCCGCCCAAATCCCCAATGTAAGCCGCCCCCACGACCCCACCCGCCGGTCCCGAGAGCAGGCAGCCCGCCGCGTCCGCTATGGCATCGTCTATCCCCACCACGCCGCCGGAGGATTGCATGATCAGGGGACTCGGCACCCCGGCCTCTTCGGCCTTTCCGGACAGGTTCTTGAGGTAGGCCGCGAGCTTCGGAGCCAAGTATGCGTCGGCTGCCGTCGTCGAGAACCGCTCGTACTCCCTGAACTCCGGCAAGACCTCGCTGGAGAGCGAGACGTACACCTCCGGCAACTCCTCCCGCAGAGCCTCTCCGACCCTTTTTTCGTGCTCCGGGTGCATAAACGCGAAGAGGAGGCAGACCGCGACCGCCTCGACCTCCGACCCCTTGATGGAGGAGACGATCTCCTTCAGGCTTTCCTCATCCAGCTCTGTTATCTCGCCCTCCGGACCCATTCTCTCCTTTACGGTAAAGCGCAGCTCGCGCGGGACGAGAGGAAAAGGGCGGTCCTGGCTGAGGTCGTAGAGGGAGGGGCGGTTCTGGCGCGCTATCTCTATAACGTCCCTGAACCCCTCCGTCGTCACTAGTGCCGTCCGGGCGCCGCGCCGTTCGAGCAGGGCGTTCGTCGCCACCGTCATACCATGGGCCAGGGCGTCCACGGCGCTGGGTTCGACTTCCGAGGTCTCTATGGAGTTCATCACGCCCGCGGACTGGTCTTGCGGGGTCGAAGGTACCTTCGCCGTCACCAGCCTGCCTTCTGATAGGGCCACCAAGTCGGTGAACGTGCCGCCGACGTCTACCCCGAGTCGCGTCTCGCTCATGCGCTACCCGGCACCGTTAGCCTTGCTCGGCGACGGTCCGGCCCCCAGCGGGTCGCTCGGACGCGAACTCTCCCCCCCGGAATGTCTCCGCCGCTACGAGCACGGATACGAAGGTTATGATGCACAACAAGGCCATCCACGCGACCACCGGCCAATAAGAGCCGCCCGTGGCGCCGACCAGGTAGATGCTGATGAGCGGTCCGGCTCCACCGCCGATGATGGACGCTAACTGGTAGCCGAGTGAGACTCCGCTGTACCGGACTCGCGTACCGAAAAGCTCGGCGAAATAGGCGGACATCGGTCCGTAGACCGAGGCGTGTGCGATCGAGAGCGCGATCACGCTGGCGAGTACCACGAGGATCGTCGAGCCGGTTTGGATCATCAGAAAGTAAGGGTAGGCGACGATCAACAAGAGCACCGTGCCCGCCAGGAAGATCGGACGCCGGCCGATACGGTCCGATATCACACCGGCAGCCGGAAGGGTAAGGAGCTCGATGGCAGAGGCGACCATGACTCCCAACAATATCGTCGGTCTCGGCAGACCTAAAGTTCTGGTCGCGTAGTCGAGTATGAACACGGTGAAGACGTAGAAGCCTCCGTCGCTGGCGACGCGTACCCCGACCGCCAGGAGCACGTTCTTCGGGTAGTTGCGGAGGACGTCCATTATAGGCATCTGGGCTTCGGTGTGGCTCTCCTCAACCTCTCTGAACGCTGGCGTCTCGAGGAGCCTGAGCCGGATGTAGAGCCCGACGCCGACCAGGATAATGCTCAATAGGAACGGGATACGCCAGCCCCAGGCCAGAAACTGCTCGTTGGGAAGGAACGACACCGCGCCGAAGACCCCGGTAGCGAGTAGAAGCCCCGCCGGAACGCCCATCTGGGGCCAGCTTCCATAGTATCCTCGCTTGTCCTCGGGGGCATACTCCACCGCCATCAAGGCCGCGCCGCCCCACTCACCGCCGACGCCGAGACCCTGGACCACACGCAACAGAACGAGCAGTATCGGGGCCAGGAGCCCGATCGACTCGAACGTGGGCAGCACGCCGACCAAGAACGTCGCTATACCCATCATGTTTAGCGTGAGGACGAGCATAGCCTTGCGACCGAGCCGGTCGCCGAAGTGACCGAAGATTATGCCGCCGAAGGGACGGGCCACGAAGCCTACGGCGAAGGTAGCCACGGACGAGAGGGTGGCCGCGAGCGGGCTGAAGTCAGGGCTGAAGAATAGCTGGCCGAAGACCAGGGTGGCCGCCGTCCCGTAGATAAAGAAGTCATACCACTCAATGGCCGTCCCTATGAAGCTCGCGCCGAGAACCTGTCTGACGTCTGACGTTTGAGCGGTGCCTTCTCTACCCGATCTATCCATAGTTGCCTCCTACCTCCCAAAACCGCAAAAGCGTTCCCTCTTTCTATGTTCCCTCTTCCTGTAAAAAGTATACGGGTTGCTATCGCTTCCCGCCTTGTCCTGTCGGATAGAATCTCGTTCTGATCTTCCCCGCGGGCTATCCAGCACTAAGTTTTCCAGTGTCGTCTACTGGACCTTTAGGACCTACCAGCCTTCTTCCGTGTGCTGGCCAAGGGTAGGTGGAGGGCGCCGGATCGGGAGCCGCTTCCCGTCCACCAAGATCGGCGACGCCAGCATCTCGAGCGTTCCCGCCACCGGATGCTTGACGTCTCGCAACATCCCCGAGCCGAGCACGTGATCGTCGGAGAAGACGTCCGCAAGCGGGTTCACCGGTCCGCACGGCACCCCCGCCTCCCTGATCTCCTCCACCCACTCGTCCGCGGTTTTCTTGCGGAACTCCTCTTCGAGGATGGTGACGAGCTCTTCGCGGTTCGCCACCCGGTCGGGGTTCTCGGCGAAGCGTTCGTCTCCGGCGAGCTCCGGGCGACCGACGGCCTGGCACAGGTTTTTAAACTGGGCGTCGTTGCCGACGGCGAGCGCGAGTTTTTTGTCCGAGGCGTCGAAGGTCTGGTAGGGAACGATCGAGGGGTGAGCATTCCCCAGCCGGCCCACGTCTTCGCCGGAGACGAGGTACTCTTGGGCCCGATTGGCGAGCCAGGAGAGCTGGCTCTCGAAGAGCGGCACCTCGATGCGCGCACCCTCACCGGTAGCACTCCGCCGGTGGAGGGCGGCCAGGACCGCCATCGCGGCTTGCAGCCCGCAGACCATGTCCGCGATCGCAACGCCGACCTTCGTGGGTTCGCCGTCGGGGAAGCCGGTGATGCCCATGATCCCACCGCGCGCCTGTATGAGGAAGTCGTAGCCAGGCCGGTCCTCGTCTGGGCCGGGGCCGAAGCCCGTGATCGAGCAGTACACGATGCCTGGGTTTAGCTCCTTCAAAGCCTCGTAGCCCAGGCCCAGTTTCTCCAGCGCCCCCCGGCGCATGTTCTCGATCACGACGTCCGCGTTCATCGCCAGCCTCTTCACCTTCTCGAGGCCCTCGGTATCTTTGAGGTCCACGCCGGCGGACCTTTTGTTGCGGTTCACCGAGAGGAAGTAGGCCGACTCACCTCCGGCGAAGGGCGGTCCCCACTGGCGGGTATCGTCGCCGCGCTCGGGATGCTCGATCTTTAGCACGTCTGCCCCCAAGTCCGCGAGCATCATCGTCGCGTAGGGGCCAGCGAGGACCCGCGAGAGATCCAAAACCCTCAGGCCTTCGAGCGGTAGCACCAAATCCCCTAGCGGTTCTTCCCGGTCTCGCCGTCCTGGTTACGGCAACCCAGGACCTGCTCGGCCTGCACCAACACGCTTTAAGCTCCTTCCCCGTGTGCCGCCGGTGCGACGAAGTATAACGAACGTGCGGAAGACCCGCGTCGAGCCAACCAGCCGCACGCGCCCTACAAAGGCACGATCCGGCGCGGATCGGTACGGAGCCGGACCGGTACGGGGCCGGATCGGTACGGAGCTAGGGTATAGTTTCCTGCTACGAACGCTGGTTCGATAGAAGGAGGAACACATGCCACAGATGAGGGCGATCCGGGTAGAGGGGTTCGGGGAGCCGGACGTTCTGGAATGCGTGGATGTGGAGAGGCCTTCACCGGATGAGGGAGAGGCTCTCATCGAGGTCAAATCGGTTGGGGTGAACTACGCGGATACCATGCGCCGCAGAAATCAGTACGTCGAACACCAGGAGCTGCCCTTCACGCCGGGCTCTGAGGTAGCGGGTGCCGTCGCTGAGGTAGGTGAGGGTGTGGAGGACGTAAGCGTCGGGGACAGGGTAGTTACGCTCCTCGGGACGGGTGGCTACACCGAGTACATCGGGGCGCCGGCGCGCAACCTTATCCCCATCCCTGATGGGATGGATTTCGATGAGGCGGCCGCGATACCCCTGCAGGGCCTCACCGCTTACCACGTGCTCGAAACCTCTGGCCAGCTCGAAGAGGGCGAGAGCGTGCTCGTACACGCCGCCGGCGGCGGCGTTGGGAGCCTATCCGTACAAATGGCAAAGCTAATGGGCGCAAGCCCGGTCATCGCCGCGGCGAGCACGCAGGAGAAGCTGGACCTTGCAAAGGATCTCGGCGCTGACGTCCTCATAAATTACACCGAGGAGGATTGGACAGAACAGGTGCGTGAGGCGACCGACGGTAACGGCGCGGACGTTATCCTGGAAATGGTAGGCGGGGACTTCCTACGGAAGAACCTCCAGTGTCTGAACGTCTTCGGGCGCATGGTCGTCTTCGGGGCGGCGAGTGGGGACCGGGGGAGCCTCGTACCCGCCGAGTTAATGAAGAAAAACCACTCCGTCGTCGGGTTCTATCTACCCAACATCATGGTCCGACCCGAGCTATTCGGGCTGAGCCTGGAGAGAGTCCTCGGTTGGATCTCCTCAGACGATTTGAAGCTAACTATCAGCGCCCGTTACCCCCTGGAGAAGGCTCGCGAAGCCCACGAAGCCCTCGAAGGCCGCGAGACGAGCGGTAAGATTATCCTGAACCCATAAAGAATCGGCGGGATGATCTCACCCGCCAAAAAGCTGACCAGCTGAGATGCTGACTGGCTGGCAGCCTCTAAATCACCGAGCTCGACGGGCCGCCGGCGACGTAGAGCGTCTCTCCGCTGACGTACGAGGCCTCATCGGAGCAGAGGAAGGCGACGACGTTCGCGACATCTTCGGGGCGACCGAAGCGCCTCAGAGGGATGTTCTTGGCGAAGCGCTCCTTCATGTCCTCCATCGTGATGCCTACGCGCTCGGCGGCCTCCTTGGTCATCTCCGTCTCGATCCAACCGGGAGCCACCGCGTTGACGTTGATGTTGAACCGCCCGAGCTCCAGCGCGAGCGTCCGCGCCATGGCCTGCAGACCAGCCTTGGCCGCGGAGTAGTTGAGCTGCCCCTTGTTGCCCAGGGCGACGATGGAGGAGGTCATGATGATCTTGCCATACTCCTGCTCGACCATGTACTTCTGAACGGCCTGGGTACACAGAAAGCTACCCTTGAGGTGGACGTCCAGGACCTTATCCCAGTCGTCCTCGCTCATCTTAAAGAGCAGGTTGTCCCGCAACAGCCCCGCGTTGTTGATCAAGATGTCGATCCGACCGAAGTGGTTGTGCACCTCCTCGAACGCCGCCCCGACCTGCTTGGCGCTCGACACGTCGCACGCGACCGTGAGCCCCTCGCGCCCGGCGTCCTTGATGGCCATCACCGTGTCCTGCCCCGCCTCCGCGGAGAGATCCAAGACGGCCACGTTGGCACCCTCCTGCGCCAGCTTTATAGCCTCCGCCGCCCCGATGCCCCTGCCGGCGCCGGTTACGACCGCTACCCGTCCATCGAGCTTGCCCACGCGCAACCACCTTTCTCTCCGAATGCCTCCGGACTACACCGGGAACAAACTATATTTTACGTTTCTTTAACTTTGACAACCCGAGATTATATCCAAACCGAACCTATGTGTACAACGCAGATAATGTTTTCGTATGTGTCGTGGAGGGGAGCGTCCGACGGAGTCCGGCCCGTCGGACCGTGTTCGGGATGGTCGTGAGGCAACAAAACAAGGCCTCCCCCCCTTACTGCGCGGGAAGGAGGCTGTTGCGGCTTCGCCTTTTGAGGCTGCTACGACCTCATGTAGACGCCGCCGTTCACGTCGAGGGTGGCGCCGGTCATGTATTCGTTCTCGATGCAGAAGCGGACGGCCTGGGCGATGTCCTCGGGCTGGCCGAAGCGGCCCATAGGGATCGTCTTGAGGATCTTCTCCTGCATCTCCTCGGGTATCGCGCCGACCATGTCCGTCTCTATAAAGCCCGGGCAAACGGCGTTGACGGTGATACCGTTCCTCGCGAGTTCCAGCGCGGCCGTCTTGGTGTACCCGAGCAAGCCGGCCTTAGCCGCCGAGTAGTTGGCCTGGCCCAGGTTTCCCGCTTCGCCGACGAAGGAGCTCATGTTGACGATCGCGCCGTTCTCCTGCTCTATCATGTGCGGCAGCGCCGCGTGCACCGTGTAGAAGCAACCATTCAGGTCCAGCTGCACGACCTGGTCCCAGCTCTCCACGTCGAGCTTGTCCAACGTGGCGTCGGCGTTTATGCCGGCGTTGTTGACCAGTATATCGACCCGGCCGAATTGCTCTACCGTTTGGTCTACGAGCTTCTGCGCGTCCTCGGGGTCCGAGACGTCAGCCTGGATCGCCACCGCTTCTCCCCCGCCTCCGATCTGGTTGATCTTCTCGGCCACCTCTTCGGCCGGACCTTGGCTGCCGGAGTAGTTGACCACGACCTTGGCGCCCGCACGACCCAAATCTTCGCATATCGCGGCCCCTATGCCCCGGCTTCCGCCCGTAACGACCGCAACCGCCCCTTGCAAGTTCAAAACAGCCTCCCTTTCCGTAGAGTTTGCTTCCGAACCCGGCGAATCTATTGCCGTTCCCGCCCCAGATCAAACTATGTGTGCAACGCACCCAAACCCCGCGACGGCTTGCGATCTGCTGCCCGAACCGAAAATAACCCTTCTCCTCAGCGTTGCGCACCCGAATTCTGGGACCGGAACGCTACAATCTTAGAAAGGTTCTTGACAGTCTAATATGTATGTGTAAACTGCACATATATATGTAGTTATTGGAAGTGGGCGTATGAGCAAAGAGGAGAAAAAGCGCGAGGTCGAGGTTCGGCCCAGAAACTGGTTGGTGCCGGTGATCCTGTTGACTTTGCGGGAGTGGAACTCCTACGGCTACGAGCTCATGGAACGGACGGCGGCCTTCGGGTTCGAGGCTATGAACCCGGGTACTTTGTACCGGACCTTGAGGCAGATGGAGAAGAATGGCGTCGTCAAGTCCAAGTGGGAGACCTCTAAGGGTGGACCGGCGCGCCGGGTGTACTCCATCACCGATGCCGGGGAGGCCTACCTCGACTTCTGGGCCGATGCGCTCGAGCAGTACCGGCGCAACGTGGACGTCTTCTTCCGTATGTACACCGGCCGTCCGCCGCGGAACGATAAGAACGATAAAGAGGGCGGCGACGGATAGCCGCGGCCCGGAAGCCCGGCTCCGGTCTATGGTTGGTGCGTATGGGGTGGTCAGTTCGCGGTAACGCCGCGAGAAAGAGAGGTGGAGATGGCGAGTAGGGAGAGAGCGGACGTGGCGGCGGAGAGGTTCGCGAAGACCGCGCAGGACTCCTACCAGAGGGTTCTCGACCACACAATGGCCTTGCAGGAGAGGAACACGCGCTTCGCACAAGACATGCTCGACGCCTTCTACAGGGAGTACCGGCAGCAGGTCGAGGCCAACCGGGCCGTGACGCAGGAGCTCCTCGAGCACGCCGAGGAACAGTACGAGGCCTACATGGACCTCTTCTACGCGCCCTTGTCCTACTACAAGGAGGGTCTCAGGGCCACGAGATAACAGCGAGACTCCTCTATGCGATCCACGCTACCGGATATCGGGTTTAGCGTATTTCGAGGGGGGGTACCAAGCATCAGAGCTATGTCATAGATAGCGATAGATAAGCTAGAGTACGTAGATAGTAGAGTAAGCGAAAGGAGCTAAAAGCATGGATCAGCAACAGCAGCAGCAGGTCAACGAGGCGGCGGAGAAGTTCGCCGAGGCCGTGAGGGAGTCCTACCAGACGGTCGCTGACCGCGCCGTCTCGGCCCAGCAGCTCAACGCCGAGCTGACGCAGAACTTCTTCAACAGCGTAATCAACAACCTGCGCTCCCAGGCGGAGAGCAACC
>DATDKT010000168.1:0-7118 GCA_036519775.1 Rubrobacteraceae bacterium
TTCGGGGCAGCTTCCCCCACACCGAGTCCTCGACCTCGACGTCCGTAACCAGCCTGCCCCGCCCCTCGCATCGCTTGCAAGGCACGGGCCGCCACGCAGCGCCATCGTCCCCGCGCCCCTCGCAGTTCGGGCAGGGGCGCAAGCCCGTGTAGCGGATCGTCAGCTTTCTGGAGCTCATCCCATAAACCATTCCTCGAAGAGCATAGAGGCACTAATATTACAGCTTCAACTCCCAGTTCTGGCCGACGAGGTCCTTGCCGAAGCTGTGGTGCTCCTCTTCCTCCACGATCTTGAACCCTTTCTCCTCGTAGATGCGCCGGGCGGCGTCGAGTACGCTGTTGGTCCACAGCGTGAGCTTTTCGTAGCCGCGACCCCGGGCGAAGCGTACACACTCTCCGACGAGCCGGGTACCAAGCCTGAGGCCGCGCGCCTCGGGTTCGACCAGTAGGAGCCGAAGCTTGGCGACGGTGTCGCTCTCTTTGACGACGAAGACGCAACCGAGGATCGCGCGGTCGCTCTCAGCGATCCAGCAACGTTCTTTGGCCGGGTCGAAATTATCGACGAAGTCCGCGACGATCCGAGCAACCAACGCCTCGAAGCGCTCATCCCAGCCGTACTCCCTAGCATAGAGAATACCGTGCCGATGTACGACCCAGCCCATATCGCCCGGCTCGTGCGACCGCAGCAAGTGAGGGACCATCGGCTCAGGCCGGGCGCCGAGGAGCTCCTCGATAGTACGCATCGCTCCGACCAGGCGATCCTGCTCCGCCGCTGATAGAGCTCCCAGCATTGCACCAACGTCCTCGCGCGAGCGCGCGTCGAGCGGAGCGAAGGCCTCCTGTCCTGCTTCCGTCAAGCGCAGGAGGCTTCGCCGACCGTCGGTTTCGGAGAGCTTTTTAGAGATCAAACCACGCCCCTCGAAACCACGCAGGATGCGGCTCAGGTAGCCTGCGTCCAGCCCTAACTCTCTGCCGAGCTCGCTCGCCGTGGTCTCCTCGCTGCGGGCAAGCTCGTAGAGCACGCGCACCTCGGTCAGGGAGAACGGGCTCTCCAGATACCCCTCCCGCAACACCCCGATCCGGCGGGTCCAGAACCGGTTGAAACCCCGCACGGCTCCTACGCGCTGATCGAACTCGCTCTCGGCCATCGATACACCCCCAGTACCACTCTCGCAGACGAGCGCTATGGTCAACCAAATAATTGACTCTGTCAAGTTAAGAATGGATGTTCTGCACTATAGCGATCTGGCTTCGACGGCAGCATCGAAGATGGTGTGTGGAGAAGCCCACTCCTCGCCACTCAACCGTAGTTCGGCCCGCCTTTATCCCTGTGAATCTCCCCGCAGGTACCAGCTCGTGGCGTTCTTGTGAAGCACACGGTCGGCCAACGTTTCCCCGAGGGTCTCTACTATAACGTCTGTGTCCGCCTCCTCGAAGGGCCGTTCGGCCCGGGTTCCGGGGAGGTCGGTGCCGAAGATGAGGGCGCCGGGATCTACGGCGGAGATCTCCCGGAGCGCCGTGGGTACGTCTAACTGAACACGGCCAAAGCCCGTCGCCTTCACCTTTACGCCCTTCTCGACGAGACGCAGCAGAGCCGGGTAGCCGTCCCGCGTCATTCCCAGGTGGTCTATCGTCACCCCAGGCAGGGCGGCGAGGCCTGACTCCAGCTCCGGCAAGTCCTTCGAGTCCACATACAGCTCCGCGTGCCACCCGGACAGCTCGTGTACCCTGAAGGCCAGGTCTTCGAGGTCGTCGAGTGCCACCGAACCGCCGCGATACAGGTTAAATCGCACCGCCCGCACTCCTGCCTCGTGCAGCCTCATCACCTCTTCATCAGTCACCGTCGCAGGCAACTGAGTGACGCCGTAGAAGGACGGGCCGAGCCGCTCCAGGGCATCGAGGAGGTAGCTTTGATCGAAGCCCTGAAAGGACCCGGAGACCACCACGCCGCCGGTAAGGTCCAGCGTCCGAGTTTTGTCCAGGTAGTCCTCCACCGTGAAGGGTTCGGGCAGGTACCCACGGTTCGGGACCAGCGGAAAGCGCGGGTCGATGATGTGGAGGTGGCCGTCGAAGACTCTTCGCAGGGTGTCCGCCGACACTTCAGCCTTCCCGCTGACCGGTTTCCCACCGCCAGCTCTTCTGGTAGGCTATCTGCTCCTCGGTAAGCTCCTCGGGCTCCACCCCTAGAGAGGCGAGCTTGGTCCGGGCGATGAGGTCATCGATCTCCGCCGGTATCGTGTGCAGGCCAGGTTGCATCTTGGCGGCGTTCTTCGCCAGGTGGTGCGCGGCTAGAGCCTGCACGGCGAAGGTGAGGTCCATGATCTCGACCGGATGCCCGTCGGCCGCCGCGATGTTGACGAGCCTCCCGCGGGCCAGAACATGTAGCCGTCGCCCATCGGAGAGCTCGTACTCGGTCACGTTCTTTCGCACCTCGCGCGATGCAACCGCCATCTCACTCAAGGCCGCCAGATCGAACTCGTGGTCGTAGTGGCCGGCGTTGGCGAGTAGGACGCTGCTCTTCATCCTCTCGAAGTGCTCGCGCCCCAAGACCTTGAGGTTGCCTGTACCGGTGAGGAAGACGTCCCCTACCTCCGCGGCCTCTATAGAGTTCATTACCTCGTAGCCCTCGGCGTAGGCTTCCAAGAGCTTTACGGGATCTGGTTCGCACACGATGACGCGAGCGCCGAGACCGTCGGCGTACTTGGCGAGGCCCCTCGACACCCAGCCGAACCCCATCACCACGACCGCCTTGCCACTGATAAAGAGGTTCGTATTGGAGAGTAGGGCGACCAGCGAAGAGTGACCGGTCCCGTACCGGTTGTCGAAGAGGTGCTTCATCCTGGCGTCGTTGGCGGCGAGGACCGGGAAGGGCAGGATACCCTCCTCCGCCATAGCCTTTAGCTTCAGGATGCCGGTCGTCGTCTCCTCCGAGGCCCCGACGACGTCCCCGGCGAGCTTTGGGTGGTGCTCGATGAGCCTCCCTACCAGCTCCGCCCCGTCGTCGATAATGAGCTCGGGTCCGGTCTCGAGGGTCCGGTGTAGGTACCGCTCGAACTCCTCATCGGTAGGATCGTGGGTGGCGAAGACCCGTACCCCCTTCTCGGCGAGCGCCGCGCAGACGTCGTCCTGGGTCGAGAGCGGGTTGCTCCCGGCGACCGTAACCTCTGCTCCCGCTTCGGAGAGTAGCAGCGCCAGGTATGCTGTCTTCGCCTCCAGGTGTATGGTCATGGCCACCTTGCGCCCCCGCAGCGTCCCATCGGCCAGCCGGCCTTTGGAGATGGTCTTCAGGACTGGCGAGTGCTGGGCTACCCACTCGATCTTGCGATGTCCCTCTGGGGCGAGGGCGGGGTCCTTTATTACGGATTCCTGGATCATCGGGCCTCCTGATGCCGATTCTTCGCGCTCAAGTTTACAGGCGAAAAGGGGTGACCCTCGGGGGCAAGGGGTCCACGCTGACCGTTGACCCTTTTGGGGCTGTCTCGTATACTCTGCGGGCTACTCTGTCGGGGTGGCGGAATTGGTAGACGCGCTAGGTTGAGGGCCTAGTGCCCGATAAGGGCGTGGGGGTTCGAGTCCCCCCTCCGACACTCGCATTTACTAGAAGCGACCTCTCGCCGGTCTTGTGACCCCTTACACTCGAAAATGCGAAGCCCGGTATATAATTATGGAAGGACTCGCCTGTTCTCCCCATCCTCCCCGGGCGAGTCCTCTTTTTCGTCTCGAGCCCCGAAGGGCAAACCGAGCTATCCCGGTTAGCTGAGGAGTTAGCTCAAGAAGATGAGTGCGATGGTGGTCAGGGTGAAGAGGACGACCACTACTACGGTGAGCCGCGTGAGGTTCTTCTCCATGATGGTCGTACCGGAGAAGGTGCCTCCCATGCCGCCCCCCAGGGAGGAAGAGAGCCCCCCACCCTTGCCGGAGTGCAGGAGGATCATGCCCACCAGGGACGCGCTGAAGATCGTGTGCAGAAATACCAGTGCGTAGATCATGCCGGCTACTCTACCACAGATCCGCGGCTAAGCGGCCTCAGCCGCCTCCGGAGGAGTCCGGCGCGGCGCCGTTGACCAGCTCGGCGAAGGAGGCAGCCTCCAGGGAAGCGCCGCCGACCAGGCCGCCGTCCACGTCCTCTTTCGCTATTATGTCGTCCACGTTCCCCGGTTTGATCGAGCCGCCATAGAGGATGCGGACCTGCTCCGCGAAGCTCTCGCCCCCGATCTCTCCTAGCAGGCCGCGGATGCGCCCGATGGCGTCCTGGGCGTCCTCGGAGGTGGCGGTCTCGCCGGTCCCGATGGCCCAGACCGGCTCGTAGGCGAAGACGATCTCTTCACCGCGGATCCCGCCCGCGTCCACTCGCTCGAAGACCACCCGGACCTGCCCCGAGACCTTTTCCCACATCGAGCCCGCGTCCCGCTCCTCCTTGGTCTCCCCGACGCAGACAATAGGCAGGAGGCCGGCGCTTACAGCGCGGGCCGCTTTGCGGGCGACCACGTCATCCGACTCCCCGAAGATCTCACGCCGCTCCGAGTGGCCGACGATGACCGCCCCGGCCCCGACGTCCTCGATCATCGGCGCCGAAACTTCTCCCGTAAACGCCCCCGAGTCCTCGTAGTAGAGGTTCTGTGCCCCGGCCAGAACCGGCGTCTCCCGCGTCGCGCGGACCACCTCCGGCAGGGAGGTGAACGGGGCGAAGATAGCGACGTCTACCCCTTCGGCGCTCGTGATCTTCGGCAGAAGCTCCTTCACGTACTCCTCGGCCTCCCGGATCAACTTGTTCATCTTCCAGTTCGCCGCCATCATCGGTCGCCGCGCCACTTACCTCTCCCCTTTCTCGGGCAGCACCGCCACGCCGGGCAGCTCCTTGCCCTCCACGTACTCTAAGGAGGCCCCGCCGCCGGTCGAGATAAAGCCCATCTCGTCCTCTAGCCCGAGCCTCCTCACCGCCGCGACCGAGTCACCGCCGCCGACGACGCTCTTTGCCTCGCTCTCGGCGACGGCCCTGGCAACACCCTCCGTGCCCTTTGCGAAGGCCTCCATCTCAAAGACGCCCATCGGGCCGTTCCAGAAGATGGTCTTCGCCTCCGTTATGTACCCCCGGAACTCCTCGACCGTCTCCGGGCCGATATCCAGACCCATCTTCCCCGGTGGGATGCGGTCCACCTCGACCGTCTCGGTCTCGGCGTCCTCCTCCATCTCCCCGGCCACCACGACGTCGATCGGCAGCACGATCCTACCCTCGGCTTCGCCCATGAGGCGCTTCGCCTCTTCCAAGTAGTCCTCCTCGACGAGCGAGTTGCCCACCTCGTAGCCTCGTGCCTTGAAGAACGTGAAGCACATCGCGCCCCCGATGAGCAGGGTGTCCGCGACGTTTAGCAGGCTCTCTATCACCCCGACCTTGTCTGAGACCTTTGCCCCGCCGAGGATAGCGACGAAGGGTCGCTCCGGGTCTCTCAGTACCTTGTCGAGATTATCTAACTCCTCCTCCATGAGGAGCCCTGCCGCAGCTGGTAAGTGCTTCGCGACGCCGACAGTGGTGGCGTGCGCCCGGTGAGCCGCCCCGAAGGCGTCGTCCACGTAGAGATCGGCCAGGGAGGCGAGCTGCTCCGCGAACTCGGAGTCGTTCTTCGTCTCGCCGGGATAGAAGCGGGAGTTCTCCAGAAGCACGACGCCTTCTCCGTTCCAATTACTCAGCGCCTCCTCGGCCTCCAGGCCAGCGGCGGCGTCGAGCTTCTTTACCTGTTCCCCGAGAAGCACTTCGAGCCTCTCGGCGACCGGGTCCATCACGTACTTCGGATCCGGCTCACCCTTAGGTCTTCCCAGGTGTGAGATCAGGACCGGCCGCGCCCCCTGTTCGAGTAAGTATCGGATGGTCGGGAGTGCACGCCGGACACGCGTATCGTCTTTGACCTCGCCGTCCTTGATCGGCACGTTGAAGTCCACCCGCACCAGTACCCTTTTTCCGCTCACGTCCAGATCTCTCACGCTGCGTTTGTTCATGGTAACTCCCTCGAACAGAAAGGGGGCGAGGCTTCGCGCCTCGCCCCCAGCACAAACCTACCCTATAGGCTCTGGCCGATAAAGCGCGCAAGGTCCACGGTGCGGCAGGAGTAGCCCCACTCGTTGTCGTACCAGCCCAAGACCTTGACGTTCTGACCGGTGGACATGGTCAGCTGCGAGTCGAAGACGCAGCTCGCCGGGTTGCCGACGATGTCGTGCGAGACCAGCGGGGCCTCGGAGTATTCGAGGACGTCCGCAAGCTCGCCCTCGGCAGCCTCCTTGAAGGCGGCGTTCACCTCATCGACCGAAACCTCCCTCTCCACCCGCGCCACGAAGTCCGTGATCGAGCCGTCCGGGACCGGTACGCGCAGTGCCATCCCGTCGATCCTGCCCTCGAGCTCCGGGTAGATCACGGCCGCCGTCCTCGCTGCCCCGGTGGAGGTCGGGATGATGTTCTGCGGGGCGCTCCGGGCGCGCCTGGGATCCTTGTGCGCGGCGTCCAGGAGACTCTGGTCGTTGGTGTAAGCGTGGCAGGTCGTCATGTAGCCAGACTCTATCCCGAAGCTGTCCTGCAGCACCTTCACCATCGGGATGATGCAGTTAGTGGTGCAGGAAGCGTTCGAGACGACGTCGTGACTGTCGGGGTCGTAGGACTCGTGGTTGACCTGGTAGATAAAGGTGGCATCCGCGCCCTTGGCAGGGGCGCTGATGACGACCTTCTTGGCGCCGCCTTCTAGGTGCTTGGCCGCGTCGTCGCGGCTGGTGAAGATGCCGGTGGACTCGACGACGACGTCCGCGCCAACGTCGCCCCAGGGTATCTGGGCCGGGTCGCGCTCGGAGAAGGTTTTTACCTCACGCTCCCCGATGCGCAGTACGTTGCCGTCGAGCTCGACGTCCTCGGGCCAGATCCCGTGCACCGAGTCGCGCTTGAACAAGAGCGCCAACCCGTCCATCGGCGCGAGGTCGTTCGCCGCCACGATCTCGACGTCCTCGCCACCGTTCTGGATCGCCGCCTTCGCGACCATCATCCCGATCCTGCCGAACCCGTTTATCCCTACTCGTACGGCCACAGCTTCCTCCGTTCGCCGTCTCTTGCTACTCTCTTTATTGTTACCCAATCGCTCG
>DATDKT010000169.1:0-4372 GCA_036519775.1 Rubrobacteraceae bacterium
GCGGAGGATGGTCGGCTACTTGCTGCTGAACCCAGAAGAGGTAGAGCGCCAGATAGAGGAGCGCATGCAGGAGGAGCGCGGACGCGACCCGGACAAAGAGGCGGTTGCGTGGGCCAAGAGGTTAAAGGATATAGACGAACACCGGAAGCTATCCCAGAAGATGGCCGCCCGCGGCCAGATGGACCTCGACGCTTTGGACGAACTGATGGCCGAGCTGAAGGAGGAACGTGCGACCGCAGAGAGGAAGCTGGAGGCGGCCCGGGGCCGGAAAGAGCGGATTGAGGAGCTGGAGAACGAGCGTAAGATCGTGTTGGCGTGGTATTCTGGCTTCGCGGCTGCGGACCTGAACGACTTCGCGCCCGAAGAGCGGCGGCACGTCTACAGGGGGCTGGGACTGAAGGCCATCGTTGACAAGGACGGTCGGGTGGAAGTGAAGGTCGCCGGTGGCGACTACTTCCCTTCCCACGACGATGCCAGCGCTCTCGTGGAGCGGGTGATGAACGACCCGGAGCGCAAGAAGGCCCGCCGGGACATGTTAGCGCCGTTAGACGTGAAGCTGAGAAGGGCTGGCCTCGAAAGAGTAATACCCGAGGAGCGAAGGAGTGTTATGTCGTGCGACGGATCAAGCTAACCATCCATCACCTCTACGCCGACATGATGAACCTCTACGGCGACCGTGGGAACGTCATCGCCATAAAGAAGCGTGCCGAATGGCGCGGCATACCCGTGGAGGTCATGGACGTAGGGCTAGGGGAATCTATAAGACCCACGTCCTCTGCGGACCTCTTCCTCTTCGGTGGGGGTCAGGACCGCGAGCAGGCGCTGCTCGCTGCGGACCTATCGGGGACGAAGGGAGCGGACTTGCGGGCCATCGTCGAGGAGGGAGGCGTGGTCCTGGGTGTCTGCGGAGGCTACCAGCTCATGGGGCACTATTACAAGACGCCCGAGGGGGAGAAGCTGCCGGGTGTTGGTATCTTCGACATGCACACCAGGCCGCGCAGGCCTGAGGAAGCGCGTTTGATCGGGAACGTCCTCGCCCGAGTCCGCGCGCCGGAGGACGGAGCAGTGGTGCGCGAGATCGTTGGTTTCGAGAACCATGGCGGCCGCACCGCGCTGGGAGACGGCGCGGAGCCTCTGGGAGAGGTGATCGTGGGCTACGGCAACAACGGAGAAGACGGCACCGAGGGCGCCAGGCGTCTCAACGCCTACGGGACATATTTGCACGGCTCGCTACTCCCTAAGAACCCCTGGCTCACCGACCACCTCATCCTGAACGCTCTGCGCCGGGTGGACGGAAGCGTAGAGCTAGAACCTCTCGACGACGAGACCGAGAGAGACGCTTTCACTTCCGTCGCTAAACGCTTGACCGACCGGCAGAAGGGTTAGACGAGGTCGTCGAGGTATAGCTCTGGATTGCCGGCGGAGCTTCAGTCCTCTTCTTGGCGCTTCCTCACCCGGATCCTCACCGACCGGCGGTCCGCTGCGTAGTAACCATATGCCAGGATCGTCTGTTCCTGTTTCGTCAGTTTCTCACCGCGGGTCCGCTTGAGGAGTATCTCGTCCACCCGCTCCTCGAGTTCCTTTTTATCCATGGCGGTAGTCTTACGCTTCGGCCCGGTTAACGCAAGCCGATGCCCGATCTTGGAGACGTCTCCTAGCCGCCGACGATGGTGTAGGTGCCGGTGGCGAGCGCCACGACCTCGCCGTCCTGCGCGACCTCGGCCTCGACGATGGTCACCCGCTTGCCTCCCTTGCGGATCTGCGCGGCCGAGGTGAGCGTCCCAGCCCGCCCCGGCTCCAGGTAATTTACCTTGATCTCGATGGTCACCGGCCGCTCGTCCCCTTCGGGGATGATTGTTTTCAGAGCCTCGGCCATCGAGACGTCCACCAGGGTGTAGACGACCCCGCCGTGAACGGTGCCGCCCGGGTTGAGGTGGCGCTCCTCGGCGCGCACCTCCACGACCGCGCGACCTTCTCCAGTACTCGACAGCTCGGCCCCAACTAGCTCCCGAAAACCCGCATCTTCGCCCATGGGGCGGGGCTTTACCCTTGTGGAGGAGCGCCAAACCTCGAAGTCTTACTTCGCTACTCGTAGTAGTCGAGGCCGAGGTGGGTTATAAGGTTCTCGCCCACTATTGCCCTTAAGGTGTTCTTTAGCTTCATATGTTGTATGAAGAGGTCGTGTTCGGGGTAGAGTTGCGCTGGCGTCATAGAGCTCTTGAAGTAGAACGAGAGCCACTCCTGTATACCGCCCATGCCCGCTCTCTGGGCCAGATCCAAGCCCGGCACTAACGCCCCGAGCCTGCCTCGGGAGGGAAGGATCTCTCTGGCCTCCGTATCCCTACTCCTTAGCGTGTCCGCGGTATTTGGTGAGGTCCACGGGCGCTGCCAACGTGCGGCGACCGGGACCGATGCTACATAATACCCGCACGGAAGGAGGGTCGAGCATACCGCGCGCAGAGATGCTTTTCGAGGACCGTGGGGACGCCGGGCGGCGGCTGGCCGAGCGGCTGGCGCCCTACGCGGAGGAGCGCCCCGTGGTCTTCGCGCTGCCCAGGGGCGGGGTCCCGGTAGGGACCGAGGTCTCGCGCTTTCTGGGCGCGCCGCTGGAGGTCATCGTCTCCCGTAAGCTCGGGGCTCCCGGCCAGCCGGAGTTCGGCATCGGCGCCGTCGCCCCCGGCGGCGTGCGGGTGCTCAACGAACGCGCGGTGCGGGCTCTTGGTATAGAAGAGAATTACCTGGAACGGGTTTCGGCCTATGAGTCCGCGGAGGTCGAGCGGCGCCTCAAACTCTTCCGCGGAGACCGCCCCTACCCCGACCTCGAAGGATGTACGGCCATCCTCGTGGACGACGGATTGGCCACCGGCGTCACGGCTCGCGCGGCGCTCCTGGCCCTGCGGCGCATGAACCCTCGACGGCTAGTCCTCGCCGTCCCCGTCTGTGCGTCACAAACCGCTGGACTCTTACGCTCTGAGACCGACGATCTGATCTGCCTGCTTGCCCCCACGGACCTCGAAGCGGTGGGCCTCTGGTACCGGAACTTCGAGCAGACCTCGGACGAAGAGGTCATTAGCCTGCTCGAAGAGGTCCACCGCTCCACAGAGCAGTAACCTCCATAAGCCCGGCGTAAGAGCGAAGACGCAGCCGTAGCACCCCCGGAGCCCTGAGAGCTACGGGGTTCACGCCCCGGGCTGAGATCACAGCACCATACCCAGCGGTGTTAACACCGAACGATTTGGGCATCTAACAGCAAGTTGGGGGAGGTGCACGTAGTCCCTGATAGCGCAGACGATGAAGGAGACACCATGAGACGATGGCTCTATCTGAGCGCACTAGCCGTGCTGGTCGCGCTGCTGGTCCTCACGCCCGCCGCCTTGGCGCAGGATCAGTACGAGGAAGAGGTAGTGCCGGAAATCCTAGAGGAGCAGACCGAGGACCCGCAGGAGCCGGCAGCAGAGAACGTGGTCGAGGGCCAGCGGGAGGCGGCGCTCGAGGAGCAGGTCGAAGCCAGGCAGGGGGCGGAGCTCTCGCCCCGGCAGGAGGCGGCGCTCGAGCAGCAGGCCGAGGCCGGCAACCAGCAGCCCAAGGAACTACCCAAGGAGAAAGGCGTGGCGAAGAAGGAAGAGAAAGACCTGCCGAAGACCGGTGGTGTCTCCGTCAGCGCCTCGTTGCTGGGGCTGGGCGCCGGTGCCCTGCTCGTCGGAGGTGGGCTGTCGCTCCTCAAGCGGCGCAACCGGTAGGTATCTTGGGGGCGAGGGAGAGCGTATACCTCTCCCTCGCCCTTCAGTGACACTCCCTTTACCGCTCCAGGTAACTTCTGTAGAACCCCTCCATCCCTCCGAGAAGGTTCTCCATCGTCTCCTCTGCGTGGCCTCCGTGCGCCACATTACGCTCTCCTGACATAGGCATTGCGGGCGGCGCCGAGGCCCGTGATCAGGAGGCACACCGCGAGTGAGAACAGCAGCGCCAGCGGGACGGTCCACGCGTGCGTCGCGTCGCGGAGGACCCCGAACAGGAACGGGCCGGCCGCGGCCAGCAGGTACCCGACGGATTGGGCCATGCCCGAAAGTGCGGCGGCGTGCTCGGGGTCGGGCGTGCGCAGCGCGAAGAACGTGAGCGCCAGGCTGAAACACGCCCCCTGTCCGAGCCCCAAGAGCACGACCCAAAGGGCAGTCGCGGTGTCGGCGGCGACCAGCAGGCCCAAAGCGCCGGTGCCGGTTAAGGCTACGGCCCCCACAACGACGCCGTACTGAGAAGGCCTTCTGTCGGCGAGCACGGGGGCGAGAAATATGGACGCGATGCCCACCCCCTGCGCAAGCGCGAGCATCCACCCCGCTCGGGACGCGCTAATCCCCGCCTCCTCCTGGAGGAT
>DATDKT010000170.1:0-9534 GCA_036519775.1 Rubrobacteraceae bacterium
GCTATGTAGATCAAGTATGCAGAACACCTAAGGCAGAAGCCAGGCAGACAGCTAAAAGCTTCTCACGCCTTTAGGGGACGGGTTGCCTCTATTCACCGAGCTGCCGAGAGGGTTACGTTCTTGGAAACTAGCTTCTGGCATTGCAAATTCTGGGAAACTCGCCACATGCTAAGCTGTCTTAGGGAGAGTTTTCAGGATAATAGCAATAGGTAGAGTACATATCTTCGTTGAGTATATATTGCCTTCGTTGGGTATATATTAAACTATGAATTATTTCGTGCCCTGGCTAACGACCGTCATCTTCTCATTAGGCTACCTTGGTCTGGCTATCCTAGTCGCGCTGGGCAACATACGTCTCGTACCTATTCCCGTGGGGATAACCCTGCCGCTAGCTGGCTTACTTGTTGGTGAGGGGCAACTAACGTTTCTGCCAGTTCTCTTATGGACGACGGTAGCATCAGTGATTATCTCTGTAATTCTGTATCTGCTAGGTTTCTGGGTTGGAGAAGAATCTCTACGGCAATTTATCAGAAAGTTTGGACGCTTCGTATTCATATACGAGTCTGATTTGAATAAGACTTGCGAGGTGTTCAGGCGGCACGGTGGAATAGCCTGTCTAGTTGGTCGCCTAATACCGGGGGTAACGGTTCTAATCTCGATACCGGCAGGCATAGAGCGGATGCCCATCTATGGGAGGTTCATGATCTTCACCATCCTGGCCACCGTTGCGTTTAACGGGGCATTTGTTGGCATAGGATGGGCGCTAGGCAACCATTGGGAGATTGTGGTGCAGTACGCATCTATCATTAACTACGTGACAACAGCGGCCATAGCTGGGGGTATCCTCTGGTTTGTGGGGAGTCGATGGAAGGCGAGCAAACAGGGAGAGACTCCTGATACGCAGTAGTTTCTAGGCAATCCGCTTCTTATTCACTGAGATGCCGAGAAGGATTGTTCCCGCAAACCCATATGCAGCCCGACAAATCCTTATGCGTTAAGACCGGAGAGAAGGGCCGTTGCGCGCCCCAAGGGGCGTGGTGAGCAACACAACATGTAGCAAGGTTGGATAGATATGCAGCTAGTCTAGACCAAGGCAAGCCGGTGACCGGTGCCTCCAGCGGCTTAGTGCGGCCCAAAGAGAAAACCTGTAGAGCCACGAGCGGTCCTGTGAGGGCTCCCGTAATCCCGAGGGTTATGGGGGAACGCGTGATGGACGCGATGTGCGAGATACAAGAGAAGGACCCGTTGGGCCCGTTCGTGGGCGACGTGCGGGGCCGCGGCCTATGGCCGCCCTGGGGCTGATAAAGGGCCCCGAGAACCGCGCTCCCGATAAAGAGCGCGCAGCAAGCGTGGCAGAAAATGCTCTGGAAGAGGGTCTTGTACTTTTGACGGCCGGGCAGCACGAGAACGTGATTCGGACGCTCATGTCACTCTGGATAACCGACGATGAACTGGCGGAGGGCCTCTCCATCTTGACCCGCGCGGTCGGCGAACCAGGCTAATCGATGCGCCGTCGGCGATGTCGATGCTGCCTCCTTCCTACCAATTCTCCAACGACTCGCGGAAGATGCTGGCAAGTTCATCCCGACCCGCCTCTCTCGGAGCGATGCCTAGCTGCCGCTGCTGTTTGAGCGCTCCGTTGACCAGATCGTCGATATCGTTCTCGTCGTAGCCGAGCTCTCTGAGGCCGCTCGGGGCTCCTACGTCCTTCATCAGCCGGGTCAGAGCATTCGGTAGGGTACTGTCGTCTGCCTCGGGGATCGGTTCGCCGGCGAGGAGCTCGGCGGCCCGCCGGTGTTTGTCTGGATCCGCAGAGTAGGTAAATCGGAAAGCTGCCGGGGCCGTAACGATAACTGCGAACCCGTGGGGCACGAACGGGTCGTCGGGGTATCCCGGAGACCGGAAGGTGTGCTTGAGGCTTGCTATCGGGTAAGCGCAGGCGTGCGGTATGGCCGTACCGGCAGAGCCGAACCCGATTCCGGCGATCGAGGCGGCAAGCATCATATTTCCGCGGGCTTCCAAGTCGTCGCCGTCGGCCACGGCACGCCTCAGACAAAGTCCGCCGTACTCCAGAGCTCTGGCCGCCCAAATGTCGGAGACTGGGTTAGACCCCTGAAAAGGCGGTCGATCTTCGGGGGTTTCGGGAGCCGGACGGGAATGAAAAGGTCGCGCAGTGAAGGATTCGACCGCGTGGCAGATCACATCCAGCCCGCAGGCCGCGGTTACGTCGCGCGGCATAGAGCGTGTGAGTAGGGGGTCTACTATCCCATGAGTGGGCCTTAAGAAGGGATGAGAGATAGCCGCCTTAGTCCTCAGGTCGGGGAGGTCGAGGACGGCGATACCGGTCGCCTCGGAGCCGGTCCCGGCCGTGGTCGGTATCGCCAGTAGTGGCTTGAGCGGCGAAGGCGGCTTGCGCCCGCTACCCACGGGCGGGTGGATGTACTCCATCACGGGGGCGGGATGCGTGGCGACAAGGCTCACGACCTTGGCGGTGTCGAGACTGGATCCCCCACCCACACCGACGAACCCGTCGAAGTCGCCATCCGTAGCAAAATCTAGGGCTTCTTGAAGGGACTCTAGAGCGGGTTCGACACGGACACGATCAAAGACCTCGCACTTGATGCCTTCTGCCTCTATGGTTTCCCGAATCTTGCCGGTTATCCCAGCCTGGACCACGCCGGGATCCGAGACGACCATCACACGTGTGGCGCCGAGACGCTTCATCTCCCACCCAGCCTCTTCGGAGGCTCCAGGACCAAACGTTATAGGGGTGGTTTCCAACTTGAAGGCTCTCTCGCAGCCTGAAGTCGCCGCCATGTACTCCGCCACCAACTAATTCCTCTCTTCTGAGGACACCGGGATTTTTGGCTTAGCCCTCTGTAGCCGTCGCGGATCCTTGCACCGTGGTCGTTGTCTGAACCACGTCTCTGCGGTACGTCTCGGGGGAAAAGTAGATCGCTGTCAGGCTTATAAAGGTGACCACGATCAGGTAGCCGACGAACAACCACGGCTCGCCTCCGGCGTACCCGAGCAACACGGCAGCGATGGCCGGCGTAAGCCCGCTCGCGAGTATCCCTGAGAACTGGTAAACGGCCCCAACCCCCGTGTAACGGACGCGGGTGTCGAAGAGCTCCGACCAGAACGCCGCCAGGGGAGCGTATATCGCGGGATAGATAAGACCGAGCACGACCACGACGCTCAGCCAGATCAGGACCTGCTGCCCGGTGTTGATCAGCAAGAAAGAGGGGAAGGCGAACAATCCGAAGAGCGTCACGCCCGCGCCGTACACTGCCCGTCGCCCGAAGCGATCGGAGAGCGACCCATAGACCGGAACGAGTACCACCCCGAAGGCAGCAGCGATCGCGACCCCGATCAGGGCCGTGGTCCTTGTCAGTCCGAGCTGGCTGGTAATGTAGGAGATTATGAAGACGCCGTAGGCGTTGAAGATCAAACCCTCGATCCAGCGCGTGCCCATACCCAGAATCAGCTCCTTCGGCTGGGCGCGCAGCAGCTCCATGAAAGGTACCTGGGCCTCTTCTTGGGCCTCCCTGACGCGCGTGAAAGCCGGGGTCTCAAGAATCTGCAGCCGGATGTACATGCCTATGCCGAACAACACGATGCTCGCCAGGAACGCCACCCGCCAGCCCCAGGCGAAAAACTGTTCATCGGGCAGCAGCGAGAGCAGGCCGAAGGCAACCGTCCCGAGCAGGAGCCCCGCGGGGACCCCGACCTGAGGCCAACTCCCGTAGAAACCGCGCCTGCCTTCGGGCGCGTACTCGACCGCCATGAGTACCGCTCCACCATACTCGCCGCCGATACCTATGCCCTGAAAGATGCGCAGCACGACCAGCAGGATCGGCGCCCAGAGCCCGATGCTATCGTATGTTGGCAAGAGACCTATGAGGAAAGTCGCGGCCCCCACTATGAACAAGGTGAGGATGAGCATGGTCTTACGTCCGATCTTGTCCCCGTAGTGGCCGAAGATTACGCTGCCCACGGGGCGTGCTACAAAGCCTACCGCGAACGTGAGGTAAGCGACCAGGGTTCCGGTGATCGGGTCCAGGTTGGTAAAGAACAGCTGGTTAAAGACTAGCCCGGCCGCCGTCCCGAAGATGAAGAAGTCGTACCACTCGATGGTGGCACCTATGGCACTCGCCAGCGCTACTTTGCTGGGGGAGACCTCTTGGCCTATGTTTTCTCCACCGAGTTTCTCCACGTACTTCCCCTTCCCTCTAATGCGTTACTCTTTAGTGGAGAGTAGGGTAGATTGCCCTATTTCCCCCAAACATACTTGAGTGGCGTCACTTACCTCTAGGTCTCCGCCGGCTTCTTCGCCCAAGATCTGTAATCCGTGTGGACATGCCTGGGCAAGAGGTACCTGTGCGAATCGAGGTGGCCACTCCTTATGGGAGGGGCCGGCCAGGTGCCGTGCACCCCAATGTCGAGCATCATCGGGTTGCCGAACTCCAGCGCCTCCTCGGACACTCCCTTTACCTCGTCGAGGTGGTTAACTCTAACAGCGTTGGCGCCCACGAACCCGGCCACCTCCAAGAAGATAGGGGCCTCGTCGTCAGATGCTACGAACGGAAGGTGTAGAAGTCGGCCTGATCTTTCTGCTCCTCGCCCCGCTTGCGGCGAAGATGGTGCGCTGATAAACAATGATCTCGATCTCAAGATCTCAGAAACGAGACGATCAACTCTCACGCCAGCTCTCCTCGTACTCCCCCTTCGGAGTCAACCTGAAAAGGGCTATGGCGCGGTAGGGCCAGTGTTGTTCCGAACCGATACCTACAACACACGTGTCCAACGCCTCCTATGCTACGCATCTCTCGTAAGTACGGGCTTCCTGGCAGTTCATTTTCCTCCCGTACCCTGTGCTCTGCACAAGATCACCCCCGTCTTACTCGATAGTCACAGGGCGAAGGCCTCTTTTAGAGCAGAAGCATAGGTAAAGTATAGCTAAATAGTTGAAGTACAGTCAATCATCGTTCTCGGGATCAACCGGCCTCGAACCATTGCCCTGCTCTGATTACGAGTGAGCTGCTCAATGGCCGAAGGAGCAACCCACACCGCGCCTCTTTTCTTCTCGTTTTCGGGCATTTAGCCTGTCGCCTGCTCTAACTTAACCTCTCTGATGTCCTCACTGACAAGCTTGGCGATACGGATCAAGGGAGTGTGTTTTGACTTTTCAAAGAACAAAGTCGAGTTCTTTTCAGAGGGTAAACAAATCGTTCCTGTTCGGAACGGTAGTTGTATCTCAGGAGGGCACTTTGCGCTCCCCGTCCAGGTCCGCCAGACGCGCTCTGAGATCGTCGAGGCTTATAATCTCCTCGGCGTAAAGGTGCTGAAACTTTACCCGCTTGTGGTCTAGTTCCACAAGCTTTGCAGCCCACACCTTCGCCTCTTTTTACGGGTAGCACGAGCTTCTCCTCACCAACATCGGGCCGGCGGGTCCTCACTGGGGGCTCCGGTCCTCTCTTTTAGCACTTTGCCCCGGTTCTATAGCCCCAGGACCTCTCGAGCCGAACCCCCGCTAACTAGGTTTCTTGCTACACCCTGTGTTTTCTGCTTTCATATAATCTTGATCGAAGCTTACGCGAAGGGTAAATGAGGGGAGCAAAGTGAAGCCCGATCTCGCTTCAACTGACAAATTAATTATTACCGCCGCGATTACTGGTGGGCAGCATGGTAGGGAGGCTAATCCGAACCTTCCCTTAACAGCTGAAGAGCAGGCCCAAGACGCTTTGGATTGCTACAACGCCGGTGCTTCCGTTCTACATCTTCACGTTCGTGACGAAGACGAAGTAAACACGCCTGAGCTGAAGTATTACAACAAAGCGGTTCGGTTGATCGGCGAGAAGACGCCAATGGTCCGGCAGATTGGCAATGGAATCGGTGTACGCCGTCACGAAGATGGGCACGTTGGGTTCGCGACGCTCGAAGAGCGTTTTAATCTTATGAACATTGATCCAACGCCAGAGATGAGCACGATAAACGCCGGAACCTTCGGCTTCAAAAGCGCAATGGGGGAAGTCCTATTCTTGCATCCGCTGTCTTTCAACGTGGAGTACTTAGCGCGATGCAAAGAAAAAGGCATCATGGGCATCGAAATCGAAGTCTACGATACTAGCCATATCGCCAACGCGATGGTGCTGGTTGACGAGGGGGTGCTTACCCCACCGCTGCACTTCAGCATCGTGCTGGGGATCGGTGGGGGTGCTCCTGCGACCCCCGAAAACCTGATTCACATGGTGAAGCAACTCCCTGAGGGCTCCACGTGGCAGGTTGTCGCGGTAGGAAGATACCACGTGCCAACTACCATGATGGCCATGGCAATGGGCGGCAACGTCCGAACCGGCCTGGAGGATACGGTCTACTACCGAAAGGGCGAACCGGTAGAGAGCAATGCCCAACTAGTTGAGCGCGTGGCCCGTTTGGCTCAAGAGATCGGCCGGGAACCCGCTACGGTGGAGGAGGCCAGGGCGGCCTTGCTAACCGGGTATTAACAATTCGAAGCGAAATACGCCCCATGCGCGGAAGTTTACTTTGGGCGCTGTGCGGAGAACGGGGTTCATGTTACTGCATGGCTGACCATGGCAAGCTGTGGGGACCGGAGGTTCTAGGAATGTGTGCACATCGATAAGCTAGAGCTTGAGGTCTTTACCGGGCCTTGAAGGGAGCAGGTCTTGGTAACCACAGTTACCAGCGCAAGCAGTTGAAAAGTCTATTCGGGGAAAGGGAAACCGGGGTCATGAGACTCTTGGCATGATCCATGCTAGCTGTGGTGATTGTGTTCTAGAGCACCCCAAGCATGAGACCGGCCTTCCTCCTGCTCAAAACCTTTGCTGGAGAACATTCCTAGAGAGCGAGTCAAAGAGGAGGGCCATATGAAACAGGTCCGCATCGAGTACGGAGACTCGACGATGGATATTGAGGTGCCGGACAGCGCGGTGGTGTCGCCCGGCAGAACCTTCGTTGAGCCGAAGCCCCTAGAAGACCCCGTGGAGGCCACCCGCCGGGCCCTGGCAGACCCGCTTGGTTCTCCTCCTCTAAGGGATTTAGTCGAGCCCGGCTCGAAGGTTGTGATCGTCTTCCCAGACCGGGTCAAGGGAGGCCTCCACGTTACCTCCCACCGGCGCGTTACCATACCCCTCCTTGTCGAAGAGTTGACAGCGTCGGGGGTCGACGAGCGGAACATCAAGCTCATCTGCGCCATCGGATTACACCGAAAGAATCGTCCAGACGAGTTCGAGGCTTACCTTGGGCGTGAGATCGTCGAGCGCTTCCGGGGAGAGCGGCTGGTCAACCAAGACCCCGAAGATCCCGAAGGCATCGTCAGGTTGGGCGAGACGGACCACGGCGACCTGGTGGAGGTCAACCGCGACGTCGTGGAGGCGGATCTCACGATCGTACTCGGCCACACTATGGGCAACCCCTACGGCGGTTACTCCGGCGGGTACAAGACGTCCACCACGGGCCTTACCACCTGGCGTTCTATCCGCTGCCACCATACCCCCAGCACCCTGCACCGTGCGGATTTCGTACCCGCCTCCGCTCACAGCCACTTCCGCGGGCAACTCACTAAGATAGGCGAGAAGATCGAAGAGGCGATGAAAGCTCCCTTCTTCACCATCGACGCTGTCCTCGACCGTGGATCTCGGCAACTTGGTGTGTATGCCGGCAACACCAGAGAGGTGGAGAAAGCGGGTTGGTCCGCGGCGGCCGATTGGATGCAGGTCGGGCTGGAGGGAGAAAAGGCCGACGTCTTGGTGCTTGGCATGCCACGCTCTTTTCACTACGGACCCGGGATGGGCTCTAACCCCGTTATAATGCTGCAAGCTATCGGCTCTTCGATAGTGCGTAATGCCAAGGCGCTTAAACCCGGGGGCGTGGTCATCTGTGCCTCGGTTTGCGACGGTTGGTTCAACGATGAATGGTTCCCTGCCTACCGGGAGGTCTACGAGCTATTCCAGCGGTGTACCACGGTGAATGAGATGGAGCATTACGTGGACGACCTTTGCAGCCGGCCGGAGTATATACGGAAGTTCAGGCACGCCTTCGCTTATCACCCCTTCCACGGGCTACAGCTGATGTATATGGGAGGAATCGCCCTCGACTACACCCGGGCAATCTACATCGCGGGCGCAAAAGCGCCGGGATTTGCCCGAGGGATGGGTTGTATCCCCACCAGCACCTTCGAGGAGGCCGTAAAGCATGCTCGCCGCTATGTGGGCAAAGACCCCAAGATGCTGGTGGTGCCCGCACTGTCCAAGCCACAGGTCCACCTTCGGATAGGTGATTAAAGGAGAATTATCGACTGAGATGCCTAGAGCTAGTCTTATCGAAAACCCTTAGTCAATAAGGCGAAACCTTATCCAATAGAAGGACCGGAGCAAAGGGCCGTTGCGCGCCCTAAATAGGCGTAGTGGGCAACACAACATGTAGCAGAGTTGGATAGATATTAAGGTAGCCTAGAGGCTACGGCAAAGCGGTGACCGGTTGGTCTCTACTGGCTACCAGCGACTTACTGCGACCCGAGGAAGGACCTGTAGAGCCGCGAGCGGCACTGTGACCTCAGCAACTCGCGTCCGGCGGTATCTTGCGATGATTCGATTCATGACCTATCGCAGGTCATAGCGCTTCCTTGGAAGACACGCCCGGAAGGGGATGGACGCTATCGCGAGCACGGGATGTCAAAGAGAAGGCCGCATGGGTCAACGTCATAGCAGGCCGGTGTAGAAAGCTAGGGGGCGGGTTGCCCTATAAGAAGGATTAATGGTTGAATATGCTGGGTCAAGGTCCTAGAGGGTAGAGGAGCTCTGGCCCGACGTACTTTACGCGGCCTTGTCCTCCGAGCGTTCAGGCTCGCCCAGGGCTGAGGGTGTACTTTCCATCCTAACGCCATCAGGGTATCGCAAGTCCTTAACGGTTTCGCGTCCGGTTCTTGTGGTCGCATCTAGTGTGTCTTCGAAGAGCCAGATCACACCCAAGAGCGCTCCGATGGCGCCGGCGATGATGATGAGCAGGTAAGTCACCGCGATACCCAAAGCAGCGATGCTCAAGATAGCGTCTCCTTTCGTCTCGCGTTGTCTCGCATTAAGTGCGTCATCCTATGCTCAACCATACCCGGCCGCCCCGAGCTCCCAAGGGGTAGAGAGAAACCATCTTTCGCCTGCCCAAGATGTTGGGTCGAGCAGGTTTCACCCGGCGCTAATTAGGGGTGTGGTCAGGGGTCTTCTCAAGGGGCTCCGGTTTCCTGCCTCAGGTAGAGGCGCTCTGATACCCTGATATAGAAGGAGACGGAAGGGAGGTAGGTAGTGCCGGACAAGATGATGGGCAAAGGTATGTCTTTGCCCCAAGGCTGGCGAGCGATGTTCGCGTATCGGGGAGACAACGGGGAGGTCGTGCTCCGCACCAGTTCGCTCAAGTTTTGGGCCCTGGTGGAAGGATCGCGGGGCCATCTGCAATCGAGCGGCGTCACCGAAGACGGGGCCGCAACGGGGGTCGGCAATCCCCACTTTTGCGGTTACTTGC